>JAWXBU010000178.1:0-31525 GCA_034440255.1 Planctomycetota bacterium | reverse complement strand
TTGATGATCGTCGATCAGACGAGACCGGCGTCGCGAGTCGAGCTCAGATCGGCGGCATGACCGACACGTCGAGCGGACAGTTTTTCAACGGGCTGCTAGGCAAAGCTCATTGCACGAGGCTGAATATTGGATCGCTACCCACAAGGATGGCCAGGACGTCGTCGAGATCCAATTGAGTGTGGGCGCTGAGCCGCAAGCCGGGCTGGTCGGAACCACGAATTGCGAGTCGGGCCCTGAAGGCGCCGAACTGAGCCTCGTCGTCGCTCCCGTACAACGAACGGGTTCGATGCGTCGATCCTCCGTGGTCGAGGGCGCGTGGAAGTGTCCGAGCCAGCTCCGCGGGCCGGTAGTCTTGTGGATCGAGGATGGTCGCACTCGCGTGTCTGAGTATCTGCACGCGGTGAGTGGTGCCGAGAAATCGGGGCCGCACTTCTTGCGCAGGTTGAAGGAGACCAAGACGCGCATCCGCTGGAAAGCAGCGCCTGTCGGATGGACGATGACTTGGTTACAAGATCACAAAGATCTAGGTGAGCAACGGATCGAGGCTGAGAGTGGCGAAATCGTCTACGACGTGATCCCTGATGAGCCTCTGTCATGCCTGCTGAAATCGAACGAGAAAGAATCTCTGCTGATGAAATGGCGCGGCTCGGCCCCTGATGAGTTGAGCGTCGACTTCGGCTCCTGCCCAACGATCACAATCAGCTTCGAGCCACCGGATTTAGAGAAGTTGAAGGGCGGATTGGCGGCGATCGAGGGAACGCTGCAATTTGCACAGTTAGAGCCGCTGAATGGGCTCATGTGGAAGTGGATCACGCTGAACGTCAAGGACGGTAAGGCGCGCTTGCCCTTCCAAGTTCGCTCCGCGGCTTGGTATTACAGGGCTTACCTGTCCACGCCCGTCGCTTGTATCGCGGGAATTCTCCCAGCAAACGCGGTGGGAGCGGCAGACGAGCGAATCGTCATGGGTTCACACTGCCGCTGGCAGCCCTTCTCAGACCTCAGCCCCGTACCGATACGCAAGTTGATTCTGAAGTCGGTCGACGGAATCGACATGGAGGGCGAAGTCCGGATCAACGTCAGGACGTTCCTCGACCCGGGTGGTCGCAATCTCGACCCGGCGGTTCCCGCCGCGGTCCAGAGTGAACTCCTCTTGCCCGGTCCACGCGCAACATTCGAAGTTCGCTGAATCCGAAGGGGAGATAGCGCGTTAGTTCGCTACCGGCGCATTTTCACCGACACGCGCCAAACTCGGATCGTCACTCCACACCACGTTGTAAAGCGTGTCGCGCTCGACGGGAATTCTCCCGGCGTCGCGAATCCACTGCACCAACTCGGCACGCTTCACGTGTTGCGGCGTCGTGGCGCCCGCCTCGTGATAGATCTTCTCTTCGACCACGGTTCCGTCGACGTCGTCCGCGCCGTAGCTGAGCGCCAGCTGCGCGACCGCGACGTCCATCAAGATCCAATAGGCCTTGATGTGCGGAATGTTGTCGAGCATCAACCGACCGATGGCCAATTCGCGCAGCTCGTCCAGCGCAGTCGGGCCGGGCACGTCGGCCATCTCGCTGTGATCCGGATGGAACGACAGCGGAATGTACGTCTGAAAGCCGCCGGTTTCGTCTTGCAGCAAGCGCAGACGATCGAGGTGGTCGACACGTTCTTCGATGGTTTCGATGTGCCCGTGGAGCATCGTGCAATTGCTCTTCAAGCCTGCGCGATGAACCGTACGCGCAGTCTCCAACCATTGATCGCCACTGATCTTCAAGTGGTACGTCTCGGCACGCACGCGTTCGCTGAACACTTCCGCGCCACCGCCGGGCACCGATCCGAGTCCGGCCGCGATCAACTCGGGCAAGACTTCCGAGAGCGGTTTCTTGGCCTTCTTGGCGATCTGGTCGAGCTCGACCATCGTGAACGCTTTGACGTGGATCGACGGACGCGCGCGCTTGGCCGCACGCAGAATGTCCAAGTAGTAGCCGTACTCGAGCTTCGGATGGATGCCCGCGACCATGTGCACTTCGGTCACCGGCTCACCGAGTTGCGCCGTGATCTTGTCGGCGACTTGCTCGGGCGTCATCCAGTACGCGCCGACTTGATTCGGCAGACGTTGGAACGCGCAGAAGCGGCACAGCTTGTTGCAGATGTTCGTGTAGTTGACGTGCTGATTGACGTTGAAGTACGCGAGGTCGCCGTGCAACCGCTCGCGCATGTGATTGGCGAGCGCGCCGACGACGTGTAGATCGGCCTTGTACAAGCGCACGCCGTCCTCGCGGGACAAGCGCTGCTTGGCGAGCACGAGTTCGGCGATGTCACCGATGCCGGCGGTTCGCGCTCGCTCGAGAAGACGCGCGCTCAACGAGTGACTCCCACATCCGTGTGCGTCGCCGCTTCTTCACGCGTCGTCGGACGTCGGTCGCCACGGAAGCGCTCGTCGACGATCCCGTACCACGAATTCCTGCGCAACGGAGTGAATCCGGCGCGCGTTATCTGACGCTCGATCTTGTCGATGGGGGACAAGTGGAAGCACCCCGCCGCCGACACGACGTTCTCTTCCATCATCGTGCCGCCGAAATCATTGCAGCCGTGGCGCAGCGTGATCTGCGCCATTTTCAGGCCTTGCGTCACATAGCTGGTTTGAATGTTCTCGACGTTGTCGAGGTAGATGCGCGACAACGCTTGCACGCGCAAGTACACGCCCGGCGTCGCCTTGTCGGGATAGATCTCTTCTTCAGGCACGCCGTCTTTCTGCATCGTCCAGCACGCGAACGCGGTGAAACCGCCGGTCTCGTCCTGCAGAGTGCGCACGCGATCCAAGTGCTCGACACGCTCGGCTGCCGTCTCGACGTGCGCGAACATCATCGTCGCCGAGCTGCGCAAGCCGGCCTCGTGCACGCGTCGGTGAACTTCGAGCCAACGCTCCGTCGACGTCTTCTTCGGCGCGATGATCTTGCGCACGCGTTCGACCAGGATCTCGGCGCCCGCGCCTGGCACGCTGCCGAGTCCCGCCGCTTTCAAATCGCGGATCACGTGCTCGACCGGCCGCTTGTCGAGCTTCGCCAAGTGATCGAGTTCCGGCGCCGACAACGCGTGCAGATTGACGTTCGGATAGCGCGGGCGCAGGTCGGCGAAGAGCTCGCACCACCAGTCCGTTTTCAAATACGGATGATGACCGCCCTGCATCAACACTTGGCGTCCGTCGAGCAGGACGAGCTCGTCGAACTTCGCGTGGATTTCATCGCGCGTGAGGACGTACGACTCGGCGTGCTTCGGTCGCCGATAGAACGCGCAGAACCCGCAGTCCGTGATGCACACGTTCGTCGGATTCAGGTTGCGATCGACGATGTAGGTGACCGCGTCGCTCGGATGTTTGCGTCGGCGGACGAGGTCGGCGAGTCTCCCGAGCGTCGATATGTCCGCGAAATCGTGCAGGACCAGCGCTTCGGCGGGGGAGATGCGCACGCCGTCCTCGACCCGTTCGGAGATGCGCTGGACCTCGTGACCGGCGCTCGTGCGCGCGACTGCGGTCGAAATCGGCGCGCGCCAACCTGAGGGAGTTGCGTGCGTACTGGCGATCACTTCGGATGACCCTGAGCTCGGCTCGGAAATCATGGCCGAAGAGTATAGACACCAGAGTAGGTAGAACCACCCGCGCGCGTTATCCTGCTCACTTTGAGTGGCTCCCGTGCGACCTCGAAAAACCGCCATGATGGTCTCGAAACGAATGTTGTCTGCGCGGCTTCCGCGCGTTTTCGTCCTGCTCTACGCCGTGGTCGTGTGCTCGACTCTCGCGTTCGGTTTGCTGCGCGGGGAGGACCCGAAGCCTGTCCCGCAGAGCGCCGAGTCGAAGCTGAAGGAACGCCGCGCGCTCGATCAGACCTACAGGTCGCTCGAGGAAGAACTGAAGGCAGCGATCCCCGAGTACTCCAAGGCGATCGCGGAGTTGCAGAAGGCCGGCCTCCCGCGCGAGCAGTGGCCGAAATCGCCGGCCAACGACTTCTATCCGCGCTTCGAAGCGCTCGCGGTTCAAGACCAGCCCGACTCGTTGCGCTGGTGTCTGGGCGTCATCACCTCGATCGACCTCTCGATCGACATGCGCATCTCGAAAAAGGATGCGCTCTACAAGCGCTACGTCGCCTCCAGCATCGATTCAGCGTTCACGGATGCCGTCATCGGTTTCCTCTTCCTCGAGGGTGGACCGGAAGGCATCGGCATTGAGCGCGCTGTCGGCTTCTTGGATCAGATCGCGAAAGGGGCCTCGAAATCAGCGCTGCGTGCGCAAGCTGCCTGGACGAAGGCGCAGCTCTATCAAAAGGGCGCCAAGCCGGAGCACAAAGAGCTCGCGCTCGCTGCCATGAAAGAACTGATCGCGGCCTACCCGAAGTCGACCGAAGCGATCCAAGCCAAAGGCATCCTGTTCGTCCTCGAACGTTTGCAAGTCGGCATGACGGCGCCGGACGTCGAGACGCTCGACGTCGATGGCAAGGCCTTCAAGCTCTCCGATTCGCGCGGCAAAGCCACGCTGATCGTGTTCTTCGGTTTCTGGCACCGAGCGACGCCTCAATTGCTCACGCAGCTGAAGGCTCTCGAGACGAGCTTGAAGGACAAGCCGTTCACGATCGTGGGCGTCGCGGCCGAGGACAAGCCGGACGACTTCAAGAAGAGCATCGCCGACTCAGGCCTCGACTGGAAGATCTCGTGGCAAGGTGGCCGAGCGGGTCCGTGGATCGCCGAGTGGGGCGTCTCGCGTATGCCCTCGATCTACTTGCTCGACGAATCCGGCGTGATTCGCGCCGTCAACGTCGAGTTGCCCGATATCAAACAACGTCTCGCTGAAATCTTCGCGCGAATGGAAGCGCCCAAAAAAGACGCCAAATAGGCCTCGTTTCTCGCCCCCCCCCTGCATGGCTCAAGACCAAACGAAGTTCATGGACACGATCGTGTCGCTCTGCAAGCGCCGCGGTTTCGTCTACCAAGCCTCCGAAATCTACGGCGGCATCGGCAACACCTACGATTACGGTCCGCTCGGGGTCGAGTTGAAACGCCGCGTGAAAGACGCGTGGTGGACGCGCATGGTGACGTTGCGCGACGACATGGTCGGACTCGACTCGGCGATCATCCAGAACCCGAAGACGTGGGAGACGTCGGGGCACGTCGCGGGCTTCACCGATCCGATGGTCGACTGCAAGAAGTGCAAGGGGCGCTTTCGCGCGGACAAGTTGGCCGATGCTTCGTGCTTGGAGCGACCGAGCAAGCGGCCCGGCGAATGCGGTGGCGAACTCACCGAAGCGCGTGCGTTCAATTTGATGTTCAAGACGAACGTGGGTGCCGTCGAAGGCGCCGGTTCCGTCGCGTACCTGCGGCCCGAAACGGCGCAAGGCATCTTCCTGAACTTCAAGAACGTGCTCGAAAGCTCGCGTCAAAAACCGCCCTTCGGCATCGCGCAGATCGGCAAGAGTTTCAGGAACGAGATAACCCCCGGCAACTTCGTGTTCCGAACCAGAGAGTTCGAGCAGGCCGAGATGGAGTTCTTCATCCCGCCCGCGCAGAACGATCGTTGGTACCAGTACTGGTGCAAGGAACGCGGCAGCTGGTACACGGACTTCGGCATCGACCCTGAGAAGCTGCGCATGCGCGAACACGCGAAGGACGAGCTCGCGCACTACTCGGTCGGTTGCACGGACGTCGAGTACGAGTACCCGTTCGGTTGGGGCGAGCTCGAAGGCATCGCGTGTCGTACGGATTTCGATTTGAAGCGTCACAGCGAAGCGTCGGGCAAGGACCTGCGCTACTTCGATCCCGAGACGAAGGAAAAGTACTTCCCGTGGGTCGTCGAGCCCGCGGCCGGCGTCGATCGCACCGCGCTGACCTTCCTGATCGATGCGTACGACGAGGAAGAAGTCGAAGGCGAGAAGCGCGTCGTGCTGCACTTGCATCCCGAGATCGCGCCGATCACCGTCGGTGTCCTGCCGCTCGTGAAGAAGGAAGGGATGCCCGAAAAAGCGCACGAAATCGAGGCCGAATTGCGTCGAGCGCGCTTCACGACGTACTACGACGAGAGCGCTGCGATCGGTCGGCGTTACCGCAGACTCGACGAGGTCGGCACGCCTTTCTGCGTCACGGTCGACGGCGACACGATGTCGAGTGACGTCGTCACAGTGCGTCATCGCGACACGATGAAGCAGGACAAGCTCAAGGTGTCCGAGCTGCAGACGTACTTGACGCACGCAGTTCGCAACTGGAAGCGGCCCGAGCGCAAGCCGATCGCTTGATCGAGCCTGACAGGTCGGGGACGGCGCAGCGTGTGAAACAACGCATCGTTTTCGCACTCGTCCTCGTCGGGCTCGTGCTCGTCGTTTTCCAACAGACACGTACGTTCGCGTTCCTGTCGTGGGACGACACGATCAACGTGACGGAGAACCCGCTCGTGCTCGGAGCGAGCAGCAGCGGCCTCGAGCGAGCGTGGAGCGAGCCGTACGCCGGGCTGTACGTGCCGGTCGCGTACTCGTGGTTTTGGTTCTTGGCGAAAGTGTCCGGCGCGAGTTTGGACGCGCGGGTGTTTCATGTCGGAAACCTCGCCCTGCACTGCTTGGCAGCGTGGTTCGTGTTCCGCATCGCGGCCCGCCTCGTCGCGAACGAACGAGCAGCGCTCGTCGGGGCACTCGTGTTCGCCGTGCATCCGCTCGTCGCCGAGTCCGTGTCGTGGGTGACAGAAGCGCGCGGGTTGCTGTCGACGCTGTTGTCGTTCGTGGCGCTCGACGTATGGCTAGCCGGCATCGTCGCGCGGCACGGCGACCGCGATGCACGAAAAGGCCCGGGCGCGTTCGATGCGCCGGGGCGTCCACTTGATTCGGCAGACAATTCGCCTCGCGTCGCCAAGGCCGGTTCGCATCCTCTCGCGCTGCACGGCGAGCACCCCCGAGGTGCGCCCTGGCGAATCGCGCTCGCGACGCTGTGCTTCGTCGCCGCGATGCTCGCGAAGCCGCAAGCGGCTGCCTTGCCGCTGACGCTGCTCGTGCTCGATCGCTTCGTCGTCGGAAGGCCGTGGAAGCGCGTTCTGCCGCTGGTTTCAGCTTGGATCGCGCTCGCGGCTGTCGTTTTCGTCGCTACGAAAGCGCTGCAGAGTGACGACACGCTGCGCAACGTGGCGCCCCTGTGGTCGCGCCCCTTGGTCGCGCTCGACGCGTTCGGTTTCTATGCGTCGAAGGTTCTCCTGCCGGTCGATTTGGCGACGGACTACGGTCGCACGCCGCAGTTCTTGCTCGGTTCGGTGATGCGCGCGTGGCCGGCCGTGCTCTTCACGATGCTGATCGCCGTGCTCCTGTCGGTGAGATCGTTGCGACGTTGGCTCCCGTTCGCAGCGCTGTTCGTCGCGGCGCTGCTGCCGGTGTCGGGGCTCGTTTCGTTCGGCTATCAAGACATCTCCACGGTCGCGGATCGCTACGCATATCCAGCGCTTTTCGCTGTAGCACTGCTCGTCGCGTTCGTTTTGAAGCGTGCCTCGGCGACGACGCAGTGGACGGTTCTCGTCGTGACATTCGCTCCGCTCGCGACCCTCGCCACGCGACAAGCCGACACCTGGCGCGACGATCGAGCCTTGTTCGGGCGCGCTTTGGAAGTCAATCCGAACAGTTGGAAGGCGTTCAGCAACCTGGGGCTCGCCGACGCGCGTGCGGGTCGCCTCGATGCGGCGGTAGTGAACTACAGGCGCTCGCTCGCGGTCGGACCGTCGCGTTGGATCGTGCATCAGAATCTAGGGCTCGTCTTGTGTCAGCAGAAGAACTACGTCGAAGGCGAGCGCGAGCTGGCGCGATCGTTCGCACTGCGCCGCGAGAATCTCGATGTTGCGGCGCAACTCGGGAGCGTGCGGCTCAACTTGGGGATGTTCGTCGAGGCCGAAGAACCGTTGCGTGTCGCTCGAGCCCTCGATCCGAAGCGCGGCGACGTCGCCGAGTGTTTGGGCACGTCGTTGCTCGCGCAAGGCCAGGATGCAGAAGCGATCGTCGAGTTGCGCGCTGCTCTAGCGTCACGTGAATCGGCCGACGCGCGCAAGAATCTGGCGCAAGCGCTGATGGTTCGAGGCGACGTCCGCGGCGCGATCGCAGAGCTCGAAAACGCCTTGAACACAAGACCGAAATGGCCCGAAGCCGCCTCTGATCTCGCGTGGCTCCTTGCGGCGGCGGAGGACGATGCCTTGCGCGATGGACCGCGTGCGTTCGCGCTCATCAGCGAAGTCTTCGCGACGACGAACGCACCGAGCATCCTCCAAGTCGACACGCTCGCTGCTGCTCAAGCCGCTGTAGCCCGCTACACGGACGCCGTGCATACGCTCGACGAGTTGCTGAAAGCGATCGGCAACGCCGATGCGTCGATCCGCACACGCCTGGAAGCTCGCCGAGCCGCGTACGCCGAGAATCGCGCGTGGCGCGGTGTCGCGCGCTGATCAGTATCCCGCCGCTTGTCCGTCTTTGCGGGACTCAGAGGCACCGACGTAGACGCGATGCACTTTGTCCCAGTGAATCGCTTGGTAGCCGCCGAAATCGCCGACGTTCACGCCGATCGCGTGGCCGCGCTTGGCGAGTTCGCGCTCGACCTCGCCCGTGAAGCCGCGCTCGAGGAACACTTTCCCGCCATCCGTCATCTTCTCGCCCGTCGGCTCCGAAGAACCGTCGTGCAGGATGCGGGGCGCGTCGCCGGCCTCTTGGATGTTCATTCCGAAGTCGACGATGTTCACCACGATTTGCGCGTGACCTTGCGGTTGCGTCGCACCGCCCATGACGCCGAAGCTCAAGAACGGCTCGCCGTCCTTCGTCACGAACGCGGGGATGATCGTGTGAAACGGCCTCTTTTTCGGCGCGAAACTGTTGGGACGACCGGGCTCGAGGTCGAACATCTCGCCGCGATCTTGCAGACAGAATCCGAGTCCGTCCGGCGTCATTCCCGATCCCATCCCGCGGTAGTTGCTTTGAATGAGCGACACCATCATGCCGCTCTTGTCGGCGGTGGAGAGGCAGATCGTGTCGCCTTCGTCGATCGCCGGATTGCCGGGCGCGACCGCTTTCGCAGCACGCTCCCCGATGCGTTTCGCTTGAGACTCTGCGTACGCGTCGGAGAGCAGTCCCTTGATCGGCGTCTGCACGAAACTCGAATCGGCATAGAAACGCGCACGATCTTCGAACGCCAACTTCTTCGCTTCGACGAACGTGTGCACGTAATCGAGTGAGCCGAAACCCATCTTCGCGACGTCGAAGCGTTCGAGCGCGTTCAAGATCTGGAGCGCTGCGATCCCTTGACCGTTCGGCGGCAACTCCCAAACGTCGTAACCGCGGTAATTGATCGACACGGGATCGACCCACTCGCTCGTGTGCGCCGCCATGTCGTCAGCCGACAAGAAGCCGCCGTTGCGCTGCATGTACTCGCCGATCGTGCGCGCGATTTCACCCTCGTAGAATGCCTTGCGGCCGCCGTTCGCGATCGCTTCGAGCGTCTTCGCCAGGCCCGGATTACGCCAGAGTTCGGCCTTTTTCGGTGCTCGACCGTCGATCGTGAATGTCGAGCTGAAGTTCTCGAACTTGGAGAGCAGTGGCACGCTGCGCGCCCAGTAGTACGCGACCAACTCGGTGATCGGCGCGCCTTCTTTCGCGAGGCGAATCGCCGGTGCGAGTACCGCTGCGAGCGGCAACTTGCCGAAACGCGCGTGCAGCATGCACCAGCCGTCGACACAGCCTGGAACCGATACGGGCAACGGACCGTGTGCGGGAATGCGTTTCAGTTCGCGCTTCTTGAATTCGTCCAGCGACAGAGTTGCCGGCGATCGACCGCTCGCGTTCAACCCGACGAGCGCCCTCGCTTCTGGATCCCACACGATCGCGAACAGATCGCCGCCTGGACCACAACCCGTCGGTTCGAGCAGAGCTTGCACGGCGTTCGCCGCGATCGCCGCGTCGACGGCGCTCCCGCCGGCTTTCAAGATGTCGAGCGCAGCTTGTGTCGCCAGCGGAATGGACGTCGCGGCCATCCCGTGTTCGGCGATCACCTCGGAGCGAGTCGCGAATGTCGCGCCCGTGATGCGGTCGCCGAGAGGAGAGAGAAGCGGAACGAGTGCGAGAGTGTGGAGGATCACGCAGGACAGTGTCCAACACTGCCCGCTCTCTCGCAAAAAATCACTGCGTGACGCTGGTGATGACGACGGCTCCGACGCCGTTGCCGCTCGCCACGGGCACGCCGAGCGTCATGAGCCCGGTGACCGGATCCAGGCGCGCGACCGTCAGGCTGTTCGATCCCGAATTCGCGGCGTACACGAACCGGCCCGACGCATCGACCGTGATGTCGTACGGATGCAGTCCGTCCGCGAGTGTTTGGATCGGCTCGGAGAGCGTGCCGTCGGCCAAGATCGCGTGCGCCGAAATCGATCCGGTGCCGAGCTCGTCGAGCGCGCACGAGTAAGCGAAATTGCCGTTGGTGAGGATCGCGAGACCGACAGGATCGATGCCGGCGCTCGTCGGCGGAGGCGCTGCCGTGAGCTGACCGTTCACGCGCGAGATCGAGAAGCGCGCGATCGAATTGGCCGTCTGGAGCACGCCGTACAAGTGACGACCGCTCGGGTGGAAGGCGAGGTCGAAGACATCCGGGGCCGCAGCAGGCGGAGCGGAATTCGTCGGCACGCCGGTGCTCGGATCGAGCATGAGCACCGAAATGTTCGACGTCCCGGGGAAGCCCGTGCCGTTGTTCGCCGTGTAGAGGAAGCGCCCGGTCGGATCGATCGACACCGAAGTCGGATTCGATCCCACCGCTTGCGTGTCGATCTGCGTCAGTGCGCCGTTCGTTTGATCGATCGCGTACGTCGTGAGCCAACCATCGTCGAGTTGCTGCACGTCGTGTGCAGTCACGTACAGGAATCGCGACGTTGGATCGACGACGACGTGCGTCGGCTTGCCGAGGACCGCGAGCGGAGGCAACGCGGCCGACAACGCGCCAGTGGTCGGGTCGACGTTCAGAACCGAGAGCGTGAGGCCGAATGAGTTCGATACCCAGGCGAAGCGTCGACGCGGGTCGATCGCGACCGCAGAAGGCGTGTCGCCCGTCGGCGTGACACCGGTCTGCGTCAAGGCGCCCGTCGTCGGGTTGATGGAGTACGTGGTGACGTCGCCCGAGAACGCAGCCGCTGCGTAAGCGAAGCGCGGGACCGTCTTCGTCGGACGATCCCCGTAGACGACGCTGACATCGACGGGTGAGCCGCGCACGAGCATCGAGTTCCGCAAGTTCAATTCGCCTGTCGACGCGTCGATCGCGTAGGTCAGGATCTCGCCCGAGCCCTTGGCCGCGACGAACGCGAAAGCTCCTGTGGGATCGATCGTGACGCGCGTCGGCGTCGTGCCGGTCGAGTAGAGACCGACATCGGTCAACTCAGACGTCGTCGGATCGACGCGGTAGGCGTTGATCGTGCCGTCGTCTTCGTTCGTGACGTACGCGAAGCTGCCGGTTTCCGTCACGTCGACGGAGCTCGGATTCGTGCCCGAAGCCTTCAGCGTTCCCGGGGTCAACGCGCCCGAGGTTTCGTCGAAGCCGACGGGGAGCACGCTCTGCAGGCTCTCGAGCGTGACGAACAGCAGGGGCTTGACCGAATCGACCGACAACGCCATCGGACGACTGCCTTGCAGCGCGAGGCGGCTGAAGGTCGGCGTCAAAATGCCGCTCACGGGGTTGATCGTGTACGAAGCGATTTCACTGCCGACGCCGCTCGGATCTTGCCCGCGCATCGCGGCGAACAGGAATCTGCCGCTGGTGTCGACGACGAGAGCCGTCGGTTGCGCACCGACGGAGATGGGGGACGCAATCGGCGTGAGATCGCCGTTCGACGCGTTGATCGAGTACGAGTTGATCTGATCGCTGCCGCGATTCGAGACGTAGGCGAAGCGACCGCTCGGATCGATCACCATCTCGTGCGGGCCGGCGCCGCAAGCGACCGGGGCGCGACGATCGAGCCAGCCTGACAGCGGGTCGACACTGAACACCGTGATGTTCGACGTCGCGAGATTAGGCGCGTACGCCGAGCGCCCCGTCGGATGCACGACGAGCTTTTCCGGACCGCTCTCGCCGCCGCCCGTGATGACTTGCCCAACGCGGCGCAGTTCACCGCTGAACGTGTCGCTCGCGAAGATCGAGAACGAGTTGTCGACGGCGCTCGTCGAAACGACGAAACGTCCAGGCGCGACGACGCGCAGCGCGAAACGTGCTCGAGCGGATCCGCCGCTGTTCGCTGCGAGCACGTCGTAGATACGGCGCGAGGCCGGACCGGTGGGCGTGCCGGAGATCTGGCCGCTGCTCGCATTCAAACTCAGGCCAGCGGGGAGCGGCGGCGTGACCGAGAACGTGACCGGATCGCCGTCATGTGTCGCTGCGAGCGGTGCTACCGCGACTTGGCTGATGCAGAAGGCCTCGCCCGTCGAGTACGTGAGGCTGGTCGGCGCGACCGCCGGAGTGCTGGGCCCGCCTCCGCCTCCGCCTCCACCACATGCAGTGAATACGATGGGAGCAAGCGAGAAGAATGCAATGGAAGCGCGATTCATGGAGCGAAGTCCCTGAGGTCCTCTCACGCTGCGCTCGATCTCGCACCGCCTGCCACGGTCGCGCGAAATCGGTCGAAGTGAGGAGATGGGTTGGTGCGGTGCCGACAACGGTTTCTACAAACCGTCGGAGATCAGCTCTCTCTGTCGAAGGCTACAACGACATCGAGTGGCGTGCGGAGCGCGGGGTGAAGTTCCAACGTGCGGCCGTCGGCACCCCGCGATCCGAACGCTGCTGCAATGCAAGGCGCGATCCGTGTGGAAAGAGATTCCACGTGTTGTCGCCGTGAGCCGCGCTCATCGCACCGGCGTGAAGACGTACTTTCAGGCCTGAAATGAAGCTAATTTCAGGCGCCGACGCGGGCCTGCTCGAGCAATTTCTGCGCGAGCTCGCGTGACTTGATCACGCACTGATCCGAGTTGTCGTACTCGAATCGACCGAAGCGACCGAGCTGCACGAGGCCCTGCGCTTCGAACCACGAGAGGGCGACTTTGCGCCGCGTCGCATACGCGTGATCGAACACGACGTACGCCTGCCCGATCGTCTCGCGATCGGTGAACAACACTTCGTCGCGACGGATGAGGCCGGCCGACACCATTCCGTCGACGAGTTCCTTCTCGAGCTCGCGACCTGGGAACGGACGCCCGCCCTGCACCGTCACTTCGCACAAGAACGAACTTTTGCCCGTCGGCGCCATGTGCGGTGAATAGTTCGACATGTACGTGATGCGATTCGCCGGACCTTGGTTCGCGTGCGGCAGATAGATCCACGACAAGTCCGGATGTTGCGCGCGATCGAGCGCGAGCAGCACGCACACGATGCCGTTGAACTCGAGCTTGCGGCATGCGTCGGCGACGTCGCGCGGCATGTCGGCGACGAGCTCGGGCATGTAGGTGAGGCTCAACGTCGACACGACGGCGTCGAACGATTCACCATTCACGCGCCAGGAAGTGCCGTGTTTCTCGATACGTTCGACAGGCGTCGACAAGCGCATCTTCACGGTCAGCGACTGCGCGATGCCGTCGGTGATCGCTTGGAATCCACCGTGCTTCGGGTAGTAGAAAACCGACTGGTGCGTGTAGCCCTCGGTGCGGATGCCGACGGAAGAGCGCAGCACATCGTCGACCGGCGCATCGGGCACGCGACCTGCGACCCAATCGCTCGTCAATTGATCGAGCTCGCGCTTCCAGACCTTCTTGTTGTAGGGGTCCATGAAGTGCTCGGCGATGCCGTCGCCGAAACGCCAGCGGACCCACTTGCCGAATTCCGCGGGAGCGCTCGACTTGTGCATCGTGCGCTCGTGCCACGCCGCGACGTAACCACGCAAGCATTCGAAGTTGGCTTCGGGCGGCAGATCGCCGAGCCCGTTCTCGAACGGATAGTTGATCCAGCGTTGCCCGAAACGGATGCGCGTGTGGCGCGCTTTCTCGACGAAGGCTGCGTCGCCACCGGCGCGATCCTTCATCCACTGCATCGCCGGTTTGTCTTTGCTGTAGAGGATGTGACCGCCCGAGACGTCGTACGTGAACCCGTCGACCGTCTTCGAGCGACACAGTCCGCCCGGAACCGAGTCGGCCTCGAAGATCGTGATGTCGGACGCCGCGAGCCCGCCCTCGACGAGGAAGCGTGCGAGAGAGAGGCCTGAAACGCCGGCACCGAGGATCGCGATCTTCACGTGGATGAGGTGGGAGGGGGCTGCTTGGGGTAGAGACGAATCGAGCGGAAAAGAATACTGAACATCGGCAGCCCCCGCGCTCGAACTGTTGTCGCGATTTGCTCTGCGTGCACGAAACGCCGCTCAGCGCGAGCGCACGATGGCGTCCCGCGCGATTCCGGAGCGCTCGATCGCGAGCTCGGCCTCGGCGAGCCAGCGACGCGCGTCGGTCACGTAACCGGCGGTGGGCATCAAGCCTTGTTGCAGTGCGCCGAAGTACGCGTTGAAACCGGCCATGCAAACTTCGCGAGCGTACTTCGCCGCGCACGAGGCGAGCGCGACCGCGAACGAGAAGGACTCGGACTTTTCGGCGAAGACGATGCGCAATGCGCGGCCGTCGCTCGACGTGACGAGATACTCCGAGCGCTCGGGCACTTCGCCGATCGTTTCGACATCGGCGCCTGCGAACGTGTCGCGCAACAAGGTCGCGTAACGCATGCGACCGCCGTGTCGATCGACGACGACTTCGACACCCTCGCTCGCGAAACGCGTCCACAAGTCGCGCAAGTACGGCGCGCACACTTCCCAGTGCGCCGTGGATTTGTTGTCGGTGCGCGCGAACGCGGCGTTGAGTGCAACCGGTGGAACGGCGCCCACGGACAAGGCGACGAGTTCGACTCGTGCGACGCGAGCACATCCAGCCAGATTCTGTGAACGACGCGCGAGCTCAGTGTCGTCGATGTCGCGCGCGAGCCGCGTCGGCAGCGCCGCAAACCAAGCTTCGCGCGCGAGATCTTGGTGCGAGGCGCGGTCGAACGCGGCGGCTTCCAAAAATGAGCGCGCGTCGACGTGCGTGAGACCGCTGGCATTGCGCAGTGCGTCGAACGCGAGAACGGTGCTCTCCAGCCTGTGCGCTCCACCGTCTGTGCGCGTGAAGACGACTTTCGAATCGGCGACGACGAGGCGTTCGCCTTTCCGTCCGATCTCATTCGTACAAGCGTCTGCGAGAGCAACCCACAGGTCGGTGCAGGCATCAGTGACGCGAAAGGCACTCATGCCGATCGTGAGCGGACCGAGCATGGGCCCGAGTCCGGCTTCGTCGAGACCGGCGACGATGCGCGGACGAAACGTGCTGGGACTCGAGGCCGTGGCTTCCCCGAACAAGTCCGGCCCGGATTCGCTCGAGCGTCGCCGACGCGCGCTCACCCGCCGCTCTTCGTCGCATCGGGCAGCGGGTTCACGGTGTGGCGATTCTTGAACAGCAGCGTCGCCGCGAAGAGCGCGATCACGAGTGAAACGATTTGCGAAGTCGACACCGTTCCACTGAACCACACGCCGCGCACACCGTCGCCGCGCAAGGTCTCGACCAAGGAACGCAACACGGCGTACATGAGCAGGATCCAGAGCGAAACTTGTCCCGCGTAGCGACGGCGCTTCAAGATCTGCCAGCCGATGTACGCGATGATCAAGGCCTTGATCAACATCAGCGGCTGCGTCGCCCACAAAAGTTGTCCGGCGTTTTCAGCGCCGAAAAGGCTCTCTTTCGGGAGCGGATCGGGCACGCGGAGGGTGATCGGGAACGGGAGATTCTGGAAACGCTCCGGGACGACTTTGCCGTAGTCGTCGCCGACGAGGAAGCAGCCGATGCGCCCGATCGCTTGGCCGACGAAGCCTCCGACCAGGCCCATGTCGAGCGCGTGCACGGCGCGCACTTTCATGCGCTTCGCAGCCCACATGCCGAAGCCGATCGCGCCGATCATGCCGCCGTACATGACGAGCCCGCCCTCCCAGATGCGCAAGATCGAGAGCGGATCGGCCTTGAAGTGCTTGCCGTCGTCCGTGTCCATCAGCATTTGCACGATGACGTACATCGCGCGCGCGCCGATCATCACACCGACGACGATCCACACAGTGATGTTCGAGTAGCGCGCCGGGTCGTTCTTCGGATCGTCGCCGTAGCGCGCGCCGAGTCGCGTGAAGATGTGGGAGCCGACGAGGAACCCGATTGCGACCATGACGCCGAACGAGCGGACCGGCCAGCCGAGCCCGGGGATTTCGAAGAGGATCGGGTGCATCGGCGGAGTGTAGCGAGCGCTGGAGCGGGCCTCACCTTGGCGCTCAGGATCTCTGTCGCTATTCTCTTTCGCCCCACAATCGAGGGGAACGGGTGCGCAGCATCCGACCGGGGACGTTCGAGTCGTTCCGGAGCGCGTTTCCAAAGCGTGTTCCGAAGGCATCCACGAGGTGCAAGGAGAGGTCGTCGATGGAAGAGCCCGAAACCAGCGGTGAGCGCGCCGAGGCGCAAAACGGCGGCGAACTGGAAGCGTCGCAGGGCAAGCCTGATTCGACGCAGCCGAGTCGCGATCGCGATGATTCACGTGAACGCGAGCGCCCGCGCTTCCACGGCGAGCGCGATCTACCCCAAGTGAAGGTCTTCGTCGAAGGCCGCTATCGCAAGCTCGTGCGCGACCTGCCACAGACGGTGTTCTTCTGCCCCGAGTGCAAAGGCCACCCGCGTCGGCGCGCGAAATGTCCGCGCTGCGAAGGCTTCGGCAAGCTGACGCGCGAGTCCGTGCAAGAGCTGATCGGTTGGGTCGTCGGCGCCGCGTTCAAGACGCGCAAGAACAAGTTCCACGGGGCGGGTCGCGAGGACGTCGACGTACGCATGCTCGGCGGCGGTCGCCCGTTCGTGATGGAGCTCGTGA
The DNA here is from genome assembly GCA_034440255.1 of Planctomycetota bacterium. Taxonomy (GTDB): domain Bacteria; phylum Planctomycetota; class UBA1135; order UBA1135; genus JAEUIA01. The sequence goes on along the minus strand of JAWXBU010000178.1, from coordinate 14,602 downwards.
ATCCGAAAGTGCACGACGTCGATCTCGCTGCGGTCGAGTTGGAGATCAACCGTCGCAACGCAGGTCGCCTCGAAGTCGTCGGTCTGCACTGGACCGAGAAGGACCGCGTGCGCGTCATCAAGGAGACGCCGCACGCGAAGGAGTACGAGGCGCTCGTCACGACCGAGGGCCCGGTCGCGCTCGAGAAGATGCTTGCGCTCGAAGGCCAGCGCTTCGACGTGGTCCAACAGACTCCGGCGCGCGTCGCCCACCGTCGAGCCGACAAAGCGCGCGAGCGCTGGATCGAATTCCGCGCGCTCGTGCCGGTCGAAGGCGCGCACGAGTTGCGCGTGAAATTGCGTACCGAGCACGGCACCTACGTCAAAGAAGCCATCCACGGCGAAGGCGGCGCGACGACGCCGTCGTTGACGCAATTGCTCGGTGTGCAGTGTCACTGCAAAGAGTTGGACGTGCTCGAGATCCTCGACACCGAAGGCGAGGTCGAAAAACCGCGCGCGAAACCGGCGGTGTTCGGACAGGACGTGTGAATGGAGAAGGCGGAGTGCAACGCGTTCGTGCGTTCCATTGTGCGAGCAACGCCGACACGGCGAGGACGTTGCGGAGAAACATGTAGGAAATGGCGCCTGATAGAGAGGGTCCGAGTGTTGCGCCGTGGACGCGTTGCCAGGTGCCGCGCGGCGTTTCGAAGCGAGGAACCGCGCTCGTTCTTGCAGGGTCTCGACCTTCACTTGATTTGAAGCGATCGGTCGTACTGTCGACGACCGATCAGGTCGCGTTCTCCAGAATGCAATGCGATTCGTCTGCTGGGAGAGCTGGAAGCGCGAGCCGCCACACCGCCGGATGTGCTGCGTCGTGCTCGAGAATTGCCGACCGGCCGTCAAACGACGGCGTCGACCAAACGCTGGATCGGAAAGTCCGCGCCTGCCCGCGGCTCGGCCAGCACTCCACACGCGACGAAGCCGTCGTCGCTGCGCGGTTCGCACATGTACACGGCGATCGCGCCGAGCGGTTGTTCCGTCGCGACGATCGGTGTGCCGGCTTTCAGCGTGCGTGTGTCGTGACGCCACACGACTTCGATTTCGCGTTCGGCCGAGGCCTCGAGGATCGCGCGGCTGGTTTCGCTCGCAGATTTTTCGACACGCGCGATCTCGACCTCGGCGCGCACGTCCTCTGTGATCCGCGTGATCGTCAATCCGTGGCGTTCCAGGTGCGCCGCCGCTTCCGGCGTGAGCACGTAACCGAACGGCCGGTCGACGAACTCGCTGCCGAGGAAACGTCCGATGAAGGGAATCGTCACAGCGATCGGCGCGCCGTCCAGCGTGCGCGGTTTGCGCGTCAGAATCGTGATCGGATCGTCGAAGCGTTCGAGCGTCGACCGTACGGCGATGCGTCGCGGCGGCAGGATGCAGCGTTCGACGAGCTCGACGATCTCGCCGCCGTGATCGCGCGCGAAACGCAGAGTTTCCTTCACGAACGCGTACGTGACCGCGACGCGGGTTTCGAAGCTCTGGTAGCTGTACGCCTCGAGCAGCAAGTCGAGGCGATTCGTCAGGCCGCGGTAGTTGCTGCCGAAGCGTGGATGGTGTGTGTACGTCATCCAACCTTCGCCGACGCCGCCTTCGTCCTCGACGAAATTGCCGTACCACGATGTGTCGAAGCCGGCGTTGCGTCGCACCGCCTCTTGAACGGCAGGCACCAGCATTTCGCGCATGTAGAGGATCGGCTCGACGCGTCCTGACTCGATCGTGTGCGGCACGTCGTACGTCAATTGGAAGCGGTGCACGGATCCATTCGTCGAGTGACAATCGATCGTCAGGTGCGGCTTCCAAGGCCGGCACACGCGCGACTGGAGGAGCTGCATCTCGGCTGCGTCTTGACGCATGTAGTCGCGGTTCAAGTTGATGCCGCTCGCGTTGGCGCGCGTTCCGACGCCGCCTGCGGGACCGATCTGTCCCTCGAATTTCGCGAGATTCAGCACGCGATTCGCCGGGTCGATGCGGTCGTTGCCGTCGGGATTGAACAGCGGCACGACGACGATCACGAGCCGCTCGAGCAGTTGATCGGGATCGCGATCGAGCAGATCGCGCACCATCATCAACGCGGCTTCCTTGCCCTCGACTTCACCGGCGTGGATGCCGTTGATCACGAGCACGATAGGCAAGCCGCTGCGTTTCGCTTCCTCTGGAGTGTGGATGCCGCGTGAATTGAGCACGAGTAACGGCAGTTCGCGTCCCTCCGGACTCGCGCCGAAGCTGCCGACGCAAAGTCGCGCGTCCCCGCGCGCCTGCAACGCCGCGACGAACTCCATGACGTCGGCGTGTCGCGAAGTCTCGCGCCAATTCGTCGCTTCGGCCTTCGTCTTCGGCGCGTGCATTGGTGACTCAGAGCGCGACACCGATGACTTCGGTTTCGAAGACGAGACTGTTTTCGACGAAGCCTTTCACCGCGTAGATGAACATCGTCTTGCGCACGCGCAGTTCGCGAGCAACGAAAACGAGCCGATCTCCTGGCTCGACTTGTCCGCGGAAACGCGTCTCGTTCAACCCCCCGAAGCCGAGGAAGCCCCTCTGCTCGGAATGGCGCATCAGGTAATCCCAAGAGGCGAGTTGCGCACCGGCTTCGATCATCAAAACGCCCGGAAAAAGCGGTCGACCAGGCACGTGATCCGTGCACCACCAATCGTCAGCGCGAATCTCTTTGAATCCGATCGAGACGGGCTCTTCCGTCGAAAAACGCGCGACTCCGTCGAGTAGTGCGAAGCGTCCGGCTTGCAACAAACGCGTGTAGATCTGCGCATGCGTCGCGACCGGCTTCGTGAAGTCGAGTTGTGTGAGATCGATCGTCGGCGTTTCGGGCATGAGGCGGGGGAGACTCAGGGTAGCGGCGATTCGTGAGCGCGCAGTGTTACCGCGGGGCACTCCCTCTGCAACGCAACTGCCTTGGATCGGGCACTCGGCGCGCTACCATCGCCGTCATGAACGAATCCCTAGGGCGTGGGCAGCACAGGATTGCGACCGTGTGCATCCACGGCGGTCACCGCCCGAATGCTCTGAACCCGGCGGTCGTGATGCCGATCGTTTCGAGCACGACGTTTCTGCTCGACGACGTCGCGTACGAGCGCATGCTATCGGGCCACGCGGACGAAGCGCTCATCTACACGCGCATCAAGAATCCGTCGCTCGACGTCGTGCAAGTGCGCATCGCGCGACTCGAGGGTGCGGAGCGAGCGCTCGTCTTCGCTTCGGGCATGGCCGCGATCCACGCGGCCGTGATGAGCGTCGTGAAGCAGGGCTCCGTGATCCTGGCGCCGCGCGAAATCTACGGTTCGACGTGGGATCTTTTCGCGAACGTGCTCTCGCGCTTGGGCGTCGAAGCGCGCTTCGTCGACATGAGCGACTTGGTCGCCGTCGAAGACGAGATCGAGCGTTCGAAACCCGCCGTCGTTTTCGCGGAGAGCATTTCGAACCCGACGCTGTCCGTCGTCGACATCGGGAAGATCGCAGCATTGTCGCGTCGTGCCAGCGCTGCGTGCATCGTCGACGCGACATTCGCCACTCCGATCAACCAGCAACCGCTCGCGCTCGGCGCCGATCTCGTCGTGCATTCGGCGACGAAGTACATGGGCGGGCATTCCGATCTCATCGGCGGCGTCGTCGCCGGTTCGGCGGAACGCATGAAGCCCGTCTACCGTTGGATGCAGCTCGCGGGCGGATGTATGGATCCGCACGCGGCGTTCCTGCTCGACCGCGGCCTGAAGACCTTGCCGTTGCGCATGCACGCGCACCAAGAAAACGCGCTGACGATCGCACGGCACTTGGAGCGCGACCGGAGAGTGAGACAGGTCTACTTCCCCGGTCTCGAATCGCACCGTTCGCACTCGACGGCGAAGAGCGTCCTCGCCGGTTTCGGCGGTATGGTCTCGTTCGTGGTCGAGGGCGGCGACGCTGCGGCACTGCGCTTCGCGCGCGGATTGAAGCTCGCGCTCGAAGCGTCGAGCTTGGGCGGCGTCGAGACGCTCGTGTCGCTGCCGTTCAACACTTCGCACGCGCGAATGACGACCGAACAGCGCGAACAGGCCGGAATTCAAGCTGGATTCGTGCGCCTGTCGATCGGGATCGAGGACGCGCGCGATCTGATCGACGATTTCGACCAAGCGCTGGCGCTCTCACAAAACACATGAATCCCACTGCGACCACCTCGACGACGCACGCGTTCGTCCGCGACCTGAATCACGAGTACGAGCGTCTGCACACCCGCAAGGAGGACGCGTTCTGGACGGCGTACATGGGCAATGCCGACGATCCGACGGCTGCGCGAGCCGAGCTCGACCGCCGCGACATCGAGCTCGCGGAATTCCTGCGCAGTCCTGAACGGCTCGCGGAAGTGCGCCGCGAGATCGAGCGTGCCGAGAACACGCTCGATGGCGGCGACGCATCGACGACGCCGTCTGCTGAGGACTTCACCGCGTTGAACGGATGGCTCGCCACGTTCGAAGCGCACGTCATCGATTCCGAAGAAGCACGCGCGCTCGCCGACGAGATCACCGCGCTCGAAGGCGCACTCGCCGTGAAACGCGGCGCGTTGCAACTGTCCTACAACGACGAGAATGGAAGGCGCGTCGACGCGGGCGTCACGAAGTTGGGCGCGTTGTTGTCGACGTCCAGCGTCGAGTCCGTGCGCGAGTCAGCATGGCAAGGTCTGCGAGCGATAGAACCGTTCGTGCTCGAGAGCGGTTTCATCGAAGTCGTGCGCGCGCGCAACCGGCTCGGACGCCTACTCGGCGCGGAGGACTACTACGATTGGAAAGTGCGCCGCGTCGAAGGCGTCACGAAGCACGACATCTTCGAGCGCCTCGACGATCTCGAGCGCCAAACGCGCGACGCCGGTCGTGCTGCGATCGAGAACTTGCGCGAGAGGAGAGGCCTTTCCGCGGCTCTACCGTGGAATCTGCGCTTCGCCGTCGCCGGTGATCTCACGAAAGAACAGGATCCCTACTTCCCGTTCTCACGCGCTGTCGGACGCTGGGCGCGCTCGTTCGCCGCACTGGGCATCGACTACAACGGCGCCGCTCTCGTGCTCGATCTCGTCGATCGCAAAGGTAAGTACGAGAACGGGTTCATGCACGGGCCGGTGCCGGCATGGCGCGAAGACGGACACTTCCGTCCGGCGCGCATTCAATTCACGGCGAACGCGATTCCCGGCCAAGTCGGCGTCGGACGACGCGCGACCGAGACGCTCTTCCACGAAGGCGGACACGCTGCGCACTTCGCCAACATCGACATGCCCGCGCCCTGTTTCGCGCAGGAATTCGCGCCCAGTTCCGTCGCGATGGCCGAGACGCAGAGCATGTTCCTCGACAGTCTGCTCGGCGATCCGGATTGGCAAGCGCGCTACGCTCGCACCGCAGACGGGGTCGCGATGCCGCGCGAGTTGATCTTGAAAGGCATCGAGATCGTGCAACCGATGGCCGCGTGGAACATCCGCGCGATGTGTTCGGTGTGCTACGCCGAGCGCGCCGTCTACGAGATCCCCGATGCCGAGTTGACGCCCGAGCGCATCTTGCAAGAGCTGCGCGCGGTCGAAGAACGACTCCTGTTCCTCGACGGCGGTTCGCCGCGACCGACGCTCGCGGTGCCGCACCTGCTGTCGGGCGAGAGCAGCGCTTACTACCACGGCTACGTGCTCGCCGAGATGGCCGTGCAGCAGACGCGCGCGTTCTTCAAGGAGCGCGACGGACACCTGGTCGACAATCCGCGCATCGGCCTGAGCTTGCGCGAGCATTATTGGGCGCCCGGCAATGCGCACACTTTCTTCGACTTCGTCGAGAACCTGACCGGTGCACCACTGACCGCGAAAGCGCTTGCCGACGAGGTCAACCGCACCGACGTGGAAGCTCTCGCCGAGGCACGCGCAGATTTGGACAACGAGCCCAGGATCGCGCGTTTCACTGGGAAAATCGAGCTCAACGCCCAGATCCGAGTCGTGCACGGCCGCGACACGATCGCGGAGCTCGACGGACGCGGCTTCACGGCCTTCGAGCAGGATTTCGCGCGCTGGATCGAGAGTAGCGAACGCGTGGCGCGTTCGCCTTTATAGTTAGCCCCGTCGAGCACGCTGTGGCGTTCTCGCGGACGGCTCTCTACAAGCGCATCCAGTGCTCGCGTGAGTCCCGGAGCTGACGCCGTCGCGTTCGCGCGTCAGGGCACGAACTGAACCGATAACCCGTTCGAGAGGTTGTTGGTGATTCCGCACGGGGACGCGATGTCGCGGTACCAGCATTGGAAGCTCCACGTCTGACCAGCGGTGATCGCGCCGAGTCCTCCGAGAGTCTGTGAATAAGCCACCAGGCCCGGGGGCCGAACGATCACGCCTTCAGCGTCGGCGAACTGAACGCCGAGTCGATAGAGGCCGAGTGAGCCGCCGAACGTGACGAGTTGACCGCTGCACCCGATGAAGCTCCGAGCGCGGTGACGATCGCCCAGTCCCCGTAGTGGGCTGAACGCGCCCCATAGGCATTTGCTGTGAAGGCTGTCGCTGTAGGGCCAGTGACTTTCTGAAGCTGACGTTGTGCATGCGCTCCAGTTGTAAGTACGGAGAACAGAGCGACACAGATTACCGCGACGGGGACTTTCATGATTGGACCTGCCGTATGGGAAGCACGCTCTGCGCCTGAATGAACCATCTTCATACCCCTCCTTGGATACCACGATTCTTGAAATAACCGCATTGGTGACGACGCGAAAGCAGCTCCAAACCGTTACCCTGACCGCTGCATCTCTTGATCGTTCCCAAAGGAAAGGGCCCGGCATGGGTACCCCACGCCGGGCCGCGCTCAGCACAAGGTCAGCCTACGTCCATGGCGCTACTGAGAACCCGGGTTCCAGCGCACCAGGCCCGGACCCGTCAGGTTCGCTCTCATGGATGTCGCGTACACGTAGGCGTCAGGCGCGGCGGCCAGGTCGAGGATGTGTCTATCGGTCTGGCTTTTGATCGGTTCCCAATTGCCTGTCGAATCGAGTCGCCACACGCGACCACATTCTCCTCCGACCCACACGTCACCGTTCGTGGCCAAGGCGATGCTGCTGAGGGGAGGCGCACCCAGGACATCACCGATGTTGCAGGGCTCGACACCGCCCAAGGTTGGTTGACTTGTGAGCGGGGCGAATTGATCAAACAGGAGACCATTCAGCGTGGAGCTGAATACTCTGCCCCTGATCCCGCTTGCCGTACTCACTGTTCCGACAGCATAGGCGGTGTTGCTGCCCGCATGAAACACCACGTCGAAGAGTTCCACGGCCGCGGGTGAGATGTCGTAAGTGAGCGGAGTGGCACTCGCGTCCACCGCATACGCGCAGGCCTTACCGGACGCTGGGTCCTTGCCGACGATGAAGCCCTTGTCCTGGTCCACGAAGGCGAGTGCGTTGAACTCGCTCACGGCGGAACCGGATGGGTAGGGAAACTGGATCCAGTTGGCGCCATTGTCCAGTGAACGCAGGAGGGTCTCACCTTGGCCACAGGTCCAGTAGACCTCGTTTGTGCCAACGATCGCAGCCCGAGTGACGTCCCTCAGTTCCTTGCCGGCCGCGCCGGCGGTGGAGAGCCAGGTGATGGAGGTCGGCTCGATCCACTTGATGCCCCCCTGCACGACGGCCCTTCTAAGGATCTTCGGCTGACCCCAGAACGGCTTGGTGCAGCCCAACCCAAGTACCTCCAATTCGCGAGGGTCGGCTTGTCCGACGGCCACTCCGCTACCCTGGCTCGGGATCGCGCTCGGACTGATCGCGATCGAGCGGAAGAAGAAGTGATACCCATGGGGCAGCACATGTTCGAGGCCCCAGTCCAACCCTCCGTTGGTGGTTATCGCAACGTGGTAGTTCTGGCCAGTCCTCCGACCCTGTTGAAAGGTGTTGAATGCAGTCGCTTCCATGCGCCACCAGCCAGACTGTTCCCCAGCCGTCCAGTCTCTTTTCCAATTCTCTTGAGGTTGGCCTGCGGGATTCAGGGGAACGGGAGTCGTCGAGTTGGCCGCTGTTGTACTCCGTCCTTGCCCACCTTGGCCGCCCATGAACGCTTTCCCGTTGGAGCTCGTCGATCCGGGAGTGCGCTGAGAGACGGCACCGTTCAAAAGCATGAAGGAGGGATCCTCGGACATCATCTCGAGCGCCCAAAAGCCCTGTTGAGAGCGATCCTCCCACACGCCATCCGTGCGGCGAACGACGTGCTGGCCGCCGTAACCTCCCGCTGTAGCCGACCCATCGCCGAAGACCGCGACGCCGTAAAGGTGGTTGAACTCGTTGTGCCGTTTGTAGCGGTCGCGCGATCCAGTAAGGTCGTAATCGCTATTTCCCGTGCACGTGATGGCCACCTCGCATTCATGGCATTCCTTCACGAACGTCGTGCCTAAGTCCGTCGACGAAAACGCGGATCCGCCCAGGCTCTCTCCTCCGGCGACCATGACGAGGAGTGGAGGGCCGTCGCATTTTCTCTGAAATTCGATGTCCCAGGGTTCAACGCGGTGCGGCGGAGTCTTGTGGATCTTGTTGTAAAATCCATCCGAGCCGCAGACGCTCAGGTCATTTTGGGATTGGTCACGAACATCCCACACTAATTCCATGACGGTGCCCCATTGCGCCGACGAGGGAAACGATTTGTTGCGGAAAACTAGGCCTGGCTCTGCACATGCCACGATGATGGGTTCGTTCGACCCGCACTGGAGGATGTCGACTGCGTAGAGTTCGATGCTGGCAAGATTGATCGGGTTGCCACCCTGATCAACCAGTGCGATGGGGTTGTTGCCGAAGTCGCTCCCGAGACCGTCAGTCGAGCGCCACATTCCGTGGAGACCGACGAGTATGCCGAGCATGCCGGTCAGGTTTGTCGTGTTGTTGACGAATCCAGGGTTGCGGACGAAATGGATGTCGCGCAAGTGCGAGGTGTAAGAAGGCGGGGAGATCTGCTGCGACACTTGCGCCGCGAAGACCCAGTTCATCCCGCCATCAGGCTTGTAGTAGATCACACGGTCGTCACCCACGATCCAACCTGAGAGGTTCCCGAGGTTGCTCCATGAGCCTGTTCCGGCTGCAGGCAGGAAGTGGATCGCTCGAATCGTGTTCTGGATGTCGTCGGGCGTGTCGAGGTAGATCCAGGGTGAGGAGCCGTCCCTGAAGCGGACCCGGCCCCCGTCCTCCGCTGTCCACATTTTAGAGCCGTCGTCGCTCATGAATGCATCTGCGATGAGCCCTTCGAACCGCTGCTCCATGCGCGGCATCTGTGCGCGGAGGAACGGCGTCCAGATCAGGATCGAAACGATCGCGAGAACTGTGCGATAAACGTTCATTCGAATTCCCTTTGCCGCGGAAGGCGGCGGTGAAGAACAGCTTGCTTGTCACTAGCCACCGCTGGAAGTGCGTGCGCTAGAGCCCCCGGGAAGTACACGCGACCGAGCGTGCACGAAGGTGAGCCCCCCCCCCTCAAGTAAAAAATTCTGTTAGTCGTAGCTGCGCGCGGTTTTTCCGAGGAAAATCGCGCGTTTCCACTGCCACCAAATCGCGCGGTTCTGGCGCCGCAATCGCCCTCACTTACGGCGTCCAGCCTCTCCAACCTAGGCACATCCCGCTCAGCACGCCCTCACTTCAAGTGCACGACTGCAACTGCGTCCACGTCCGCGTCGACAGCGAGTGTGACGCGACCACGCCGCTCGTCGTCGCTCTTTCCCTCGATGCGATAATCACCCGGCGGCAACCACGCGACGCGAGCGCGCCCTTGAAAGTCGGTCTTCACGCGGAACGCTCCGCCCTGCGTGCCGAAGCCTGAGACTTCGACGTCGGAGAGCGGGGCTCCATTTTCCGAGCGTGTTTCGACGAGCAACGTGCCGGTCGCTGGCAACGTCACGTCCTTGAAGCGCAAACTCGGCGCGCGGAATTGGATGTCACCCGGCTTCACGAGCGGCGTCTCCGCCGAACCGACGTAGAGCTTGTACTCGCCGTCGAGCACGTCGTGGAACGAGAAGGCGCCGTTCGCGTCGGCGCTCTGCGTGCGGCGCAACTTGGTCGCGACCTCTTCGAGCACGATCGCGACGCCGTCCGCCGGCGTACCAACAGCGGACACAACGCGGCCTTCGATGAAGCCGCTGGGCTTGAATTGCAGCGTCCCGAACACGACCTCCGAGCCTTTGACGAGCAGCACCGAAAGGTCGGTGCAATTCAAACTGGGCGCGACGGCGCGAACTTGATATCCGGCGAGAGGCAGATCATCCACGTCGAATGCGCGCTCGCCCGCGTGGAATTCGATGCGCTTCGTGATCGCGTACTCGGAGCCGATCAACGTCGGGCTCGGCTCGACCACCAACGACCAATCGTTCGGAAACTGCACTCCGTCCGCAGCCAGCACTTCGCCGTGGATGCGCCCGCGCCCTACAAAACGTTGCGGGCCGAGTGCTGCGGGCGGCGCCTCCGTCGACGTCGGAACTCGCGGTGCATCGCGCTCGATCACGGACAAGGGAGCGTCGTGTGGCGTCGTTTTCGCCGGCGCAGTCGTGCGTCCCGTCTCGACCACCTGCGGTCCGCGCGTCGGAGTGAGCCAGACGAACGCACCGACGACCAGGGCGACGGCGGCGACGACCGCGATCAAGACGCCGGTCGAAGACGCCCCGCGGCGCAGTAGAGCGTCGCGCGCGAGGCTGCTAGGCTCGCTCGAATGATCCTTCTCCATGCGGCGCAGATTAGCCCGCGCCTCGCGCGTTCGGTAGCCGCGATCCTCCTCTGCTGCAGAGCACTGTGCGCCTCGCCCGCCGAGCCCGCGCAGCGGGTGATCGTGCTCGGATTCGACGGCGCCGACGCGACCACGATCGAGCGCATGATGGACGCCGGGCAATTGCCGAACCTCGCCCTCTTGCGCGAACAGGGCACGTTCGCGCCGCTCATGAGCACGATGCCGGCCGAATCCCCGGTGTCGTGGGCGTCGCTGAACAGCGGCCAAAACCCCGGCGAAACGGGCATCCCCGGGTTCATCAAGCGCACGCTATCACCCGGTCGAGCGCCCGAGCCCGACCTCGGACACGCCACGCACGAAGCGCGCAAGCTCTCCGATATGCGCCTCACAGGATTCAAAGGCTTCCTCGCGGCACGTTCGCCCGGCGCGAACGCGGCGAGTTTGGGAGCGATCACAGCCGTCGTCTTTTTCCTCTTGCTCGCGTTCGCACTGAAGATCCGCCGCGGCATCGCGCTGGCACTCGCACTCTTCCTCGGCGCTGTCGGTGCATTCGGCGGATGGCGTGCACGCCAGTACCTGCCTTCCGAAATCGCCGACGTCGTCGGAAATCCCACGAAAACGACCGGTTTCTTCGAGGTCGCAGCCAAAGCCGGCGTCCCGACGGTCGTCATCGACGCCGCGATGGAGTGGGATCGACCGGACGTCCCGAACATGCAGTTGCTCGCCGGACTCGGTGTGCCCGACGTGCGCGCGAACAACGGCGACTGGTTCGTGTACACGTCGCGCTCCGACGTGTTCGCGCGCGCGCCCGAAGGGCAGACAACGAGCACGGGCGGGCGCTTGTTCCACGTCGACGTGCGCGACGATCGAGCGCAGTCCTTCGTGTACGGCCCACGGGATTTCTACGCGCTCGACCGCGCCAAGCGGGAGCTTTTCGAGATCGACCTCGAGCTCGCGAGCCCCAAACTGTCCGACAAGAAGTTCGATGTGCTGACCGAGCGTCGGCGCGTGCTCGTGGACGTCGAACTAGCGCGCCTCGAAGGAGGTGGAGCATTCGAAGGCAGCGAGGCGGGACGCGCGTCGCTGCCGCTCGCGATCGAGCTGCGCGAGAAGAGTGCGCTCGTCACGATCGGCGGTCAGGCGCAGGAGATCGCGCTGGGTGCATGGTCGGATTGGTACCACTTGACCTTCGCGCTGAATCCGCTGGTCAAGGTCAAAGCGATCACGCGCGCACGGCTCGTTTCGTTGCGTGAACCCTTCGAGCTCTACCTCGACTTCTTGCAGATCGATCCCGCCGATCCGCTGTTCTGGCAGCCGATCAGTCGACCGAATTCGTTCGCGAAGGAGCTGGCGCAAGCGAGCAACACGCCTTTCGAAACGGTCGGATGGGCGTGCATCACGATGCCGTTCAAGGATCGCGAGATCGACCCCATCGCGTTCATGCAGGACATCGAATTCACGCACGAAACACGCGTGAAAATGCTCCATGCTGGCCTCGCTCGCGACGACTGGCGCTTGTTCGTCGACATCGAGAGCACGCCCGATCGCGTCCAACACATGATGTACCAGTACGCCGACCCGACGCATCCGGCGCACGACGCGACCGAGGCGGCGAAGACGGTGCACGTCTTCGGTCGGGATGTGCCTTTGAAAGATGCGATCGCCGAGTCCTACCGCTCGATGGATCGACTCGTCGGCGACGTGATGAAGAAGCACCTGCGCGCGGGGGACACGTTGATCTTGTGCGCCGACCACGGCTTCCAGTCGTTCCGACGCCAAGTGCACTTGAACAACTGGCTGGCGCGCGAGGGCTTCCTCGTCTTGAAGTCCGATGTCAGACCCACCGACGAGGCCTATCTCGATTTCGTCGACTGGTCGAAGACGCGCGCCTACGCGCTCGGACTGGGCGGCATCTACTTGAATCTCCGCGGCCGTGAAAAGGACGGGATCGTCTCGCCCGCAGAAGTGCCGGCCTTGGTCGCCGAGATCACGAACAAGCTGCTGCTCTTGCGCGACGAAGCCCACGCCGCCAAGGCCGTGCGCGCCGTGTACGACACCGCGAAAATTCACAGCGGCGAGTACGTGGGCGCCGAAGCCGACCTCCTCGTGGGTTTCGAGGCCGGGTACCGCGTGTCCTGGGCGACGAGCACGGGCAACATCCGTTTCGCCGATCCGTTCGCGCTGGGGGACGTGTTCGAGGACAACCTCTCGACTTGGTCGGGCGACCACGTTTCGGTCGCGGCCGATCTGGTGCAGGGTGCTTTCTTCTGCAATCGCAAGGTCACCATGCCGGAGGGCGGCCTCGACCTCTTGCACATCGCGCCGACGGTCCTGTCCCTCCTCGGCGTCGCTATTCCGCCCGAATGCGACAAGGCGCCGCTCGCGATCCGCTGAACTACAGTCCTTTGACCGGATTTCGTCGTGTCTTCTTCGAATACGTGACCGGCTCGGTCGACTATGGGGGCGAAAGAGAAGAGGGAGAGAATGGGAACTGAAAAGAGAGAGCCGGGCCCTGTCGAAATCGTGTTCACGACCGCACAACTCGTGTGGCTGGACCTGGAATCCGGGGACGAATTCGAGATCGAGGTCGTGGGCGCGGCGCCGTGGGTCCACGAGCTCACGGAGCAGGGGTTCACACCGTCCACCCCGGCGAAAACGAGCGCCCCGCGCTACCGCTGCCGCATCGAATTCACACCCGATCCGGCCTGATCCAGCGATCGAAGAGTGGCCTCGCGCCCTAGCGCCTGGATAGAATCCGAGGCCTTGTGCCCGGCACGACCGGGCCGATTTTTTCGAGCACTCTTACGAGCACTCTTACGAGCACAGTCCGCTGGTTTTTTTGGCCCCATGACGCATCCCGCTCTGATCGAACGCATCACTCGCTCTCTCGCTTACATGCTCCGCCACCAGCCGGAGGAATTCGACCTCACCGTCGACGAGTTCGGATACGCCGAAGTCGACGACGTGGTGCGCGCGCTGAACGAACGCCTCGGTGAACCGGTCGACGAGATGGACGTGCGCGACGCAGTCCTTGGCGGCGATCGTCAACGCTACGAGATCGAAGGCACGAAGATCCGCGCGCTGTACGGACACTCGATCGAGGTCCAACCCGGCCAGCCCTCCGAGCCGCCTGCCGAGCTGTTCGTCGGTGTCTCGAGCGGCGATGCCGATCGCGCGCGTCGCCACGGATTGCGCGCAGGTCGGCGGCGTTTCTTGCACTTGGCGCTCTCGCCCGAGGACGCGATCGAATCCGGTCGGCGCGCCGCACACGACTACGTGGTGATCACGGTCCGCGCCGGCGATGCGTGGGAAGCAGGCATCAACTTCTACGACCGCCGTTCGTTGTTCTTGTCGGATCCGATCCCGACTGAATTCTTGGACGTGGGCGAAGTGCACACCGACGGCTTCGGCGAAGTGCTGCGCGAGCGCGGCGGTCGCGGCGACGATCGTGGCGGCCGACGCGAAGAGCGCGGCGGAGGACAGCGCGGACAAGGTCACGGTCGCGGCGGCGGTGGTGGAGGGCGCTCGCACGCTGCCCCGCGTGTCGAAGAACACGTTCACGACGAAGAGGTCCACGCTCACGCGGATCAGCCGGATGCCGAACACGAGGTCGAAGTCGGTCGAGAGGGCGCCGAGCAGCACGGCCACGAAGCGCCCGCGTTCGGCGAGGGCGGCGAACAACCGACACAAGACCGCGGTGCAGGCGGCAATCGTCGTCGCGGACGCGGCCGCGGTCGGGGCGCAGGTCCGGCTCCGGCTGGGGGCCCTCCGCGTCACGATCGTCCGGCACATGCGGCTCCGCGCAGTGAAGTTCAACGCGGTGAAGCTCAACGCGTTGAGTTTCAGCACGGCGAGGGTCAGCACGGCGAGAGGCAGCACGGCGAGAGGCAGC
>JAWXBU010000177.1:0-15325 GCA_034440255.1 Planctomycetota bacterium | reverse complement strand
GAGCGGGGAGCGGGGAGCGGTGTTTTTTTGATTTTTCTGGGCATTCGTGGCGGCTTGCCAGTCAACCGCACATCAGCAGGACTGAAGCGCGCCGGGTTGAATAGGAACCTCAGAGGCCACCACCTGACGCAGCCCCATGATGCTAAGGTCGAACTCGTCCGTAGCAGACGAAGCGTGAACGATGTCCGTCACGTTGGATGCAAGGTAACCTCCACGCGTGACTGTCGTCGTCGATCGAGCGCTGTGTTTGCAGAGGCATCCGTTCAGCGAGTCCTCGTTGATCGTGCACGCGATCACGGCGAACCACGGGCGAGTGCACTTGCTCGCGCGCGGTGCGTACCGACCGACGTCGCGCTACTTCTGCGTCCTCGATCTCTTCGACGAACTGGAACTGGAGTGGGACGCCTCGCCGCGACGCGACCTGCAATTGCTGCGCTCCGGCTCTATCCGCGTGCGTCGCCGGGTGATGCGGACGTCGCTCGACCACTTCAAAGCCGCCAGCACGATCTTGGAGCTCGCCGACATCGCGGCCCGGCACATGACGCTCGATCCAAAGCTCTTCGAACTCGTGACTGGAGCTTTGTCGGCGCTCGAA
Organism: Planctomycetota bacterium; assembly: GCA_034440255.1. Lineage (GTDB taxonomy): Bacteria > Planctomycetota > UBA1135 > UBA1135 > JAEUIA01. Next base: position 14,730 of record JAWXBU010000177.1, on the reverse strand, counting down.
CGACCGGACGCGCGAGCGGACTGCGCACTCGTGCGTTTCGAGCTTCAATTCCTCGAACACTTGGGACTCGCGCCGGCGCTCGAGACGTGTGCCTCGTGCGGCAAGGACGCTCCCCCGATCGTGCGCACGCCGCACTTGCGCGCCGCATTTTCTGCAGGTGCCGGCGGACGCTTGTGTCGAGCGTGTGCGGACGAAGCGCGCTCCGCCGGTCGGCGGGTCGGAACGCTGCCGGTGAGCGTGCTCGACGACGGTCGCTCACTGGCCGTGCAAGACGCTAAGCTCATCCCCGCACTCGACCCGAAACGCGTCGAGCGCGTGCGCGACTTCCTCGGACGCTTCCTCGACTACCACCTCGAGACGCGCCCGAAGAGTCAACGCGCGTTCCTCGCCGTGCCGAACCGCAACGCCCCGAAAAGCGCCTCGAACGCCACCGACTCCGCTTGAACACTCGCTCTCTCCACGCACTGCTCTTCGCCCTCGTTGCATTCGTCGGCTGCGGTTGTTCGGCGCTGCCCGGTTGGGTGCCGCTCTCGCCGAATCACATCCCGAGCGAACTCGACCCGGAAGACTTGCCCGCAGCTTTGACGAAAGCAGAAGCGGCGCTCGCGAGCGGCGACACGGAGACCGCCATCGACTGGATGCGATCGGCGTCGCGCGCGCGAGGACTCAGCGCCGCAGAGCGCGACCGCGTGCAAATCCTGCTCGAAAAAGCCTGCGCGCAGCGCATCGCCGATCTCGCCCTCGACCCCGACGGCGCCGAGGCTCTGGCCGACATGGTCGACATCGATCTGCCGCGCCAACTCGCCGTCGAAGCCGGGCTCGCCGCCGCGACGCGCCTGATCGCGGAAGGCGAAAAGCTCGACGCGTACGACGTTTTGAAGAAGCTCGACACCAAGTTCCCGCTGCACCACGAACGCCAGAGAGCCGGCGACATGATGTGCGAGATCGGACTCGATGCGATCGCCGACAGCCCTGGATTCCTCGGGTTTTGGAGCGATCGGGACGAGGGCCAGGCGATCCTCGAGTACGTCATCTTGAATGCACCGTGGGCCAGGCGCTGCGACGAGGCCTACCGCGCGCTGTACCTCTACTACGAGGACGATCACGAGTGGGACGTCGCCGTCGATCGCGCCGAGAAGCTCGTCTTGAATCATCCCGGTAGCCCGCTGCGCTCTGCCGCGCAGGCGCACGTACCACACATGCGCCTCGCATCGATCAAGAGCCCCGAATACGACCGCAGCGCGATCGCGAAAGCGCGGACCGAGCTTCAAGAGTGGTTGCTCGCTTTCTCCGGCAAGGACGACTTGGAAGGGCGCGTGCGCATTGAGCTCGGCGACGCGCTGCGCCGGCTGTCGGACAACGATCTGATCGTGTCGCGCTTCTATCATCGCGTCGACAACGCCTACGGTGCGCGTCGCCATGCTGAACGGGCTGTGGAAGAGGCGCGCGAGGCCGGCGACGAGAGACGCGTCGAGGCCGCGAACGAGTGGCTGGCCGAACTTCCCGCGGTAGCCGATCCGCGCGGGACGGCAGGAGCAGCGCCGTGAGGACGATTTCGAGCCTGTGCGTGAGCCTCGCGCTCGCCCTTTTCCCGACCGGCTGCGGCTACGACGCCGGTTTGCGCGTCGCCGAAAAGCACGGCAGCGTGGGGATCGAATTCTTCGGCAACGAAACCCTGGAGCGCGACGTCGAGCGCGCCCTTTACGACGAGATCTCGCGCTCCCTGCGCGACCTGACCGACGTCCCGCTCGAGAGCCCGGCGCGCGCCGAAGTCGTCATCCAAGGCACCGTCAAGACCTACCAAAAGCGCGGTGGGGTGCGCAGTCGAGACAACGCGCTCCTCGAAACGGGCGTCCTGATCGAGGCCGAGGCCTCGCTCGTGGAGCGCACCAGCGGACGCGCTCTGGGGCCGCCAGTGCGCGCCGGGAGGTACATCGGCTTCGTTCTCGACGATCCGTCGAACGAGCAGCGCGCCCGGGAACGCGTCCTGAAATACATCGCCGACGAGCTGGTGCTGGAGCTGTTCGCGCCGGTGAACTAAAACCGCGTGCGATCCGCGGAAGGACTCGGGGACGTAGTTGAAACGCACCCAAGTCGCTTTTTTGCGACGCGACTCCCCTCTCGGCCGCTCAGATTCCTATTTTATGGGGTCGCAGAGCGGCGAGGACTCTCTAGGAGCAGGCCCGCCTCGCCGATAGGACCCTCATGGCTGAATCGAAGACGCCCCAGAACGACAAGTCGAAGAAGTCCCGCTCGTTCGGGTCTTTCGCGCTCTTTCTCTTTCTCCTCGTTGCGCTGCTGCTCCTCGTGGGCAGCCCGAGCTTGCTGAAGTCGCGCGAGGAACTCTCGCAAGACGCGTACGAGTGGAACCTCTACACCGGCAAGATCGAGTCGCAGCAATTCGCCGGCGCGAACGAGATCGAAGGCCAACTGCGCGGCGCACCGCCGACGTACTTCAGCGTGCGCTTCGCGAACATCTCGCAGCGCGAAAAGGAGTACACCGCGATCAAGGCCGCCGCGCCGTACGAGGCGATCAAGTCGGCCGACTTGGCGCGCGCGATCGGTGAGGACTGGTACCACCCGATCCAAGCGCGCGTCTTGATCGCGAAACTCGAGAACCCGACCGACTCGCCCGCCCGTGAAGCGAAGACCGGCGTCGCCGGATTGCGCAGCGAGACGAAGACGGCGCCGACGCAATCGGCGCGCGTGCAAGTGCAAGTGTCCGCGCAGCCGCTCGCCGCTTGGAAAGAGAAATTCCCCGACAGCGTCGACGCGAGCGGGCGCGAAGTCATCAGCAAACCGCCGTTCTACTTGCCGAAGGACAACGAAGGCTCGGTCGCGTGGGTCGAAGTCGAGAAGGCCGACGACTTGCCCGGGACGATCGCGCTGCTCGAATCGAAGAAGGTCACGCCCGACATCCGCGAGTTCCACATCTCGAAGGACAAGGGTTCGACGTGGACGAGCGAGAACTCGCTCTTGATGAGCGCGTTCCTCGTGATCGGTCCCTGGATCCTCCTGCTCGTCGTCTTCTTCATCATCATGCGTCAGATGCGCAGCCAAGGCGCCGCCGGCGGCGTGATGAACTTCGGTCGCTCGCGCGCGCAGCTCTACAGCAAAGAGAACCACACGAATACCACTTTCGACGACGTCGCCGGGGCCGACGAAGCGAAGGACGAAGTGCGCGAGATCGTCGAGTTCCTGAAGAATCCCGGCCGTTTCACGCGCGTCGGTGGACGCATTCCGCGCGGTGTGCTGCTCGTCGGCTCACCCGGTTGCGGCAAGACGCTGCTCGCCAAGGCCATCGCCGGCGAAGCCGAAGTGCCGTTCTTCTCGATCAGCGGTTCGGACTTCGTCGAGATGTTCGTCGGCGTCGGCGCGAGCCGCGTGCGCGACCTCTTCAAGCAAGCGCGCGAGAATTCGCCGTGCATCATCTTCCTCGACGAGATCGACGCAGTCGGTCGCCGTCGCGGTTCAGGTCTGGGCGGCGGTCACGACGAGCGCGAGCAAACTCTCAACGCAATATTGGTCGAAATGGACGGCTTCGGAACGGACGAAGGCATCATCGTCGTCGCCGCCACAAACCGTCCCGACGTGCTCGATCCGGCGCTCTTGCGACCAGGTCGTTTCGATCGCGAAGTCGTCATCGACTTGCCCGACGTCAAAGGTCGCGAAGACATCCTGCGCGTCCACATGAAGAAGGTGAAAGCCGGCACGGACGTCGACCTCGCCGCCCTCGCGCGCTCGACGCCGGGACGTTCGGGCGCCGAGCTCGCCGCGATCATCAACGAAGCCGCGATCATGGCCGTGCTCCAGAAAAAGGACGAGGTGTGGATGGAGCACCTCGAAGAAGCGCGCGACAAAGTCAGCTACGGCCGTCAGAAGAAGTCGCGCAAGCTCGAGGAAGAAGATCGCAAGATCACCGCGTACCACGAAGCCGGGCACGCCGTCGTCGCGGCGACGATCACCGAAGTGGACGATCCGACCAAGGTCACGATCGTGCCGCGCGGTCGCGCACTCGGCGCCACGTTCATGGTGCCCGACAAAGAGAGCTACCACATGCAGAAGCGGCGCATGATCGGTCAGCTCGCCGTCGCGTTCGGCGGTCGTGTCGCAGAAGCCGAATTCTGCGGCGACATCTCGGCCGGCGCGTCCGACGACATCCGGCGCGCGACCGAACTCGCGCGTGCGATGGTCACTGAACTCGGCATGAGCGACAAGATCGGTCCGATCAACTATGCCGAACGCCAGGGTTCCGACTTCCTCGGCACCGAGTTGATGAGCGGCAAGTGGCACTCCGAAGACACGGCGCGCGAGATCGACCAAGAAGTGCAGTTGCTCTTGAAGTCGGCGTACGAAACGGCCGTGCAGATCGTCCGCGAGCACAGGGTCGGGCTCGAAGCGATCGCAGGCGGCCTCTTGCGCTACGAAACGATCACCGGTGAAGAGGTCAAACGCCTCATGCACGGTGTGTCGATCGAGGCGTTGCGTCCGAATGCTCCGCCGGCGCGCGTGCAGGGTCATCCGGGCGTCGATCGCCCCGTTGCGAATCCGACGACCAAAGTCACGCCCGGCGAGCTGCCTGGAAACGCCGGGCTTTCGCCGGCTTGAACTGCGCGTCGTTCATTCTCCAATGAGCGACGAACTCTTGGCGCGCGACCCCGTCTTCGGCGAGGTCGCGCGTGCGCTTTGCCCGATCGCGAGTTCACAGCCGACGCTGTCGATGCGTGGGCCGTATCCCGTGCCGGCGAACCTGCTGCGTGAAGTCGGCTGGAGCCAAGTCCGCTTTCGAACGGCAGCGCTCGAGCTCGAAGATCGTCGACAACTCGAGAGCATGCGCGCGCTCACAGCGCTCGAGGGCGGTTGGAGTCAGCTTTCGATGCCGCGCTTCGCGCTCGCCGAGTTCGAGCAGTCCGCGAGCGCCGTGCGCGCCCTGCTCGCCGCCCACGACAATGTCATCGCACCTCCGCGTGAACCGCAGTTGATGGGCGTCGTCAATGTGACGCCCGACAGTTTTTCCGACGGTGGAGAGTTCCTCGATCCGGAAGCAGCAATCGCACACGGTCTGTCGCTCGTCGAGGCGGGTGCCGAGATTTTGGACGTCGGTGGTGAGTCGACGCGTCCGGGATCGAGTCCTGTCGACGAACAGGAGGAATCGCAGCGTGTCGTCCCTGTGATTCGCGGGCTCTCACGACGCACGCGCGTTGCGATCAGCGTCGACACGACGAAGTCTGCTGTCGCGGCGGTTGCTTTGGATGTGGGTGCGACGATCGTGAACGACGTCAGTGCGGGGAGGTTCGATCCGCGCATGCTTCCGCTGGTGGCGGCGCGCGGCGCGACGATCGTGCTCATGCACATGCAGGGTGTTCCGCGCGACATGCAACAGCACCCGACTTACTCAGACGTCGTCTCGGAAGTGCTCGAATTCCTGCGCGAACGTGCGGCCGAATGCTTGGCCGCCGGGATCGAGCGCAATCGAATTTGGATCGACCCTGGCATCGGTTTCGGCAAGCAGGTCGAGCACAATTTGGCGCTCTTGCGCGGGCTTTCTGAGTTGCGCTCGCTCGGTCTGCCACTCGTCTTGGGCCCCTCGCGCAAGTCGTTCATCGCGGCGATCCATCCGCCGGCAAAATCCGACACACGCAGGCTCGGCGGAACGGCTGCGGCAGTCGCGTTCGGCGTCGTCGGTGGTGTCGACATCCTGCGTGTCCACGACGTCGCCGTGATGAAGGAAGCCGTCGCGGTCGCGCGTGCGATCGCTCGCGATTCGGCCGGCAGTTGAGTGCGCGGTTGTCGCGCAGTGAAGTCGGCGCAACTCATTCGACGGATCGGGGGCCCCACGCCCGAAACGGTGCTTTGCGAACGCGCGCTCGAAGAGCACAATTCGTCGCTAGAGGCACATCGGTTGAGTTCGGAACGCATCTTCGGCACGGACGGAATTCGCGGACGCGCGGGTGAAGGTTGGCTCGCGCCCAAGGCCGTCGCGAGTTTGGGCGTCGCTCTCGGCGAAGTGCTCGGCCCAGCGGCTGCGAAGAAAACCAAACCCGGCACGAAGCCGCGCGCGCTCGTCGGACACGACGGTCGACGCTCGGGACCCGAACTCGAGGCGGCTCTCGCACGCGGCCTCGCACACAGCGGATTCGATGTCGCGAGCGCCGGCTTGATCACCACGCCCGGGCTGGCGCTCTTGACCAAGCTCGAGCGCTTCCAACTCGGCGCGATGCTCTCGGCGTCGCACAATCCGGCCGAAGACAACGGCATCAAAGTCTTCTCCGGCGAGGGCGACAAACTCTCGGATGAGCTCGAATTAGAGCTCGAAACACGTCTGCGCGCGCGTCCGACGATCGCGCTCGAGGGCCCGCCGCCCGCGATCGATTCGACGCACGAGGAGACCTACTTGAATCACTTGGTCGGCGAAGTCGCCTCCGGCCTGCGCCTCGACGGACTCTCGATCGCACTCGATTGCGCCAACGGCGGCGGCAGTCGCGTCGGACCGCGCGTGTTCGGAAGGCTCGGCGCTCACGTCGTCACGATGGCGGCCGAACCCGACGGCGACAACATCAACCGCAACTGCGGAGCAACTTCTCTCGGCGCATTGCAAGCGCTCGTGCGCTCGCACAAACCGCACATCGGCATCGCGCTCGACGGCGACGGCGATCGCTGCATGCTCGTCGACGAAACGGGCGAGATCGTGCACGGCGACGGGATGATGACCTTGCTCGCGCGCGAGGCCGTGCGCAAAGGTCTGATGCGCGACAAACGCATCGTCGCGACGGTGATGAGCAACAAGGGTCTGCACCGCGCCTTGCGCGATGTCGGAGTCGGCGTCGTGACGGTCGACGTCGGCGATCGGCGCGTCGTCGAGGGTCTGCGGCGCGAAAAATTGTCGCTCGGCGGCGAACAGTCGGGCCACATCGTCTTCGGCCCGGACAACGGCTACATCGGCGACGGCTTGTACACGGCTCTGCGCGTTTTGCGCGTGATGCGCGAGACGAAGAAACCGTTGTCGGAACTGGCCGGTGCGTACCGGCCGTTCCCGCAGGTGCTCTTGAACGTCGCGGTCGCGCGCAAACCGGCGCTCGACGGGTTGCCCGGTGTCGCTGCCGCTCGCCGTCGCGTCGAAGAGGAATTGGGCGAGGACGGCCGCGTGCTCTTGCGCTACTCGGGCACCGAATCGCTGGCTCGCGTGATGGTCGAGGGCCCGAACCTCGAGCGCATCAAGAGCCAAGCGCAGGAGCTCGCGACGCTGATCGCGTCCGAGATCGGCACGTGAGCTTCGACCTCCGCGCGGGGCTCGTACTGGCGCTCGAAGGCTCGACGCGCGAGGCGTCCGTCGCGGCTTTTTTTCGCGGAAAAACCGACGAAATTGCATTGTCGGCGGACCGCCAGCACCAAAGCGATCTCCTACCGTCGATCGACGTGCTGACGCGACGGCTGGGGGCTTCTCCACGCGATTTGACGGCTGTGATCGTCGGGACGGGGCCCGGCAGCTACACCGGTTTGCGCGTGGCGATCGCGACGGCGCTCGGACTCGGTTCCGCGGCTCGTGCGCGGCTGTTGGGTGTGCCCGTGGGCGAGGTCCTGTGCCGCGGTGAATGCTCGGACGGCGAGGAGCTCGCCCTCCTGTGGGACGCGCGCTCGAGCGAAATCTACTGCGGTCGCTGGCGGCGCGTGATCGACGACGTCGTCGAGGTCGAGCCCGTGCGTGTCGCGCGCGCTGACACGCTCGCCGAGCTGCGCCTGGACGACGCGGTCATCGTGACGGACATGGCGGATCGGATCGAGGCGCGCTTCGCAGCGCGCATTCTCGTCGGTGCCGTCCCGCGCGCGCGAACTCTGCTCGAACTCGGGCTCGATCGACTGGCGCGCGGGGTCGAGACGCCGGCGCCTCTCCTCGAACCGCTCTACCTGCGCCCGTTCGCCGTGACCGAACGCAAACGCTGACGTCCCGAGTGGACGGTCACGGCTGGTTCGCAGCCTTTTCGGCGCGTGCGGGCGAGGGCAGACATCTTGGATGAGGCTCGGTTCGATGGCAGTCTCTCGCCCGTGAACCCCTACCGAGTCTGGGCCGACATCGACCTCGACGCGCTGACCCACAACCTCGTCGTCATCCGACGCAAGGCCGGGGCCGGCGTGCGGATCATGCTCGTCGTCAAGGCCGATGCGTATGGGCACGGTGCCGTGCCGATCGCACATCACGCCGTGCGCTGCGGCGTCGCGGCGCTGGGCGTCGGATCGTCGGCGGAAGCGTTGGAGCTGCGACACTCCGGCATCACGCTCCCGATCCTCGTCCTCGGCACGATCGTCGACGACGAAGCGGTCGACTGTCTGCAAAACGGCGTGCACCTCGCCCTGCATTCGAGCGACCGGCGCGCGATGCTCGCGAGCCTCGCGAAACAGCTCGGCGTGCGCGCCAAAATCCACCTCAACGTCGACACTGGAATGGGCCGACTCGGCGTCTTGCCGCATCGCGCCCTCGACCTCCTGCGCGAAGTGCACGACTCGAAACACTTGGAATTGGCCGGCGTGATGACGCACGTCAGCGCCGCCGATGGAGCACGCGCTGCTAGCACGCACGAACAACAACGCATGTTCGAGCGCGTCCTGCGCGAAGCGCGCACCGAGCGCGTCCTCCAAGGTTGGATCCACATGGCCAACTCGGCCGCGATGTTCACCGATCTGCGTCCGCGCTACGACACGGTGCGGCCCGGCATCAGCGCGTACGGCGTCTTGCCCGGCGACATGCCCGGGTCGGACGAATTGAAGCCGGTGATGTCGCTGCTCTCGCAGATCGTGTTCTTGAAAGACATTCCCGTCGGGTACGCCGTCGGTTACTCGTCGACCTGGCGCGCTGATCGTGCGACGCGCATCGCGACCGTGCCCGTCGGCTACAACGACGGCGTTTCGTGGCGGCTCGGCAACAAGGGCGAGGTGATCGTGCGCGGTGTGCGCGCTCCGATCGTCGGCCGTGTGTCGATGGATTACACGACGATCGACGTCGGGCACATTCCGGGAGCGACTGTCGGCGACGTGGTCACGTTGATCGGCAGCGACGGTCACGAATCGCTCACGGCCGAGGAATTGGCTGCGAAAGCCGACACGATCGCGTACGAGATCACGTGTCACGTCGGCAAGCGCGTGCGTCGCACGTACCGCGGCGGACAGAACGTGCTCGTCGCCGCACAAGAGCCCCGCGCTCTAGTGTCGCTGCCGCATGCTGGGCCATCGCTGCCGCATGCTGGGCCATCGCTACTGCGGGCTCGGCCATCGCAGTCGCTCGGCGTCACGGGCTCGCACCCGCTGCATTCTCGGGCCGACGCACGCAACAACGGCGAGCACAGTGCTGACTCGCACGTGAGCGACACGCGAGCGGCAGACGTGCCCGGCAACGACGAGAGCGGCTCGCGCCGCTCTCCTTGAGGCGCGATCGATGCGAGCGTTCCGCACGATCGCGCGCATCGCCTTCGGCCTGGTCTTGGCTGCAGGTTGGCTGCTGCTCGTCGTCGCCATCGGCCTGTTCATCGCGGAAAAGAGCGGTTTTCTGGCCGATCGGGTGCGCGCCTCGCTCGCGAAGCGCCTAGGTCCACTCGGGAAGGAACTCACGATCGAGCGCGCGCGCTTGGCGTGGTTCGAGCCCGGCATCGACCTCGAGGGCGTACGCATCGGACGCAACGGCGAATGGTTGGAGCTCACGTCCGCGCGCGCGAACTTCGCGTTGCTCGCCGATCGAGGACCCAGACTTCACGCTGTCGAATTGCGCGGTGGACGCGTGCGACTCTCACGCACTTTCCTCGACGCGTTGCGTGGCGACGCAAGCGAAATCGAAGCGCCGAAGAGCCTCGCGCGGACGACGAACATGTTCCCGTCGGTGCGCATCGAAGACGTCGGCATCGAACTCGAGACGACGCACTTCGGCGTGCTTCCTCTCGGCCGCATCGACACGTTGTTGCGCGCAGACGATCGCGGACGTCCCGAATTGTGGGGCCGCATCGTGCCCTCGCTCGCCGCATCGGCCGCCGAATCGGGAGTGATCTTCTTGCACGGCAAGATGCGCGACGACGTGACGTTCGAAGTGCGCGCTTCGGCGACGCACCTGCCGCTCGGCACCGACTACTTGCCCGCTGGCTCCGACATCGAGTTCGTGCGCGACTTCGAACCGCGCGGCGTCTTCGAGTTGCAAGCCGGCGCGCTCTTGAGCCTCGACCCGGCTGTGCCTCCGCGTGTCCGCGCGCGCGCGCAAATCCACGAGGGAACGGTGCGTCTCGGCAGCGGGGGTCGGCGCCTCGATCAAGTCTCTTTCGACCTCGCGACGACGTGGACGCCGGAGAGTTGGGGCGCGGCGTTCGATCCCAGGGCTTGGCGCGGCGAAATGAAGGCAGCGTTCGCGCTCGAGAGTTCGCAGATCGAATGCACGGCGATCCTCGGTCCGGACGCAGGTCCGGGCTTGCTGGCGAAAGCGTGGGCGCACTCGAGCGGACTCGCCCTCGACGACACGTTGCAGAGTGCACTCGGCAACCGACCCGACATCGCGCGGGTGTGGTCCGTGTTCGAGCCGCGCGGCCGCTGTGAGACGTGGATCGCGGCACGTTTGCCCGCTGAATTCAAGCGCGGAGAAGATCTCGCGACGCGTGCACAGATCCTCGGCGTCGCGCATTTCGCAGGCGCCGGCGGCATGACGTACCAAGGCTTCGCGCACTCGAACGGCGTGCGCGACACGGGTTTCCCGCTGCCCCTCGCGGGAGTCGCCGGCGACGTCGTCTTCGCGCACGACGCACGTCAGCGACGCCCGACGAAGATTGCTCTCTCCGGGCTCTCCGGTGATTGCGGTTCGAGCATCATCACCGCGAACGGGATCATCGAGTCGCACGATGCCGATGTGCCGCAGGATGCGCTGGCGCACGGCTTCGTCGAATACGACATCGCGCTCGCGACACGCGGACTCGCCGTCGACGAGAAGTTGGAGCGCGCACTCACCGGGCTCTCGGGATCCTTGCCTCCGGCGAAGACTTGGAAGCCCTTTCATCCGAAGGGCGGCAAAGTCGACGTCGACCTGCGGCTGGCGCACAGCGTCACGATGCCTTGGGCCGCCATCGACTTGGACGTGACGATGAACGACGTCTCGATGGTGTGGGACGACTTGCCCGTGCCGATGACGCCCTCACGCGCGCGGCTGCAATTCCGGAGTGACGGCGCGTCCGAGCGCGCGCTCGGATTCTCGCTCGAAGGTGCGTTGCGCACTGCGAAAGCGCTGCGTTTCGCGGCGCGCGTGCAATCGGACACGTCCACGCCGCGATCGACAGCACACGGACACCTGGACGAGTGCGCGGTCTTCCAGTTGTGGGTCGAGCGCGTTTCGCTCACGGGCGACGACGCGAAGATCCTGGTCGGAACGTATCCACGCATCGGTCAGCAGCTCGACGAACTCGCACCCAAAGGCTTCGTCGACGTGCGCTACACGCGCGTGCGATCGTCTCGCGACGGTGCGACGGACACGCACGTCGAAGTGACGCCGAAGGACCCCGCGCAATTCTTGCCGCGACAGTTCCAGATGATCACGAGCGCGGTCCGCGGACGCGCCCTCGTCGGCAGCCGCACGGCCGCGAACGGCAGCGAAACGGTGAAGACGCGCCTGATGCCGCTCGTCGGTACGTGGGGCGCGAACGTCCCGGTCGCGTTCACGGCGCGCTTCCCCGAACGCTCCGTGACGCTGTACGGCGCAGGCATCGATCCGTCGAGCAAGAGCTTGCTCGGTTCACTGCGGCAAGCGATGAGTTCGCCGGGTTCGACGTCGGTCGACACGGCGGCGGTGACGCTCGAGGGCGCGCTCGATTTCGTCGGCGAGATCCAACTCGGCGAAGGCTCGAACGCGAAGAGCACCAGCAGCTACCGCTTCTTCGTGCACGACAGCGCGCTCGCGACGGCGGACGGATTCGCGCTCGATCGCCTGCGTGGCGAGCTCGTCGTCGCAAACGATCAGCTGATCGGCGAATCCCTTCGCGCGCGCCTCGCCAACACACCGGTGACTTTGCGCGATACCCGCGTCACTTCGACGAAGAACGGCTTCACGCTGTCGACGAAATTCGCAGCGGTAGGCGTTCCGATCGACCGCAAGCACTTGTCGACGTTCGTCGATGCGAGCACGTTGGCTGCGCTCATCGACGAGCTCTCGTGGAAGGGCTCGCTCGACGTGCGCGACGGCATCATCGTCGTCACCGTGCCGACGGAAGGCTCGGGACGCCTCGAATTCAGTGGCGAAGTCGTTCCGCACGACATGTCGATCCAACTCGGTCTTCCGATCGCCGTGAAGCGCGCACGGGCGGTTTTCGACAAGCTCGTGCTCGAAGGTGGCAAGGTGCGCGCGATCGTGCACATCGACGGATTCGACGGTCTCGTCGCCGATCGAGCGCTCGACGATGCATCGATGTTGATCACGTACTTCGAGCCGATCTTGTCGGTAGAGGACTTCAGCGGGCGACTCGAAGGCGGCCGTGTGGTGCCGCTCGGTGGCGACGCGAATCGACGCGGCACGGTGTTCTCGATCGGCATCGAACCGCCATTCGGTTTCGGTCTGGCGCTCGGGCTAGAGAACGTCGAAGCCGGCGGTCTGTTGCGCGGACTGTTCCCCTCCGACATGGCCACGCGCGGTCGTCTCGACGCGGAGTTGCGTCTGCGAGGCGACATGGATCACTTGCTCGGGATCGTCGGCAGCGGCTCGGTGAAAGTGCTCGAATCGAAACTGTGGTCGATCCCGGTCTTCCGCGCGCTGTTCGGGCAGCTCGGCCTCGACGACACGGCGGTGTTCGACAGTATGGCCACGAACTTGGTCGTGAGAGACGGGCGCGTGCAGATGAACGACATCACCGTGCGCAGTCCGCTCTTGCAACTCGTCGGCGCGGGACATCTCGATTTCGACGGAGCCCTGAAGTACGACCTCGAAGTGCGTTACGATCTGATCGATCGCCTAGGGCCGTTCACGCGACTGCTCTATTCGATCCAGAACAAACTCCTGTCCGTCGCGATCCGCGGCGACATGGCGCGACCCGCCGTCATCCTCAAAAACCCCTTCACATCTCTTTTCCGCAGCTCCGATCGCGACCGACGTCCGCTGCCGCTGCCGCCGTTCGCCCATCTGCCGCCGCGCTTCTAGAAAACACTCGGAATGAGCACGAATCAGGATCTTTTCGCCGTGATCATGGCCGGCGGTTCGGGCACCCGTTTTTGGCCTGCCTCTCGCAAGAAATTGCCGAAGCAGTTCCTCGCTGTCGCCGGCAAGAAGAGTTTGATCGCGGAGACTGCCGCGCGACTCGGCACGCTCGTTCCACCTGAACGTCGACTCGTCGTCGCAGGTGAGGAGCACGTCGCGCTCGTGCGCAAAGCACTGCGCAATTTGCCGCCCGAGAACATCCTGGCGGAGCCGATTGCGCGCAACACGGCACCGTGTGTCGCGTGGGCTGCGCTCGAAGTCGAGAAGCGCTCGAAGGGCGCCGTGCACGCTGTGTTTCCCGCCGACCACGTGATCGGGCCGGCGAAAACGTTCCGCAAGACGTTGCAAGCTGCAGCGGAAGAGGCGCGCACGAGCGGCGCGCTCGTCACCTTCGGCATCCGTCCGACGTTTCCGGCGACGGGTTACGGCTACATCGAACAGAAGAACGAAGTGTCGCGCCACGGCTCGCTGCCCGTGTTCGCGGTCGCGCGCTTCGTCGAGAAACCGGATCGTGCGCGCGCCGAACAATTCATCGCCGCAGGCCGTTTCCTCTGGAATTCAGGCATGTTCGTCTGGACCACGACGGCGATCCTGACCGAGATGCGCCGCAGTACGCCGGAGTTGATGCGCGCGCTCGAGACGGCGCGCGACAACGCCGAGATCGTGCGCATCTATCCGACGCTGCCTTCGGTGTCGGTCGACGTCGCGGTGCTCGAGAAGGCGCAGTCCGTGCGCGTGATCCCCGCTGATTTCAATTGGAGCGACGTGGGCGCGTGGCCGGCGCTGCCCGAGACATTGCCGCTCGACGCTGCGCAGAATTGCATCGCGGGAGGCGCGACGTTGCTCGTCGAGGACGCCAAAGGCTGTGTCGCGTACGGCAAGCGTGGTGAATTGATCGCGTTGCTCGGTGTCGAGGACGTGATCGTCGTGCGCGCCGGAAATGCGTTGCTGGTCGCGAGGAAAGATCGTGCGCAAGACGTGAAAAGAATCGTTTCGCGGCTCGAAAAAGAGGGTCCGAACTTCTTGTGAGCGCTGGTGCAGCGAAACCGAAAGGAGGCGTGCTCGCGATCGATCACGGTACGAAACGCACGGGTTTTGCTGCTTCGGATGCCTTGAGGCTAGGTGTGTTCGCGCTCGACACCTTTCACGGCGATGGCGCTGGTGACGCGTTGCTCGCGCATGTTGCGAAGCTCTTGGACGAGCGCACGATCGCGACGTTTCTCGTCGGATTCCCTTACGACACGGACGGCAAAGAAGGCGGTCGAGCGCTCGACGTGCGCGCGTTCTGCGTTCGACTACAGGCGAGATTCGGCGGTGTCGAGATCGTCCACTACGACGAGCGGCTCACGACGAAAGCCGCCGAAGACATGCTGCGTGAGGCGGGTCATCACGGACAAGATCGCAAGGCGCGTCGCGATTCGTGGAGTGCGCTCGTCCTGTTGCGCGATTGGATCGATTCAGGCGAACCGCGGTCGAGTTAGGGGGCCGAGGCGACACGAACCGAACGTACTGTGCCAGGGACAGCCACG
>JAWXBU010000176.1:0-20465 GCA_034440255.1 Planctomycetota bacterium | reverse complement strand
CGTCGCACAACCGCTGCCGATCGCGCCGCTGTTGCCGCACGGACACGCCGTGCCGGTGCCGTCGCCGAAACAGAAACTCGTGAACGGCGAGGGCGGCGTATACGTGATCACGAGCTTCGGACGCTGACTCGCGATGCCCCATTCACGCGTAGCGAAACGCTTCGCCGTCGGCGCGCTGCTCTCGTCACCGGAGAGGAGCAGCCAGCCGAAGTTCGAGGCCGGCGTGTCGAAAAAACTCTGCACGTCCGACACGAGCGTGGCCGTCGAGTTCCAGGTGTAGGCAGCAACCTGGTTGACCGTCGTCGTCGCGCTCGCACTCGCCGCGAAGGCGCCGCCGGCCGTCGACCACGGAGTGAGCGAGAAAAACGAACTCGTCCACGTGGCGTCGTTCACTTGCGCCGCGGCACCACCGCCTCCGCCGTTCGGCGCGATGGAATTGCCCTCGCCCCAGGCTTGCAAGACGCGGCGCAGTTCGACGCTCACGGCGCCGGCATTCGTCTTCGTCATGTCGAGCGTGACTTGCACAGCCGTGATCGTCGATCCCGCAGGCACGCCTGCCGCGACGTTGAACTGCACGAGGCCACGACGAATTTGCCCGGTTCCGTTCGTGCCGGAGAAAAGTCCGCCGCCTTTGCCGTTGCTCTCCGAGCCGGACTCGGCGTAGAGCGTGTTGTCTTTGACGGAACCGAGTGTGACGGTGTCGGCTGCGGCGAGTGTGGCGAGGGCGAAGTTTGCGAGAGCGGTATTGCGGATCATGATTGCGTTGCAGAAGGGTGACTGGACGATTGCCGACGGCACACGATCCTACGCGCCTGACCCTGTTTTCGACACGGGCGAGCGGCCCTGGAATACTCCTCGTTCACTTCGCGCGCGGCGTATCTTCGAGCGCGTACAACCTGAAGAAATCGGCAGGTGCGCCGTTCGACTGCACGATGTGCGGTGGGCTGCGATAGAGCAGTCGATAACCGGACACGCTCGTGAGGATGGCTGCGTCTTGCGACAAGAACACGCTCGCAGCGCTGCCCGCGCGAGGCTCGGTGCCGGAGAGGCCGGCGGTGTACGCGCACAGGTATCCGAGCGTGACGCGGTCGACGAGCAAGTAGCGACAGCGATAGTTCGAGACGAGCAACTCGCGGAATTCCTCGGGCGAAAGTGTGTGAAACGCCATCACGAACTCGACGACGCGATCGCGGCTGGCGCGCGCTTCCCACTTCGGCGAGAGGATCGCACGACGCCGCGTGTGAGCCAAAATCGCAGTCGAGTTGATCGAATCCGCCGCGATCGCTTCGTTCTCGGGGACGAGTGCTGGAATCGCCCGCACGAGTTGTGAGATCTCCGCTTGTCGCTGGACCGGTGCCGCGTACCACGGATTGCTATACGCTCCAAACCAGGCGGCGAAGAACCACGACTGCACGAGCACGAGCGTGATCGCGGCGCTGATCGCGGTTCTCCGCTGCACGAATTCTGCGAACAACGGAAGCGCGAGCGCCGGCAGGATCAGAGCCGGCAAGACCACGACGCGCACGACCAAGACGGCGCCGACGAGCGCGAAGGCGGCGAGGAGTGCGGCGGTCAGGAGGCGCGCGTCGCCACGTCGACGCAGTGCGACGACGACTGCGAGAGAGCCGAGTACGAGCGCCGTGCCGAGCATTGTCCACGCGGTCGCGGTGTCGAGCGTCTCGAACGGCCCTTGCCACATCAAGCGCACGTCGGGCGCGAGTGCGAGCGGATTCGCCGGCCGCACGCCGAAGAACTCGATCTTCGCAGCGAGCAGTGCGAAGACGTGATCGTGATCATCGCCATTCCGTTTCGCAGCGACGAATCCAAGCGCACCTACGACCAACGCAGCGCCGAGGATGCGTGCTCGCGCGCCGAGGCGTGCCGCGAAGCGTTCGGGTACGAGACCTTCGAGCCAGAGTGCGATCACGACGAGCATGCCGATCGACGTCACGAATCCGTTGTGACGCAGGAAGGGGACGACGACGGCGGTGGCGAGCAAGACGATCGGCGCGCTCCACGTCCACCGCTCACGGAGAGGGTTCGTGGATCGGAGAACACACACGCTCGCGATCGCGATGGCCTCGAGCGCGAAGACGAAACTCGTCGCATGCCACGTCGCCAACGCCGCGGCGAGAGCCGCAGAGGCCGCCATCATCGATGCCGGACTGCGCAGGCGAGCCGCACGCGCCAAGAGGCCCAAATGCAGCACGAAAAACGGCCAGGAGAAGTCCTCGTCCATCAGCACGAAACCCATCGTGCGCCACGTCGCTGGCAGCAGCGCCGCAGTGACTGCTGCGAGTAACGCGAGGCCGGCATTGCGCGTGAACTCGGCTGCGAGGAGCCACACGCCGACGAGAGCGAAGCTCGCGAACGCGCCCGCGACCCACAGGCAGAAGACGTGCAGCGGCAGCGCGTCGCCGAGAGCCAGCCGCAACCAAGCGACGACGAACTCCTGCGCGACGGGCAGGTGGGCGGGTATGTCGAAGGCAGTCGGATGCTCGATGCGCGGATCGGCGTTCCAATCGCTCGGGATCGATCCGTGCGATTCGACGACGCGTTCGACCAAGTAGTAGAGCAGCGCCGGGTCGCTCTTCAGCAGCCCGGACGCGTCACGCGCGTCGAAGTTCGGATCGGCGAGCGTCTTCTCGACGCGCATCGTCGTCATCACCGCGACGAGCAGCACGAGAGCTGCGAGCGACCAAGCCCAGGCACGTTTCGTCGAAACGCGGCCGACGTCGCGCTCCGCCGTCATGTCAGGTCCGCCGAGACGCGAATGCCGCCGCTGCAGCGATCATCGTGAACAAGGCGTAGACGATGTCGAACGCGTCGACCGATCCGCGCTGAACCAAGGCGGCGAGCCACGCGACGAGCAGCACGATCGCGACGATTTCACGTCGCGCTTTGAACGTCTCGATCGCGATCGCCACGCACGCGGCTGCGCCGATAAAAACGAGCACGAGCGCGAGGCCGCGGCCGACCGGCGTGATCGCGAAAGTCGAGCCTTGCACAGACGACGTCGCCCGCATGTTCTCGATCGCGCGCCATGTCAGGAAGGCCACGACGACGATGCCGTGCCACGCGACGAGCCGGCGCATCGTGTTGCCGCGGAAGCGTGCGAGGACGTCCACGCTCATTTCCTCGCTTCTTTCGCTGCTTCGTGCAATGGCGCGCGTGCCCATTCCGGTACGGCGGCGAGATCCTCGGGCGTCGCTTCGATTCCGAAAGCGATTTCGGCCGCTTCGTCTGCGCGGCCGGCGAGTCGGAGCGCAGCCGAGGTCTCGAGTCGTGTGCGCCGCGGGTCGATGCCGTGGATCTCGCTGATGCGCAGGGCTTGTCGATAGCTGCGCACCGCGTCGGCGAAACGTCCGTCGGCAGCATGACGTCGCGCCCAGCGCAATTGCGCGCGCTCCTTCCACGCTTCGACGACCAACTTGTCGCGTGCGTCGAGTTCGGCCGCTTTCGAGAAGGCGAGGCACTGCTCTGCGCCGGCGTTCGCTGTGCTCGGATCCAAGCGCAAGAAGAGCGCGTCGGAGGCATCGTCGACGCCGCGCAGCGCCAACAACGCTGCCAAACGCTCCAGCCACTCCTGCGAGGGTGCCCGATGCGCCGGCAGAGCATCGAAGTACGCGAGCCCGGCGTTCACTCGCCCTGCGTTCAATGCGAGCGTGCCCAAGTTTTGGATCGCGACTGGGTGCGTCGGATCGAGACGCAGGACGCGCTCGAACGCCGCAGCTGCGATCGCCGGCTCGCGCGAAGCGAGCAAGCGACCGATCGTGAGCAGCGCTTCGATGCGCATGGGGCGGTGCTCGGTCACTTTCGTCCACTCCGCGAGTACGATCGGCGACGCTTCGTCGCGGCCCTCCGACAAGCGCGCCGACGTCGTCAGCGCGAGCACGGAGTCGGGGCATGCGTCCAGTGCAGCAGCGTTCGCCGTGCGGACTTCGTCGACCGACGCATCCGTGCGCGCGACATCTTGCAGGGCCCGACCGTGGCGCACGAACGCCACTGCGCGCACCGAAACAGCCGCCAACAACAGTGTCGAAGCGACGACGATCGCACGCCTGGCGAACACCCGCGCAGGATCCTGAGCCCGCGCCAGCACGATGCCGAAGAGTGCGAACGCGAGCGGTGAAGAGGCCGGGTTCGCGAGCAACGGCGCGCGCACGAACGCGTTCGCGAGTAGGGCGACGGCGCTCGCAGCGACAGCGATATCGACCGGATCGGCCGAGAGGAGTTTCTTGCGCGCGGCGAGCAACGCGCACACGAGGAAGATCGTCCACGGCACCCCGGACACGAGGCCGCCTTCGAGCCACGGCGCCAACCAGTCGTTGTGCGGATGCTCGACCTCGGTCTCCTCCGCGCGTCGTCGACCGTACGTCGTGCGCTCGATCTCCTCCTGCAAGCGATGTTCGGGAAAGCGAGCAGCGAACTGGCCTGCACCCACGCCCAGGAGCGGATGCTCGGCCAACATCGCGAGCGAACCGCGCCAGACGAGGAGACGGACTCCGACACCGCCGGTTGCCGAAGGGATGGCGGGCGGAGGCGACGTCGCGGACACGTCATTCGCGCGCGATCGACCGGCCAAGGGAATCACCAGCGCGACGACGGCGAGGACTAGACACAGTCCTGCGACAGGCACAGCGCCGCGCGCTCGCCGTAGCGCGACGAGCAGCAATGCTCCAACGCCGATCGCGCAACCGAGTGAACCTGCCAACACCGGAACGCGCGCCGTGTACGCGAGGAAGAGACACAGCGCCGCGACGCCGAAAACACGCTGAAATCCGCGCGAAAACACGGCGATAGCCGCACCGCCGACCGCTCCGGCGAGTCCGACTTCCGAAATGCTGCCCGTGTTGCCGAGTGCGCCCGTGAACGCTCCATCGCCGTCGGAAAGTGCGAACGAGACGTAAGCGATGCTCGTCGCGATCAAGCCGCGTACGAACCACGCTCGCCCCTCGGTTCCCAAGCTCGCACCCGCCAGCGCGCAGTGCAACGCGACGACCCAGTGCATCAACACGCGCGACCCTTCGAACGTGTCCGTCGAGTCATCGACGCTGACCCAGAACCCGGCGACGAGAAGCGGCACGAGGAGGAACCACAGTGCGCGCATCGACGGCGGCGCCTTGCGCACCACGAGAAGGAACGCGGAAGGAAGCAGAGCGAGCGCGACGAAACCGATGCCGGTCGCTTGCGGCGCGACGTCGTGCACGAGCAGCGAGCCTTCGAAGGGCCACGCGCAGACGAGAACGGGCGCCAGGAGCAGCGCAGCTTGGACTCGATCTGCGCGCGTCGTGTTCACTTCATGTCGCCGACGATCGCGTCGACGAAAGCTTCCGGTTCGAAGGGTTCGAGCATCTCGAGTTGCTCACCCGTTCCGATGTAGCGCACCGGCAGACCCAGCGCGTCCTTGATGCCGAACACGGCTCCACCGCGCGCAGTTCCGTCGAGTTTTGCGACGATCAGTCCGGTGACTTGCACGGCATTCGTGAACAATTTGGCCTGTTGGATCGCGTTCTGGCCGTTCGTGCCGTCGAGGACGAGCCACGTTTCGTGCGGCGCACCAGGCAGGCGGCGCTCGATCACGCGGCGCATCTTCTCGAGCTCGGCCATCAAGTTCGTCTGCGTGTGCAAGCGGCCCGCCGTGTCGACCAGCACGACGTCGATCTTGCGCGCGACCGCTGCGTCGACGGCGTCGTACGCGACCGCGGCCGGATCGGCGCCGGGTTTCTGACGCACGATCTCCGAACCATTGCGCTGTGCCCAGATCTCGAGTTGATCGGCGGCTGCAGCGCGAAACGTATCGCCAGCACCGAGCAATACCGACTTGCCCAGACCCTTGAAGCGTGCCGCGAGCTTGGCGATCGACGTCGTCTTGCCCGAGCCGTTCACGCCGACGACGAGGATAACCGTCGGCTTCTTCGCGAGATCGATCTCGTACGGTTCCTGCCGCACTTTCGCGAGCAGAATCGAGCGCATCGCTGCGCGCACGTCCTCTTCGCCCTTGATCTCGCCGCGTTTGTGCAGCCGTGCCAACTCCGCCGTCACGTCGCGCGCGACCAGGCCCAGATCGGAAGTGTACAAGAGTTCTTCGATCTCCTGGAGGAGCGCGTCGTCGATCGGTCGACCGCCGCGAAACAGGCTCGAAATCCCGTCGGAAATCGCGCTGCGCGTCTTGCCGAGCTTTTCCTTGAGGCGATCGAAGAGGCCCATCGTCGATCAGCCTTCGCGCTCGACTTCAGCGGCTACGTCGGGCAACTCTTCTTCCATCTCCGGGCCAGCTTCGACGACGTCGGTGGCTGCGGGCGCGTTCTTCGCGCGGTTCATGATCTTGTCGAGGATGCCGTTGATGAACGCACCGGAGTTCTGACCCGAGTAACGTTTGCCGAGCTCGATCGCTTCGTTGATCGCGACCTTCGGTGGAATGTCGTGGCAGTGCAACAATTCGAAGGTCGAAAGTCGCAGCACGTTGCGATCGACGACGGCCATGCGCGCGATGCTCCAGTTTTGTGCGACACCTTGGATCATCGCGTCGATCTCGGCCTTGTGCTCGTGCGTGCCTTGCACGAGCCGCAGAGCAAACTGCGTCGTCTCGGAGTCACGCTCTTCGCTCGTCACGTACTCGCGCGCCTCCTCGAGGAACGTGTCGCCGCGCAAATCCAGCATGTAGAGGAACTGCAGCGCGAGTTCGCGCGCTCTCGTACGACGTTTCAAGCGCTCATCTCTCCGATTTCGTCCAAAGCCAAGAGTGTTTCGATCGCCGCGCGCGCGACTTCGCGGCCTTTGTCCTCACGTCCGCCGAGTTCGGGAGGGAGTGCGCGCGCTCGCGCTTGTTCCAGGGTCGCGCAGGTGAGCACGCCGAAGTGAATCGGGATTTCGAGCGTCAAACTCGCGCGCATGATTCCGCTGGTCGTTCCGTGAGCGACCCAGTGATCGTGCTCGGTCTCGCCCTTCAGGATCAGGCCGAAACAGAGGACGGATTCGAGCAACAGTTTGCTGGCCAGTTGGCTCGCCACGATCGGCAGTTCGAACGAACCCGGCACCCACACGATGTGGATGTCGTGCTCGAGAACCCCGCTCGCGACCAATTCGCGCACCGCCGAGTTCTTCATCGCGCCCGTCAATTCGTCGTGGAAACGCGACACGACGATGCCGATCTTCGAACCGGGCCGTGAGGCGCGAGTGCGTTGTGTGCTCTGCGGGTCGAGGGCCATGGGCGCGTGCGTGAGAAGGATCGAGTTCCGTGGGGGCGGAACGAGGCGGTCGGTCGGAATCGGCGGGACAGTCTAGCCGCTGGTACGAGGGCGTAAAGCTCCGCGTCGAATCGTGAGCGGGTCGCGCGCAGATGCCCGGATAAGTCAACGCCAAGGCGCTCCTCAGCCGGAGTTTTCCTTCCAATCTGCTGCGGCGGTCGGGCGCCACTGCCACGGGCGCAAACTCCACACGATGCTCGAGCTGAACGCGCGCGACATGTCCTCGATGACGGTGTACGCGAGCGGAACGACCCACAGAGTGAAGACCGTGCTCATCGAAATTCCGCCGGCGACGCAAATGGCGAGGGCGCGGTAGTCGATGCCCTCGCCGGACGATTCGTTCAACGCCAAAGGCAAGAGTCCCATCACCGCCGTGAGCGACGTCATCAACACGGGTCGGACGCGGTTCCCGCAACCCGTCAAGACGGCTTCCTTGCGCTCCATGCCTTGACGTTGGAGTTGGTACACGCGATCGATGAGCACGATCCCGTGATTGGCGACGATTCCGACCAAGATGATGATCCCGATCCATCCTACGGAGTCCATCGCCGTGCCGGTGACGTACAGCGTCCAGACCGAGCCGAGCACGGCGTAGGGGATCGTGAACAACGCCGAGATGGGCACGAGGAACGACTCGAACAGAATGCCCATCAACAAAAACACGAGCACGATCGAGAGCGCGAGCGCGGCTTGGATCTCCTTCATCTCGTCCTCTTGGCGCGTGCTCGCGAGGTCCTCGTCGGCGATGGAATAGCCGCGCGGCAGGTCGAGCGCTTCCAATGCGAGCCGACCGCCACGCGAAGCTTCGTACTGCCGAGAAGGATCCGAAACGCGCGCGGTGATCGAGAACGATGCTTCGCCGTCGTGACGCTCGATCGTGCGGCTCATGCGTCCGAACTCCAAGTCACTGAACGACGAGAGCGGCACAGGACTGTCCGCCGTGTACACATCCAAGTCACGCAACGTCGACAAACCTGCGGCTTCGGCTTTGTCGTACTGGATGAGGAGCGGCGTCTCTCGCCCGGGTTCCTGGAAGCTCGGCAACTCGATTCCGCGCAACGCCCACGACACGTTTTCGAGGGCCGATTGCGCATTCACGCCCATGCGTTGAGCCAATTCCGAATCCAACTTCACGCGCACGACCGGTGGCGCGTTCGCGAGCGGCGAGCGGATGCTCGACAGGCCCTGCACGCTCTCGAGCAACTTCACGGCCTCACCGCCGATGCGTGCGAGTTCGTCCGAATCAGGTCCCTCGAGTCGGAACGTCACCATCGAACGACTCTCCTTGTCGGAGCCCTCGTCGTCGACGAACTGGATGCGATGGCCGGCGTACTTCGGCAGGCTTTTTTCCAAGTCTTTTTGCACGCGCTGCAAGACCTCGAGAGGCGGCGGCGTCTCCCAGAAGAGACTCAGTCGTCCGCCCGTCTGACCGAATCGATTCGCGATCCTTGAGAAGCCGTACTCGCTGCGCTTCGTTTCGAGGAATTCCTCGTAGCGCACCATTTCTTCCTCCGCCTGCCACAGCGTGAAGTTGTCCTCGAGTTCGACCCAGAAATTGACGCGCGAACGATCGCCGTCGTCGCCGAAGGCAGCGACCTTCATGTTCGACGCGGGGATGACGATCGTCGCGAGAGCGAGCACAGCTGCGATCGTGGCGGCCATGCGGTGCTCGAGGCTCCACGAAACCAACGCGCGGTTCGCACGCACGATTCCGTCGACGATCGAAGGCCGAACCGATTCGTTCGACGCGGTCGGTGGAAGCGGTCGCAGCGGTCCGATGTGCGCGCGTGCCCACGGCAGTACGGCCAAGAGAATCGTCGCGGCCGCGAGCGCAGCCAGGCCCGCCCCGACCATCGCGAACATCAGCGAGAACGCATCGAGGCCGGGGCCCAAGACGAACGGGTCGGCTGCGAGCGCCGCGGCGCGCGTGTTCCACATCCCTGCGATCGCGAACGCGCTCAGCGCGATCGCGCCGGCAGCGAGAACGTAACGCAACTTCGCCAGGATGGGCACGACGATGCGTTCGACGGAGGAGAGCAGTGTGAGCACGAGTCTCACGAGCCCGTACTTGCCGCCGAACACGAATCCGAGCAGACGCGCCGGCACCGCGCCGATCGGAGCGAGCGCGTGCGCCAGCGCATTCATGCGCCGTGAGCGCTCTCCCAACGATCCGATCACTTGCACGGGCAGGAACACGAGTGCCGCGAAGAGGCTCGCGAGCAACGCGATGCACAACGGCTTGCCGAGCTCGCCGAACATGATGCGCAGCTGCGGATTCTCGCTCATGAAGATGAGCGGCAAGAAAACGACGACCGACGTCAGCGTCGACAGCAACACGGCCAGGCCGACTTCACTCGTTCCCTCTGCACACGCTCGCGCGGCCGGTACGCCGTCGTTGCGCAGACGCACGATGTTCTCGATCACGACGATCGAGTTGTCGACCAGCATTCCCATCGCGAGCGTGATGCCGGTCATCGTCAAGACGTTGAACGTGCCGCCCGAGAAGTAGATCCACGCGATCGCGAGAAGCGCCGAGACCGGAATCGACAGCGCGACGAGCAGCGTCAAGCGCACGCGCCAGAGGAACAAGAACAGGATGATGACTGCGAATGCTCCGCCCTCCCACGCCGTCTTCTTCAGCGAGCCGAGCGACGTCTCGATGAACTCGCCTTGGTTGAACAACACCAGGAATTGAAACTCGCCGCGCAGTTGCGGATCACTCTCGAGCGCTGCGATCGTCGCTTTCAAACGGTGTGCGGTTTCGACCGTGTTCGCCTGGCCGTCCTTCGCGACCTCGCCGTAGTACGCGTACTTGCCTTCGATGCGGAACAGCCGCTCGCGGACGCTCTTGACGCTCTCGACGTGTCCGATGTCGCCGATCGTGAGACCGCGTCCGATGGGATACGTCTCGATCTCGCCGGGAGAGCGGAAGCGCATGTCGGAGCGCAACAGCATCCGCCGACCGCCGTCTTCGACCTCGCCCATCGGCAGCGCGAAATTGTCCGCCGCGAGGCGCTTGATCAGCGCACCGAGGTCGAGGTTAGCAGCCTTGACCTTGTCCTCGTCGAGCAGGATGCGCATCGAATCGTCGAGCGCGCCCCAGATCTCGACGCGTCCCACGCCGTCGACGGCCTCGAGCCGATTCTTCACGACGTTGTCGACGAGGAAGTCGGTGCGCGCCGAATCGCCGGGGTGGAGCAGCGCGAAGAACATGACCGGCAGGTTGCTCTGGCTCCACGACCAGATGCCGATGTCGCGCACGCTCGTCGGCAGCATCGGGCGCGCGCGTTCGATGCGGTCGCGCACTTCGGCCTTCGCGAAGTTCATGTCCGTGTCGGCTTTGAACTCGACGTAGATACCGACCGAATCGTTGCGCGAACTGCTGTCGATGGATTCGACACCGGCCAACGTGCGCAGTTGCTCTTCGAGGATGCGCGCGACGCGCTCTTCGTTCTCGGGCGCGCTCGAGCCAGGATTGGTCAGGTAGATCTGCAGGCCGGCCGCGCTCAGGCCGTCGGGCATCATCTGCACCGGGATGCGCACGTAGGCGATGAGGCCGACCACGAGACACGTGGCGAAGAGCGTGTGCAAGAGCACCGGACGCTGCAAAAGCGTTTGGAAAAACGCGGTGTGCCACGGGACTTGCTTCATGCGGCACGCACGCTACGCCGACGGTAGAGCAAGTAGTAGACGGACGGAATCACGACGAGCGTCAAGAGTGTCGAGCACGTCAAACCCACGATCACGGTGATCGCCATCGGAGCACGCAGTTCGGCGCCCGCGCCCGAGCCCATCGCGCCGACGACCGGAATCCACACGAGCCAACCGGTCATCGGCAAGAGCCCGATCACGGTCGTGTTCGCGGTCATGTAGATCGGGCGCAGTCGCGTGGACCCGGCCTCCATCACCGCGTCGAACGCGTCCATGCCTTGCGCGCGCGTCTGGTTCACGCGATCGATCAAGACGATCGCGTTCGCGACGACGATGCCGGCCAACAAGATGAGGCCGATGAAGACAACGACCGAGAGCGGGATAGAGAGCCACTCGAGCGCGAAGACGACGCCTACGAACGCGAGCGGAACGGTGACGAGGATGATCAACGGCTGCAGCAACGATTCGAACTGACTCGCCATCACGACGTATACGAGGAACAGCGCGAGCAAGAGTGCGAACTCCATGCTCGATTGAGCCTCTTCCATCTCGCGTTTCTGTCCGCCGAGTTGCACGACGACGTCTTCCGGCGTGCGCAGGTCGGCCAAACTATCCTCGACGCGTTTCGTCACGCCGCCCAGGTCGAGTCCCACGGTCGCCGCAGTGACGACGACCGCGCGCGTGTTGCCGATGCGGCGAATTTCGGCCGGTCCCTGCACGACCGAGACTTGTGCGACATCGCGCAGCGGAACAGGCGTCGTCGATCCCGGATTCACGACCAAGTCGAGCACGCGATCCAAGTTGCCGAGGATGACCTCGTCGCCCATGACACGCACGTCGATGCGATCGTCGCCCTCGTTGAAGCGCGTGCTGACCGTGCCGAGCACTTGATTGCGCACGAGCGAGCTGACCGCGTCGAGATCGAGGCCGTACTCGAGCGTCTTGTCGCGATCGAAAGTGATGCGCGCCTCCGGATGCCCAGATCGCACCGTCGTGCGCACGTCCGACAAGCCCGACACGCGCTCCAGGCGCGCGGCCACTTCGTCGCCGACGACGCGCAGTTTGTCGAGGTCGTAACCGAGCACTTCGACTTGCACCGGTGCCTCGAGCGCGAACGGCGTCGGCCGCGTGATGTCGATCGCGCGCACCGCCGGATGCGCTTCGATGCGGCCGCGGACGAGTGCGAGCACGCGCTCTTCGTCGCGTTCGTTCGCCAACTTCGGGTCGAGACGCACGGTGAGTCGCGCCGTGTGCTTGCCCTCGATTTCGCGAGTGAGCGTGTCCTTCTCGACGCCGACGACGAGCGCTGTGAGCTTCACGCCGGGCATGGCGCGCACGTCGCGCTCGATTTCTCCCAACACCTGGTCGGTGGACTCGATCGGCGAGCCGACCTGCAACCCGATGTGCGCCGTGAACTCGCCTTGGTGGATGTCGGGCAGGAGATCGAGTCCGAGGTGCGTCGAACGCCACGCGGCCAATCCGAACAGACCGATCGACACGAACACGACGAGCCACGCATTGCGCAACGACGCCGCGAGCAAACGCGGATAGCCGCGTTCGACGTATCCCCAACCCCAATCGTGCGCGAGCAAGATCGGGCGCAAGGTCCACTCGACGAGCTTGTGGACGCCGTACACGAGGCCACCGAGCAAGCGCACGAAGAAGCGCATGACGAGGAGCGCGAGACGTGCGAGCAAGAGCGGCGCGTCCGAGAAGAAGCGCCAGCCGCGCAACGAGATCCCATCGCGGATCCGGTGCGGTTTCACGAGACTCGTCGGGTTCGAGAATGAACTGCTCTCCAGCCAACGCCGCGACGCCAGAACCGGAATGAACACGAGCGCGACAATCAGCGAAACGATCAGCGAACTCACGACGGTGAGCGCTTGATCGCCGAAGATGCGCCCAGCGATGCCGTGGACGAAGACGATCGGCGCGAACACCGCGATGCTCGTCAACGTCGACCCGGTGACGGCGCCGGCGACTTCGCGCGTGCCGCGAATGGCAGCGGTGAGCAAGTCGTCGCCGGCCTCGCGCCGCCGCATGATCGACTCGAGCACGACGATCGAAGCATCGACGACCATGCCGATGCCGAGCGCGAGTCCGCCGAGCGACATGATGTTCAGCGACACGTCGTACAGGTACATCGCCGCGAACGTCGCGATGACGGAGATCGGAATCGAGAGGCCGATGATGAGCGTCGGCAACATGGCGCGCAGCGCGAGCCAGATCACGAACATGGTCAAGAGGCCGCCAATCCACGCGGAACTCTTCACGTCCTCGACCGAGTCGCGGATGAACGTCGACTGGTCGGAGAGCACCTCGAAGCGCGCATCCTTCCGGTATTGCCACGTCAGCTGATTGGTCTCTACGCGCTCTTCGACCGTTTGTTCGGCGTCGCCTTCTGCGAGCTTTTTCTCGGCGTGTTTCTGCTGCTCAGGTGTTCCGAAGACGCGCAAGACGATCTCGTCGGCGAGTTGCGCGATGTTCACACCGGCTTCGCGGTGGATCGCGATCTCGACGGCTTCGCGACCGTCGAGGCGCGTGATGACTTCGCGCTCGGCGTGTGTGCGCGTCACGGTCGCGACGTCGCGAATCCGGATCGGTGCGTCGTTGCGGCGCACGATCGCGAGTTCGCCGATCTCGTCGACGTCGCGGAATTCGTTCAGCGTGCGCACGAGGTATTCGGTCGATCCCTCGCGAATCAGTCCGCCCGACGCGTTCAAGTTCTCTTGAGAAAGGCGGACGCCGATCTGCGCCGGATCGAGGCCTTGGGCCGCCATCTTGAAAGGATCGACGCGCACGCGAATCTCTTCCGCGAGCCCGCCGCGCACTTGCACTGCGGCGACGCCGGCGATCGCTTCGAGTTCGCGCTTGATCCTGTTCTCTGCGATCCAGCGCAAACGCATGAGATCGCGCTCGGCCTCGCCGCTCCGCGCCACGCGATTCGCCAGCAAGCTGAGCCCGATGCGCAGGATCGGATCGAGGTTCGGGTCGTAGCGCAGGATCAGCGGTTTCTCCGCGCCTTGCGGCAAGAACACGCCGTCGAGTTTGTCGCGCACGTCCTGCACCGCGAACGTCATCGGCGTGCCCCAGTCGAAATCGAGCATGACGTCGCTCGTTTCGGCGCGGCTGATCGACGTCGTGCGCACGAGGTGCGGCAGAGTCGAGAGCGCTTCTTGAATGCGCTCCGAAATGCGGTCTTCGATGTCCTCCGGCGCAGCACCCGGATAAGTCGTGCGCACCGTCAGCGTCGGATAGTTGATCTCAGGTAGGAGATCGATCGGGAGCTTTTGGAACGAGACCGTTCCGAAGACCGCGATCGCAACCATGAACATCGTCACGGCGACGGGCCGTGCCACGAGACCTGCGAGGAAACTCGTGCGGCTCGCCTGCGCGTCGGCGTCTGTGCTGTTCATGCGCGCGTCTCAGCCCTGCTTCTGTGCACCGGCATCTTTGGAATCGACCTTCGCGGGCGCCGAATCAGACGGCGGCGAGATCGGAATCTCCTCGACGACTTCCGCACCTTCCTCGAGCTCGCGATTCCCGACGACGATCACTTTCGCTCCGGCGACGAGAGCGCCCTGGAGACGCGGGCGCACTTCGACGTTGGCGTCGTCGGAGAAGCCTTCATCGATTTCGATGCGACGCGCTTTGCCGTCCTCGATCACGAAGACCAGGTTCTGTTCGCCTTCACGGCGCAGCGCGCGTTTCGGGAGCACGAGCGCATTGGGATGTCGCTCAGTGACGACTTCGAGACGCACGAGCATCCCGGGCAGGAGGCGCGCGTCCTTCGATCCGCTTGTCGCCTCGCCAAGTCGCACGGTGACGCGAAACGATCCCGACGCCGGATCGATCGAGGGCGAAACGAGCTGCAAATCCCCACGGAAAACGACATCCGGGAGCGCTTCGGCGAAGACGCGGATCTCGAGCGGTTGCTGAGTGCTCACCGCCCCGTCGCTCTTGGCTTTGCCCGCGGTGAGGAACGTGCCGAGTTCGCGTTGCGGACGGTGGAACACGGCGCGCAAGTTCTGCGAGTCGGTCAAGACGAAGGCGGCGGCTGCGGGGCCGACGGAATCGCCTACCTTGATCGAGCGCGTCGCGATGACGCCCGCGAAGGGTGCTGTGATCGACATGAACGAGTCGTCGAGTTCGGAGCGCTCGAGCCCGAGCTTCGTCTTCTCTTGATTGGTGCGCGAGGCTTTCGCTTCGACATCGGCGCGCTGTGTCGCGAGTCGCTGAGCCTCGAGATCGTTCTTCGCGGTGTCGCGCACGACGCGCAAGTTGTCGAGTGCTTGCGCCGACACGAGTCCGGCCTTGTCGTTGCGCTCGAAGTCGCGCGTGGTCTGGTCGAGCTTCATTTGCGCAGAGGCGATGCGCGCTTCGGACTCGGCCTTCTGGATGTCGGCTTTGCGGACGTCGTCTTCGGCTGCGCGCACCGCGATTTTCGCTTCTTCGACCAGAGCCTTCGTCGCGCGTCGATCGAGCACCGCCAACACGGCGCCGGCTGCCACGCGGTCGCCTTCTTCGCACTTCAACTCCATGACGAGGCCGGATGCGCGCGGGAACAGTCTGATCTCTTGTTCCGATTCGACGACGGTCGTGGTCGAGAGCGTCTTCGTCATCTCGCGCTGCTCGACCAGAGCGACGCGCACCTTGGTTTTCTCGCGTTTTTTCGGCCCGTTTTGAGTTTCGCTCGCGCTCCCGGTCTCGACCGAACACGCAGTCGTCAGGACGGAAACGAAAGCAAACGCCGCGACGGCGCGCGCAGAGCGGAAGACGGGCATGGGGGCAACTCGAGGAGGTCGGAAAGGCGCTTCGCGACGGGCCGCGACAGGTCGGTTATGCTCCGCGCGGTGCGGACGGTAAGCGAAGCTATTGCGGAGATTCTACGGCGGATCGAGCCGACGGATGCGGTCGAAGAAGTAAGGCTGGAGTCGGCCGGTCAGCGCGTTCTCGCTCGCGACGTGCGCTCCGACGTCGACTTGCCGCCGTTCGAGAAGAGCGCGATGGACGGGTATGCGGTGCGCTCACCCGACTTCGCATCTGGGCCGCGCAGTCTCGCGCTGGTCGGAGAATCGCGCGCCGGAGCGCCTTTTCGCGGCACAATCGCGTCCGGCGAGTGCGTTGCAATCTACACGGGCGCCGAGTTGCCGAGCGATTGTGACGCCGTCGTGATGGTCGAAAAAAGCATGCTCGACGGAGCTCGCGTACGCCTGGACGATGCGCCGAAGCGCGATCAACACGTCTGCCATCGCGGCGAAGACTTACGCGACGGCGAGGTGGTATTGCACGCGGGTCGACGCTTGACGCCGATCGATTTGTCGGTGCTCGCCGCCGTCGGTTGCGAGCCCGTGCCGGTGCGAAAGCGTCCGCGTGTCGCGTTGCTGACGACAGGCGACGAATTGGTCCCGCCGAACGTGAAGCCCGGCCCGGGCGAAATTCGCGAAGGCAACACGTTCTACTTGGCCGCGCGCGCGCGAGCGGCCGGTGCCGAAGTCGTCAATTGGGGCGTCGTGCGGGACGACGAAGCTGCGCTCGAGCAGAAATTCCGCGAGCTGCTCGAAACGTGCGACGTCGTGATGACGACGGGCGGCGTGAGCATGGGCAAGTACGACCTGGTCGGCGCCGTTCTCGAACGCGTTGGTGTCGAGAACGTGTTCCACAAAGTCGCGATCAAGCCAGGAAAACCGCTGTGGTTCGGCATGCACGGTCGTGTGCCCGTGTTCGCGCTCCCCGGCAATCCGGTGTCGTGCCTCATCGGTTTCGAAGTGTTCGTGCGGCCAGCACTCGCGAAATGGGAGGGCGCTTTGGAGCACGAATGGACCGATCGCCTGCGGATCGGTCGCTGGCGCGGTGCGCCGACGAAAGGAAATCCGCGCCAACAAAATGTGCCCGTGCGCGTGGTGCAAGCCGCCGACGGAATCGACGACTTGATTCCGCTCGAGTGGAAGAGTTCCGCGGACATCGTCGGCCTGACGCACGCGCAAGGTCTCGCCGTCGTCGAGGCAGACATGCTCGTGACCGAACGCACACTCGTTCCCTTCCGGTCCCTGATTTCGAACTGAGGAAACCGTGGCGCGCACCATGACGGTTCTCCGCGTGAGATCCGCGGCGGACGAATTAAGCGTCGTGGTTGTCCCGGGCACCGTACTCCGGGCACCGTACTTCCGTACTTCGGTTTCACGCTCATGGGGCCGGGATAAACCTGGACCGTGAAGGCCTTCGATCCGGTGACGCTCGAGTTCTGCACGCTCCTGACGCGCGTCTATCACGGCAAGCGCGACTACCGACTTCCGCGCGTGCCGGCCGAGTGAAATCCATGCATCTGCCACCGAGCGAGCTTGATGGCGCATCGGAATCGTGTTGATCTCTCTGCCCCGCTGTGACTCCGACAACCGTTGAAAATGTGTCGCCGAAGAAGCGACTGCTCGCCGCACTCACCACTTGGGCGCTGCTCTTCGTCGCGACACCGGGCATGGTCACGCGCGACGGATTGTGGTTCGTCGCAGCCGTTGCGCTCGTGCCGTGGGCGCTCGTGTGTTCGCGGCCGGGCAAGCGCGCGTTCGTCGTCGAGTGGGTCGCTGCCGCGATCGGCATTTCGGCGGTGTGCTTTTGGAGCACGTACGTCATTTGGATCACGCTCATCGCGGTCGCGCTCGTGCCTGCGGTGTACATGGCATTCGCGGGAGTCTTGTTGCGACGACTGGGGCGCGCTTGGCCTCTCGCCGTCGCTGCTCCGTGCGCTTGGACTGCGCTCGAAACGCTGCGCCTCGTCGTCGAGCCGCCGTTCGGATTCGGATGGTTGAGGCTCGGTCACCATGCGCACGCAGAGCTGTGGTTTTCAGGCGGAGCCCGCGTGTGGGGGACGGCGGGACTTTCGTTCGCACTCGCGGCACTCGCGGGCGGTCTCGCCGACATCGCGCGCGCACGGACTGCGGGCCTTTCGTTCGCGAGCGCGAAAAAGAGCGTCGTTCTCGCGCTCGCACCACTCGCGCTGTGCGTCGTGTTCGCGCTCGCCACGAGAGCGCCCGAAACTGTCGCCGGCCCGCGCGTCTTGCTCGTGCAACCGTCGTTCACGCAAGAGCGCAAGATGGCGGGGCGATCGGGCCAGGAGATGCTCACCGAACTCCGCGATCTCACGCGCCGCGGCATCGTCGACGCCGAGCGCGCAGCGGAGCCGATCGACGTCGTCGCTTGGGGCGAGACGATTTTCCCCTATCCATTGGGCTCACCGGAATTGGGCGCCGCATACGCCGATGGAATGCGCTCCGTGCCGTACGCGCGCCACCCACTTGATTCGGCAGACATTGACGACATGCGCGAGGCCGAGGCGAAAGTGGTCGGCGAATTCCTCTTCGGGAAGGGCAAGTACAAGCCGCTCTTGCCGACCGGCGCGAGCTTCGTCTGCGGCGTCGAGTACTTCGCGCCACGCGACGGTGCACTGCGGCGCTCGAACGCGATCGTCGCTTGGGATCCGCGCGGCGAGCGCAGCGGCGTCGGCGGCAAAGTGCACTTGGTGCCCGGCGCCGAACATTTGGCCGGCCTCGAACGCTTCGGCTGGGTGCGCGACGCGGCGCTCGCGCTCGCCGGCTACGTCCCTGATCTCGTCGGTTTCGACACGACGCAGGTGCTCACCCTCGAAGGACAGGCCGGCCGGAAATGGCTGGTCGGCGCGACCGTGTGCTTCGACAACGCGTTCGAGGGGCCCTACGTCGACCCGCTGCGACGCGGTGAGCTCGACTTCCACCTCGTCGCCAGCAACGAAGCTTGGTACCGCGAGAGTTGGGAGTACGACCACATGATGGCGTTCAGTCGCCTGCTTGCGCTCGAGACCGGGCGCTCGATCGTGCGCGCCACCAACTCGGGCATCACCGCCGTGATCGGTCCCGACGGGCGCGAGGTGGCGCGGCTCGAAATCGGGAACAAGGACCGGATGGTCGCGGGCGTCCTGCGCGTCGTCGTTCCCGTTCCGAAGACGAATCCCGCGCGCGAGACTGCGCCGCGACCGCCTTACGTGGCGACGCAGCGCGCGTGGACCGTTGTGTGGATCGCGCTGGGTTTCGTGCTCGCGTTCTTCGGGGTGCGTCGCTCGGTTACCGCGCGCACGTGATCGGGTACAACCGCCTCATCGAAGGCGAAGACGACGCAGGTCTTCGCAAGACGTGAACCGCCGCTTGACCATGCCGGAAACCCTCCCTATACTGCGCCCCTTCGCTCTGTCCGCGGTGTGTGAAGTCCTCCGCAAGGCCTTACCGGCCAAGACTTTAGAACACCGCAAACCCATCTGAGTCGAGTGTCGAAACGGCCTATCGAGCCCACCGACGCGCGACTTTTCGCCCCGAGTCCCCCCCTCTCGAGCCCCAAAGCCCACGTGGAGTAGCATGAGCACTCTTGGAAAGATCCTCATCGGCCTGAACCTGGTCCTCGCCGCCGCCTTCTTCGGATGGGCTGCGAGCGCTTTGAAGACCAATCAGGAGTGGCGCCAGAAGTACGACGTGGCGACATCCGATCTCACGAAGACCCGCGCGGACCTCAACGCCGAAGTCGACAAACTCAAGGCCGCGAAGGTCACCCTCGACAAGGACGTCACGCTCTTGCGCGGCGATCTCGACAAGGCCAAGAACGAGAAAGATCGCGTCCAGGGTGAACTCACCGACGCGGCCACGAAGCTCGCCAACCTCAACGCCGACGTGACCAAGTTCGCCGCGACGTACGACGGCATGTCCGCCGACAAGACGCGGCTGCAAGGTGACAAGGACAAGGCGGAGAAGGCCCAGCGCGACGCCGAGACGGCCAAGACCGAAGCCGAAGCGAAGCGCGACGAAGCCGAGAAGGCCGCCAGCGCGATGAAGGCTGACCTCGAGAAGGCGAACAACATGATCGCCGACCTCGAGAAGAAGAAGACCGACCTCGACAAGCAGATGTTGTCGCTCAACGCGAGCCTCGACACGTTGGCAGCCAACACGAACGCAAACGCCGGCGACTTCCTCAGCATGCCGCAGATCGACGGAGCCGTCCTCGACGTCTCGAACGCCGTCGAGCCGGGCTTGATCGCGTTGAACGTCGGCTCGAGCAAGGGCGTCAAGCGCGGCTTCACCTTCGAGATCTACGAAGGCAAGACGTACAAGGGCCAAGCGCGCGTCGAGTTCGTGCACCCGGACATGTCTTCGGCGATCATCCTGAACAAAGTCCAAGGCCAGACGATCCGCCAGGGCGACAGCGCGGCGACGCGTCTCTGATCCCTACGGGGAAAAGGTTCGAGAACCATGGCTGCACGCCGCACTACTACTACACGCGAGACGAAGGTTACTTCGCGCAAGTCCGAGACGACTGAAGCAGCACCGCAGGCGAAGAAGGCTGGCGGGCTGACGATGCTCGACGGGCTGGCGATTGTCACGACGCTGCTCATGATTGGCGCGATTCTGCTCGTCGATTACCACATGGGGACGGCCTTTAATGAAGGCATGTTCTTCAAGAAGTGATCGAAGGGCGGGGTGATCCGCACACGGGGTGGATGGAGCGCGCTTCCTTTGGGGGGTGCGCTTTTTTTTGTTTGTGGGGGTG
>JAWXBU010000175.1:0-8526 GCA_034440255.1 Planctomycetota bacterium | reverse complement strand
GCGCAGGCCGCGTCGCGATCACGCGACACGGCCTGCTTTCTTTTCCCTGATTGGGATCAGCCCTGGGGCTTGGTGCTGTCGGCGCAGCAGGCTTTTTTCATCCCGCTGCACTCCGCCTTGGCGGCATCCGAGCAGCTCTTCATGCCCTCGTTGCACTCGGCCTTCGGAGCATTCGGTGCGGACGCATCCGAAACCGAACGCTTCTCGGTGTTGCAAGCGACGACACAGCCCACGAGGGCGACGGCCAAAATCAGATTCTTCATGTAGGGATTCCCTTCTTGGTTGGATGCGGCGCGAGGCCGCGGTCGTCGAGCGGAACTCGACCCTCGACACGGGGCTCTAGATCCCCGAGCGAGTGGTACGAGAGTAAGGCGGGGAGGCGTTTGCGGGGAGTTGGAAGTTCCTACAATCGTGAGGGTGACCCCTAGACAGCCTCCTCCACGGCCGCCGGACCTGGAAATCGACTTGCACGGGCTCACGCCGGACGCGGCGTTGCGCAAGCTACGGCGCGAGCTCCACGGCGCGCGTGTACGACGCCAGCGCTTGGTCCTCGTCATCACTGGCCGCGGTTTCGGCAACGCTGCGCAAAAGCCAATTTTGCGGCCGAAGGTCGAGGGTTTCTTGCGTGGACCCGACGGCGCGCGCCTCGGAGTGACCGAGTTCGAACTCGCCGCGCGCGGGGAGCCCTGCTCGTCACACTGCGCGTCGATGGGACGGCGCGTGAGAACGACGACGAGCTGTGGATGGATCAAGAGGATTGACCCGGCCCCCGCTATCACGACGATGGCGCGCATGAACATGAGCCTCCGCATCTGCGCCGCATTCGTGCTCGTTGCTTTGCCCGCGTGCCTGTCGGGCACGGGCCGCATCGCACAGCTCTACGACAACCTCGCGCACGAAGTCGCGAGCAAGGACGCCGTCACGCTGCCGACGCTTTCCAGCGACAAGAAGCACGAAGAGCGCGCCGACGAAGTGCGTGCGATCCTCGAGAGGGGCGGCGAATTGTCGTCGGACGACGCATTCAAAGCGGCCGTGCTCCTCGTCGGAACGGACCGGACAGCCGACCTCGTGCTCGCTGAACAGCTGGCCAAGCTCAGCACGGAACTCGGCGACAAGCGCGGCATGCGCGTCATGGCCGAAGCGATCGACAAGCGGTTGATGCTCGCCGAATTGCCGCAGAAATACGGCACTCAGTTCGCATTCGAGTTCGTGCTCGACTCCTGGCGCCTCTACCCGATCGACCCGACGACGACCGACGAGATCCGCGCGAGCGTGATGGTGCCGACGTACGCCGAATTGTTGGAGGCCGAAGACGCGATGAATCGCGCGCACGGCAAGAAACCGCGCAGTTGAGCGGGGCGTTTCGCGAGGATCAGAGTCCTCGATCGTCGATTCTCTGCCGAATCAAGCTTGCCGACAGAGCGGACGAGCGAAGGCTCCGGTCTCGAACTCGATTCGGCGGACATTGCTCCGTCGCGAGCGACGTGTCGATCGAGGCCGGCTGACCGTGGCGGCAGCGGTGCGAATCGTCAGCTGTTGCTCGCATCCCCTACTCGCGATCGGATCGCTGACGAACGAACGGGAGCTCATGTCCGGTCGAGGACGGCACAACCGTTCGGTTCTCTGCCGAATCCAGCCTGCGAACAGAGCGATCGATCAGTGCGCAGGCGGCGAACGCTGAGCGACCACAGCGATCGCGACGGCCGATCTCGCACACCAGCAGAACGTACGCACCCAGTTCCACGCGACTTGCTTCTTCACCAACGCCGGAGTGAGTCCGCGCAACAACGCCGCGTGCAACGGGACGTTGAAGAAGAACGTCGTCGCCCACGCGGCCACGACCAGGGCGAGCCCCGTGAAAGTCAGCGTGCGCGGCAGAGTTTCGTCGAACGCGAGAAGCACGGCGAGCACGAGTTCGGCGCTCATCAATGGCACGACCACGAAACCGGTGCGCGTCTGGTGCGCGGCTGAATACGCCGGAAACTCGGCCTTTCCGACCATTCCGAACAACGGGTAGTGAACGACGGCGACGAACAGCACGACGCCCGTCATCAGCAACGTGACGACGAGATGCGCGAGCGTCAGCGTCTCCATCGCGATCACGCTTTCACGCGTGGCCGCACCGTGCCGAGTCCGCCGTCGACGCCGAACACTTGGCCCGTCACCCAGTCGTTCGCTGGGTCGAGCAGGAACACGATCGCAGCGGCCACGTCGCTGGGTGTGCCGATTCGTCCGGCGGCGTGCATCGCGAGCGAGGCCTTTTCGGCGAGCGCATTCGCGAGCAACGGTTCGGCCATCGGCGTGCGCACGAGCCCCGGTGCGACGCAATTGACGCGCAACGTTCCGGCGTAACTCGCAGCGGCCGACAGCGTCAACCCGATCACGCCCGCTTTCGCCGCAGCGATCGCTTCGTGACTCGCGAGACCGGTGCGCGCAGCCGCCGACGACACGAGCACGACGGAGCCGCCTTTCGACCGCATCGACTTGCCGGCCGCGCGCACAGTCGCGAACGCTGTCGTCAAGTTCGCTGCAATCGTCGCGTGGAATTCGTCGGAAGTGGTCTGGTGCGCCGGTTTGATCAAGATCGATCCGGCTAAGTTGACGACACCGTCGAGCGCGCCGATCTCGCTCGTCGCACGTTCGAACAGAGCCTCGACAGCCGCGAAATCGCGCGCGTCCACCGTCGCGAACGGCTCGCCGAGCTCTTCGGAAAGCTCCACGAGCGGATCTTCACGACGACCGGCGAGGAAGACTCGCGCCCCGGCCGCGACGAGTCGACGAGTCGTCTCCGCTCCGATGCCGCCGCTCGCGCCGATCACGAGGAAGGAGCGGTCGGCGAATGGAGTGGTCGTCATCGTGTGTGCGTGTCCGGAGTTTCGGGATCGCGGCGGCGTCGGAGCCGCAGAAGCGGTAGACGATGTACGCCGAGGGATCGTTCGCTCGGCCGCGCGCCGTGGATGCAGCGCGAGCACGACAAGTTGCGCTCGTCCGCGCCGGACTTCGGGCGACCGTGCGCTCGGACGGTGCGTGCTCCGACGGAGCGCGAACAGCACCTGAATCAGTTGTTTTCAGCCGCAATCAGAGGTGTTTCGTGACGTGATCCACTTCGTCCGGACTGCCCATCACGACGCTCGTACGCTGGTGCAGTGTCTTCGGAACGATGTCGAGGATGCGCTCTTTCCCGGCGAACGCCTTGCCCCCGGCTTGCTCGACGATCAGCGCCATCGGATTCGCTTCGTACATCAAACGCAGCTTGCCTTCAGGCGCCTTCTTCGTCGGCGGATAGAAAAACACGCCGCCCTTCAAGAGCGTGCGATGGACGTCCGCGACCATCGCGCCGGCGTAGCGCGACGAGTAACCCGAGCTCTGCGCCCAGTCGAGGTAGCGCTGATAGCCGTCAGGAAACGTCGGACGATTGCCTTCGTTCACCGAGTACGTCTTACCGCTCTTCGGGATCTTCAAATTCTCGGCGACTCGCAAGAACGCACCGATCGAAGGATCGAGAACGAACATGCTGACGCCGTTGCCCGTCGTCAGCACGAACACCGTCGAGCTCCCGTACAGGATGTAACCCGCCGCGACTTGCGCGCTACCTGCTTGAAGGCACGAGTCCTCCACTTTCGTCGTGCGCCGATCGTGACGCAGGATGCTGAAGATCGTACCGACGCAGCCGCACACGTCGAGGTTCGAAGAACCGTCGAGCGGATCGAACAACACGACGTACGGCCGCTCGCCTTCGGCTTGGCGCTGGATGATGATCGGCTCTTCGTTCTCTTCCGACGCGACGACCGCGACGCCCGCGCGCGAACCGAGGCAACGCAAGAGCGTCTCGTTCGCGATGACGTCGAGCTTCTGCTGCGTCTCGCCCTGCACGTTCTCACTGTCGAGCGAACCGAGCACGTCGTAGATGCGCGCGCGGCGGATCTTCGCCGAGATCACTTTCGCGGAGAGCGTGATCGCCGAGAGGATCCACGAGAAGGTGCCCGACGCGCCGGGGTGTCTGCGCTCCTCGGCCAGGATGTGGCTTTGGATCGTGGTCAGGTTCTCGCCGCCGGTCAGGGCGAGTTGCTCGAGGTCGTTCGGGGCTTTGCTCATCCGGGGCATGCTACCCACGCCAAGTGGCCCTCTTGGCTGGCTTGTTCGATTCCGGACTCGGGGCGCGCGGGGTGGGCACCCCGCCCACGGCCGACTGGTGCCGGTCGTCGTGCCCGCGCCAGCCAAGGGGGCCAGTCTCCAGTTCGCCGCAGCAGGCTGTCAAAAACTCGGTATCATCCTATGCAGATACCATGATTGGACTGACCAGCACCTCGCGTCTGCTGAAGGCCCTCGCCGACGAAACTCGGCTCCGGATCCTGCATTTGCTCTCGCAGGAGGAACTCTCGGGCACCGACCTGATGGAGATCCTCAACATGGGGCAGAGCCGGATATCAACGCATCTGGCTTTGTTGAAGGAAGTCGGTCTGGTCGTCGATCGTCGGCACGGGCGCAGGATGCTCTACACGCTGCTCCCCGGGCCGGCCGCGGGCATGTGGGACTCGATCGTGGCCGAGAGTCGCTCCAGCCCGGAGTTCGAGGCCGACCTGGCCGGTCTCGAGGCGTTGCGCGACCGTCGGCGTGGCGATGCGCGAGCGTATTTCGACCGCGTCGCGGCGACCTTCGGCGACGAGATCTTGCCGGGCCGCACGTGGGAGGGATTGGCGCGCGCGCTGCTGCAGCTTGCACCGCGCGGACGCTACGCCGACCTCGGCATCGGCGACGGTTTGCTCACGCTCATGTTGTCGGAGATCGCGCACAGCGTCACGGCCGTCGACATCAGCCCCGAGATGCTCGCGCAGTTGAAAGTGCGTGCGGCGCAGCGCGGCATCGCGAACGTCACGACGGTCGAGGGCAGCATCGAGGACTTGCCGCTCGCGGACAGCTCGTTCGATGTCGCGGTGTTGAGCCAAGCCTTGCATCACGCGAAGTCGCCGAAGAAGGCGTTGCTCGAAGCGCGGCGCATCTTGATTCCCGGCGGACGTGTGCTCGTCATCGACCTCTTGGCGCACACCGAGGATTGGGTGCGCGAGCAGTTGCAGCACCAGCACCTGGGATTCACCGAGAGCGCGCTCGTGGAGTTGTTGAACGAGACGGGTTTCGAGCGCGCGACCATCCAACGCGCGGCGCGTGATCCGCAGCCGCCGCACTTCATGACGCTGGTCGCGACGGCGCAGAAGCCCACGCGAGGTGCACAGTGAAACCGAACCTGCGCGAATTGCTCGAAGAACGCGTGCTCGTGCTCGACGGCGCGATGGGCACGCAGATCCACGCGGCCAATCTCGATCTCGA
The DNA here is from genome assembly GCA_034440255.1 of Planctomycetota bacterium. Classification (GTDB taxonomy): domain Bacteria; phylum Planctomycetota; class UBA1135; order UBA1135; genus JAEUIA01. The sequence continues at coordinate 3,201 of JAWXBU010000175.1, read as the reverse complement.
GAGCGACTATCACGGCCACGAAAACTGCGTCGACTACGTCAACCTGACGCGGCCGGATGCGATTCAGCGGATCCACGAAACCTACCTCGAAGCCGGCGCGGACATCGTCGAGACGAACACGTTCGGCGCGATGCCGCACGTGTTGCTCGAGTTCGGTTTGCAGGACAAGGCACGCGAGATCAACCGCGTCGCAGCGCAGGTCGCGCGTGCAGCGTGCGTGAAGATCGGAACAGCGAAAAAGCCTCGTTTCGCACTAGGTTCGATGGGTCCGGGCACGAAGCTCGCGACGCTCGGGCACGCGACCTACGACGCGCTGAAGGCTTCGTACGCGGAGCAAGCACACGGGCTCATCGAAGGCGACATCGACGGATTCTTGATCGAGACGTGCCAGGATCCGCTGCAGATCAAAGCCGCAGTCAACGGCGTCATCGAGGCGAAACGCGCGAAAGGCGTCGACGTGCCGCTCTTCGTCAGCGTCACCATGGAAGTGACGGGCACGATGCTCGTCGGCACCGAGATGGCGGCGGCGATCGCGCTGCTCGATCCGTATCCGATCGACGTCCTCGGCATCAATTGCGCGACCGGTCCGCGCGAGATGGGTGAGCACGTGCGGCTGCTCGGTCAAACGTGCCGCAAGAAGACGCTCGTCTACCCGAACGCGGGTCTGCCGCAGCTCGTCGATGGCAAACCTTTCTATCCGCTCACGCCGGAGGAACTCGCCGACTGGTTGATGCGCTTCGTCGACGAGGACGGATTGAACATGGTTGGCGGCTGCTGCGGCACCACGCCGGCGCACATCGCAGCGCTCGCGCGTCGACTGGGAAATCGTGCGCCGAAACAGCGCAAACCGGCGCACGTCCCGCAAGTGACGAGCATCTACGCGGCAGTGCCTCTGGTGCAGGACAATTCGATCCTGTTCGTAGGTGAGCGCTCGAACGCGAACGGATCGAAGGCCTTCAAAGAGCATCTCCTGAAGGGTGATCTCGAGGCGATGGTCGCGATGGGACGCGAGCAAGTACGCGACGGCAGCCACGTGCTCGACCTGTGCACGGCGTACGTCGGCCGCGACGAAAAGGCGGACATGACGCAGGTCATGACGCGCTATCGATCGGACGTGCCGTGCCCGCTCATGATCGACAGCACGGAAGTGCCCGTGCTCGCCGCCGCGCTGAGGCTCTCGGGCGGACGTTGCATCGTGAACTCGATCAACCTCGAGGACGGCATGGAGCGCATCGAGAAGGTGCTGCCGCTCGTCAAGGAATTCGGTTCGGCCGTCATCGCGCTCACGATCGACGAAGTCGGCATGGCGAAGACCGCCGACGACAAAGTGCGCATCGCGAAGCGCATCCATTCCATCTGCGTCGACGAGTACGGCCTCAAGCCCGAGGACATCCTGTTCGACGTCCTCACGTTCACGATCGCGACGGGCAACGAAGACGATCGCAGGCTCGGGCTCGAGACGCTCGAGGGCATTCGCCGCGTGCGCGCGGAATTGCCGGGCGTCGGATTGCTCTTGGGCTTGTCGAACATCAGCTTCGGTCTGAATCCAGCGGCGCGTCACGTGCTCAATTCGGTGTACTTGCACCACGCTCGCGAAGCGGGACTCACCGCCGCCATTTTGCACTCGGCGCGCATCGAACCGTTGCATCGCATCGACCCGAAAGCGCGCGAACTCGCCGAGGATTTGATCTTCGATCGCCGCCGCGAAGGCTACGACCCGCTGCAGGAATTCCTGCGCTTCTTCGAAGGCGCGCAAGTCACGAAGAAAGCCGCGCGCGTCGTTCCGGAGAACGTTTTCGAGCGTTTGAAGTGGCGCATCATCGAAGGCGAGAAGCCGGGACTCGCGGACGACCTCGCGCTCGCGATGCAGACGAAGAAGCCGCTCGAGATCATCAACGTCGATTTGCTTGCGGGAATGAAAGTCGTCGGCGAGTTGTTCGGTCGCGGCGACATGCAGTTGCCGTTCGTGCTTCAGTCCGCCGAGACGATGAAGGCTGCGGTCGCGTATCTGGAACCGCACATGGAGCGCAAGAGCGGTGACTCACGCGGCAAGATCGTGCTCGCCACCGTGCGCGGCGACGTGCACGACATCGGCAAGAACCTCGTCGACATCATCCTCACCAACAACGGTTACACCGTTTACAACCTCGGTATCAAGCAGCCGATCCAGCACATTCTCGACGTCGCACACGAACAGCAACCGCACGCGATCGGCTTGAGCGGCTTGCTCGTGAAAAGCACGGTGATCATGCGCGAGAATCTCGAAGAGATGAATCGTCGCGGGGTGACGACACCCGTGATCTTGGGCGGAGCCGCGTTGACGCGCGCGTACGTCGAAGACGACTGCCGACGCATCTACGAGGGTGCGCTCTACTACGCCGAAGACGCGTTCGAAGGTCTCGCCGTGATGGCGCGCGTCGTCGCGGGCGAAACGAAGCCCGACGCACGCGACACGAAATCGAAAGCAGCAGAAAAGGCCGAGGAACCCAGCGTTTCGGACGAGCTCGTGTCGGTCGCCAAAGCCGTCTCGCTCGTGGGCAAGAACGGACGCCCGGTTCCGAAGTCCAGCAAGGCGTGGAGCAAGGCGATCGAGCTGCCGCGCGACATCGACTATCCGAAACCGCCGTTCTTGGGTGCGCGTCTCGTCGAAGGGATCAACCTGCAGAGCGTCATCCCCTACATCAACGAGACGACGCTCTTCCAGTTCCAGTGGGGCTACCGCCGCAAAGGCAAAGCAGTCGCGCCGTACAAGCAGTTCATCAAGGAGCACGTGCGCCCGATCTACTTCGACCTCGCGAAGCGAGCAGCGAAAGAGAAGATCCTCGACTGCAAAGCGGCGTACGGTTATTGGCGCTGCGTGCCCGAAGGCGACACGCTCGTGCTGCTCGACCCGAAAGACGACGGCAAGACGGCCGCGCGCTTCACCTTTCCGCGTCAAGACGGCAAGCAACGGCGCTGCATCACCGATTTCTTCCACGTGAGAGACGGCGAGCCCGACGTCGTCGCGCTGCAAGTCGTCACGGTCGGTCAACACGCGAGCGAAGTCGCGCGCGATTGGTTCGCGGCCGATCGCTACCAAGACTACTTGCACTTACACGGCTTCTCGGTCGAAGCAGCCGAGGGTTTGGCCGAGTACATCCACCGCCAAATTCGCGGTGAATTGGGCATCGTCAGCGACGACGCGCGCGAGATGAGCGTGCT
>JAWXBU010000174.1:0-4180 GCA_034440255.1 Planctomycetota bacterium | reverse complement strand
TGAGTCCGGGCAGCAGACGAAGATGAACGGTGCCAACATCGCCGACAGAACCTGGCCGGCGCGCTGATGACCGGCGCGATCCTCGATGGCGCTAATCTCGGCCTGGCAACCGGCGATGCGACGACGATCTTCGCCGGCGCCGCAATGAAGGCGGCGATCCTCGACAATGCGGACTTCTCCACGGCCTCGCTGGACGGCGCGGATTTCACCGGGGCGGACCTGACGGGGACGATCTTCTGAGGGCAGCGCAACGGCAGCGGAGGGCGATGGCCTGCCGCCGTCGCCTACCCCGGCACGCTCGGATCCGTCATCCGCTTGTGTTCCTCCAGCGCGTAGCGATCCGTCATCCCCGCCAGATAATCACACACCGCGCGCTCGACTCCGACCTCTCGCGCCCAGTCGCGGTACCACGGCGACATTTCCGACATGTCCGAAACGAACGCCTCGAACAGTCGCGCCAGGACTCTCTTCGCGTACTCCGAAAGCGCCATCAAATCCGGGTGCTTGTAGAAGTTCTCGTACAAGAACGCCTGCAATTCCGCCACCAGCGGCGCGAGATCCACCCCGTGAGCGATCGACATCTGCGCCGACTTGCGCGCATCCTCGGCATCGCGCACGTTCGCTGCGAGAATGCGTGCGTGCGATGCTTCGACCAAGTCGCGGATACACGCGCCGATGATCTGATTCGCGACACGTTTCACGCGCAGATTCTTGTCGTCGGTCGCGCGCAAGAATCCCGGATGTCGCGCTTCGACCTCCGCTTCTGCGCGACGCCACAACTGGACGCCCGACCTCATCGCGTCCTCGGTGAACTTGCCCGCGAGGAGTCCGTCCTCGATGTCGTGCATGTCGTAGGCCGTCGAATCGGCGAGATCGACGACCTGTGCTTCGAGCCACGGCCAGCGCGGCCGCGCACCGAACTCCGCAGGCCAATCTTCGCGTGATTCGTGCTTCAACAAGCTCTCGCGCACCTCGCGAGTCAGGTTCAGTCCCGGATACTCGGGACTGCGACGTTCGAGGATGTCGACGACGCGCAAGACCTGCGCGTTATGGCGGAAACCGCCGTGTCCTTTCATCAATTCGTCGAGCGCCATCTCACCGCGGTGCCCGAACGGCGGATGCCCGATGTCGTGCGCGAGCGCGAGCGCTTCGCACAAATTCTCGTTGAGCGCGAGCGCGGTGCCGATGCTGCGCGCGACTTGGCAGACTTCCAAACTGTGACTCAGGCGCGTGCGATTGTGGTCGCCGGCGCGATTGATGAAGACCTGCGTCTTGTACATCAGGCGCCGAAACGCGGTCGAGTGCACGACGCGATCGCGGTCGCGTTCCCAAGCCGTGCGGAATTCGTCTTCGGACTCGGGAAAGTGCCGCCCGCGCGAAGTCCGACTGCGCATGGCCCACGGCGCGAGCTCGCGCTCCTCACGCGCTTCTTTGGCGCGTCGATCGATCCATCCCAAACGCTCGTTGGCTCCGTTCATCGTCAAGGTGTGTCGAATCGGCCGCGCTTCTTACTATGATGCTCGGCGAGTTCCACGTCTCTACTCATCGTCTCATGCCCTCGAATCGCGGTCTCCTCCTTCTCTCGATCCTCGCACTGTCGGGTTGTGACGGCGGTTCGCATTCGGAACACGCGCCCGAAACGCAGGCGGACCCGGTCGACGCCGGCACGCGCATCGTCTTCTCGGGCCAAGTGCTGCTCGACGCCGCCCTGAAGGACGAAAGACAAGGTTCGATCGTGATTTCAGTGGGCTACGTCGGCGAGCAGCGTGCGCTCCTGCAGCGCTTTTACGAGCTCGGCGATCCGTGGCGCACAGGGGACACGCTGCAGTTCGGATTGTCCGCGCAGGATCACGTCCTCGACACGCTGCCGACATTCGCGCGCTACATGTCGCTCGTCGTGCGTTTCGACGTGGACGGCAATCCGGCCACGAACGATCCGCTCGACGTCGAAGTGACGACGACGGTCAAGACCGGCGCGAGCGACATCGCTGTGCTGTTGCACCGCAGCGAAACGGTCGCTTCGCGATCGGCGCGTGTCGGATCCAAGTGAGTTCGTCGGGCGAAGCGTGGTGGGTCGCGGCTTTTCGCGACGAGTACGTCGACGTTTATCCGCATCGTGATCTGGCCTCGGCGCGCGTCGAAGTCGCTTGGCTAGTCGAGCACGGCGTCGGGGGGCGCACGCTCGATCTCTGCTGCGGATTCGGCCGTCACACGCTCGCGCTCGTCGAACGCGGCATCGACGTGTACGGCATGGACTTGTCGTGGGAGCTGCTCGTTCGTGCGCGTGAGCTACCGAACGGTGAACGGCTCGACGGTCGCTTGACGCGCGGCGATGCGCAACGACTGCCATATCGCGACGCCGGGTTCGGCACCGTCGTGAACCTGTTCTCGTCGTTCGGTTACTTCGGAGACGAAGGCGATCGGCGCATGCTCGACGAGATCGTGCGCGTCTTGGCGAACGACGGTTTGCTCGTCATGGACACGATGAATCCGGCGCGCATCCGCGCGAATTTGGTGCCTCATTCGAACTCGAAACGCGGTGCGCTCGTGCTCGACGAGGAGCGCTCTCTCGCCGACGGCGGACGGCGCGTCGAGAAGACCGTGAAGATCGTGCATCCCGACGGCCGAACTCGATCGTGGCTCGAATCCGTGCGCATGTACGAGGTCGACGAACTCGCCGAATTGTTGCGGGAACGCGGGCTGAATGTCACTCACGTCGACGGCGGCTTCGCGGGCGAGAATCGCGGCCCCGGGGCACCCCGGCAGATCGTCCGCGCGCGCAGGACTCGCTATCATCCGTCGAAACCGCTCTGACGACACCAGCCACAACCACACGACAGCCATGCCGCAAAACATCGTTTTCAGCCCGCTTTCCGACGAATTGGCCGCGCTCGCGCGCGAGATCGCCGACAAGTACGTTCGCCCGCAATCCGCGAAGTACGACAAGGCGCAGGAGTACAACTGGGACGCCGCGCGGGCCGTCGCGAAGGCCGGACTGTTCCGCACGTTCATCCCGAAGGAGTACGGCGGACACGGCGCCGGAATCCTCGCGCTCGCGCGCGTGACCGAAGAACTCGCGAAAGCCGATTCCGGTTTCGGCGTCGCATTTGCTGTGAACGCGCTGGGCAGTTTTCCGATCCTCGTCGGCGGCACCGAAGCGCAGAAACAGAAGTGGTTGCCGCAGATCGCAGCGGGCGAAAAGTTCGTCGCCTTCTGTTTGTCCGAGAAATTCGCTGGCTCCGACGCGGGCGGATTGTCCGTGACCGCGGTCGAAGACGGCGATCACTACGTCATCTGCGGCGAGAAGAAGTGGACGACGAACGGTGGCGTAGCCGACATCTACTCCGTGTTCTGCGTGACTGACGCAACCTCGAAGTCGCGCCGCATCAGTGCGATCGTCGTCGAGAAAGGCACGCCTGGATTCACCGTCAAGAAGATCGAGGACAAGATGGGCATCCGCACGGTGCCCGTCGTCGAAACACATTTCGATCACGTGCGCGTGCCCAAGTCGAACCTGATCGGCGAGCGCGCGGGAATGGGTTTCAAGCACGCGATGATGACACTGGACTTGGCGCGACCGGGTGTCGCGGCGCAAGCGGTCGGAGCGGCTCAAGGCGCGCTCGATCTCGCGAACGTCTACGCACAGCGTCGCCAGCAGTTCGGCGTGCCTATCAGCAATCACCAGATGGTGCAGAAGATGCTCGCCGACATGGCCATGAAGACCGAAGCCGCGCGCTGGCTCGTCTACGCGGCGGCCGCAGCTGCCGACGCACAATCGTCGAAGGTCGGTCAACAAGCCGCGATGGCGAAGTGCTTTGCCACCGATGTCGCGATGGACGTCGCAACCGACGCCGTGCAGATCTTCGGAGGCTACGGCTACATGGAGGATTACCCGATCGCGAAGTTCTTCCGCGACGCGAAGATCCTGCAGATCTACGAAGGCACCAATCAAATTCAACGCATCGTGATCGCGCGCAGCTTGATTCGCGACGCGAACGAGCTCGGCCATCTCGACGCGTACATTCCGCGCGAAACGCAGAACTCGTATCAGAAGGACGGCGCAGTCAAGCAGGCGTGATCGCCTTGCTTCGCCGCGTGTTGAAGTCCGCCCTACGTCAATACCGTGCCAGAGCAAACAGTGCCCGCTTCGCTCGACCAAGCGAAGCGGGCACTGTTTGCT
>JAWXBU010000173.1:0-57615 GCA_034440255.1 Planctomycetota bacterium | reverse complement strand
TGCACCGCGTGGCGCCGAAGCCGCTGCACCGCGTGGCGCCGAAGCCGCTGCACCGCGCCGTGCCGAATCTGCTGCACCGCGCCGTGCCGAATCTGCTGCACCGCGTCGTGCCGAAGCCGCTGCACCGCGTCGTGCCGAAGCCGCTGCACCGCGTCGTGCCGAAGCCGCTGCACCGCGCCGTGCCGAATCTGCTGCACCGCGTCGTGCCGAAGCCGCTGCACCGCGTCGCACGGACGCGCCGGCTCCGCGCTCGCCGCGTGCGAGTTCTTCTGGGACGGCACGTCCGACGGACGCGGGCTCCGCACGCGATTTCCACTCCTCGATGGAGCAGAGCCCGGTGAAAAATCGTCCGCAGCGCAACGCGGACGAGCGCGCACCGCGCAGCGACTCTCGACGCGGCGAACGTCCGGCGGCCCGAACGCCTCGCGCTCCGCTCGATGCACCCGAGGGCCAAAACGAACCCGCGCCCCCGCAACGTCGCGCATCGCCGCAACGCAGCGCTCCGCCGCCGCGCCGGGATGCGCGTCCGGCAACGAAGCCTGCGGCACTCGAAGAGCGCCCGCCCGGCACTTTCGAACGTCCGATGAGCGGTGGATTGCTCGGTCACACGGCACGTCGCGCTCCGCCGCCGCGCGCGCCGGAGACCGAATCACGTCGCCGTCCGCAAGGCGGTCGCGGACGCTGAGAGCAGCGACACGCTAGAATCACGACTTCGAATCCTGCGTCAAGGTCCGGACATCCGGATCCGCGCTCACGAGCAGAGCCAACACAATGGGCGGACAAAACCCCTTCATCGAACCGGTCGCGGCGGAGTTGCCGACGAAGCCGTACACGATCACGTTCATGCCCATGAACGTGAAAGTCGAAGTCGCGCCGAGCGCGCTCCCTTACTCGCGCGACGGATTGAAGGGCTCGATCCTCGAGATCGCGCTCGGTCACGGCATCGAGATCGACCACGCGTGCGGCGGCGTCTGCGCGTGCTCGACGTGCCACGTGATCGTGCGCTCCGGCGCCGACACGATGTCGGAAGCGACCGAGGACGAAGAGGACATGCTCGACAGCGCGCCCGGTCTGACGCCGACGTCGCGCCTCGCGTGCCAAGCCGTCGCGAACGGCACCAAAGACATCGTCGTCGAGATCCCGTCGTGGAATCGCAATCACACGAAGGAAGAGCACCACTGATGGACGTGCGTCTCGCCAACCCGCGCGGATTTTGCGCCGGTGTCGACCGCGCGATCGAGATCGTCGAGCGCGCGCTCGAGCTGCACGGAGCGCCCGTTTACGTACTGCACGAGATCGTGCACAACCGCCACGTCGTCGACGATCTCGCGCGCCGCGGCGTGAAGTTCATCGACGACTTGTCCGAGGTTCCGGTCGGCTCGGTGACGATTTTCTCGGCGCATGGCGTGTCCGACGACGTCGTGCGAGCGGCGCAAGAGCGCGGGTTGCGCCAAATCGACGCGACCTGTCCGCTCGTGACGAAAGTGCACCTGCAGGCGCAGAGCTACTCGACCAAAGGCAACGAGCTGATCTTGATCGGCCATCCCGGACACCCCGAAGTCGAAGGCACGCGCGGTCGCATCGCGGGACCGGTGCACGTGCTGTCGACGGTGTCCGAAGTCGAATCGCTCGTCGTGCGCGATCCGGATCATCTCGCTTACGTGACGCAGACGACGCTGTCGATCGACGACACGCGCGATGTGATTCGCGCGCTCGAACGACGCTTCCCGAAGATCAAGGGGCCCGAGCTGAAGGACATCTGCTACGCGACGCAGAATAGGCAGAACGCCGTCAAACGCCTGACGACGGAAGAGCACATCGACGTTCTCATCGTCATCGGATCGAAGAATTCTTCGAACAGCAATCGGTTGGCCGAGCTCGGCACGCGCAGCGGCGTGCGCTCGTACTTGATCGACGACGCGCGCGAAATTCGGCCGGAATGGCTCGTTTCGACACGTCGCATCGGCGTCACGGCCGGCGCGAGCGCGCCGGAGACGTTGGTGCAGCAAGTGCTCGAGCGCTTGCGCGAGCTGGGCGTCGGCGACGTGGTCGAAATGGACGGCGAAGTCGAGACGACCGTGTTCAAGCTGCCGGACTCCTTGGCGTCGACGTGAGCGGTCAGCCTCTGCGCATGCTCGCTCGCACGATCTTCACGCCTCTACTGTTCCTGTTCCTCCTCCAAGGCGATCCCGCCGCCGACGCAGCTGCCGCGTTCGAGAAAGCAGAAGCGCGCGTGCGCGCCGGCAAGTTCGAAGAGGCTCGCGCCGAGTACAAACGCATCGTCGCGAAGTACCCGGGCACGCCGGCCGCGAAGGAGGCCGAAACGCGCTGTGCGCCGAGTGCTTTTCTCGGTTGGTCGGACGTCGTGCGCAGCGGACCGTCGAAGAATCGCGTCGACGTCGTGTTGATGGGCGACGGCTACGAGATCAACCAGATGAACGCGTTCGACGATCTGTCGAAGGACATTCCGCCGCTGTACGCGCGGCAATCGACGTTCCGCGAGTACTACTCGTACTTCAACTTCATCCGCGCCGAACTGTTGTCGGCCGAGTCCGGTGTCGACGGATTCGGACGCGAATACGACACCGCGCTCAACGGTCACACGCTCAACACGTTCGCGGGTCACGTCGGCATCGATCGCGATCTCGTCATGAAAGTGATGGCGAAAATTCCCGACACCGACGGGATGGCGATCGTGTTCGTGAAGAACGGCGTGCTCGGCACCGGCGGCGGCGGGATCGCGACGATCGGCGGACAAGAAGTACGCACGATCATCCACGAGTTCGGCCATTCGTTCGGCGGCTTGTCGGACGAATACGAATCGCAGCAGAGCCACGGCCAAGGCGCTGATCCGAAGAACGGCATCAACGTCGCCGCGTCGGCCGATCCGAAATCGGCGCCGTGGGCGCACTGGATCGAAGCCAAATATCCCGGCGTAGGCATGGTCGAAGGTGGCATGGGCCGCGTGAAGGGCGTGTGGCGTCCGACGTCGACGGGCTGCGTCATGTCGAGTTCCGAGGAGTACTGCGTCGTGTGTCAGGAGGCGCTCGTGCTACGCATCTATTCGATCGTCGATCCGATCGAATCGGTCGCGCCGAATCCGCTCGCACAAGCCGCGAGCGAGTCGTTGAAGTTCGAAGGCGAGACGCTCGAGATCGTCGCGAACGTGATGAAGCCTGCGACGCACGCGCTCGAGGTGACGTGGTGGGTCCTCCCCGAGGCGCGCATTCCGAACAGCAGCGCGCCCAGCACCAAGTCCACGAAGACAGGCGTCGAAGGCCCACGCGAACGCTGGAAACGCGGCAAACTCGACCCGATCACCGACGAACCTAGAACAGTCACGAAGAACAACGCGACGGGCGTGCACAAGCTCGTCCTGAAACGCACCGAACTGTCGCCCGGCCGCTATCGCGTCGTGTGTCGAGCAAGAGACACGACGAAGCTACGCGGCGACAAATTCCCGTGGGTGATGCGCGACGAGTACGGATTGCTCGAGTCCGAGCGCGGTTGGTGGATCGAAGTCACTAAGGCGCCGTGAAATCGTTCGGCCCAGCCTGACGAGTGACGGCCATCACTTCGGATGCGTGTCGCGTGCGTGCGCGGCAAAGAACTTCCAGATCTCGTCTGTGGCCGACACCGGACTCGTGTCGTCGCCCACGATGAAACTGGGCAGTGCATTCGTCCCCCCCGGCCAGGTGTGACCGTGGCCCGCGATCGTCGTGAAGACGACGCGGCTTTCTCCACGACACCCCTCGTACACCGTCGTCGTCACACCTGCCGGAGTGTTCGTGAGCGTCACCGGAGCGGACATGCAGCCGAGCATGTTCGACCACTTCGTGATGTGTTCGATCACCGGAGGTTTGGCGGTGTCCGAGACGCGCTCGAAGCGGAAACTCCGCGCCGGATTCGGCACGCCGCCCTCCATCGGATTGAGTGAATCGGCGGTACCTGTGATGTACAGAAGCGAGACCGGACGAGCGCACTTCGGCTCACGGATCCACAAGGCACCCGCGACCGGTGCGACGGCTGCAATGCGGTCGGACAACTCGATCCCGATGCGAAACGCCATCGAAGCACCGTTCGAGAACCCCGCGACGAAGATGCGTGAGCGATCGACGCTGTAGCGCGATTCGATCTCGTCGAGCAACCGCGCGATGAACTCGACGTCCGCCACGTTGCGCTGGCCGGAATGAAAGCGGCCGGAACCGTCGTTCCAGGTCGGATCGTTGCTGCCGAATGCCGCGGGTTTTCCAGCATCGGGACGCGTCGCCTCGGGGAACGCGACGATGAACTGGTGCGCGTCGGATCGCGCGACGAAAGCCGTTTCGACCAGCGCCATCTCGGCTGTGCCGCCGGCCCCGTGCAACATCAAGACGAGTGGAAGAGTCGCGGTGGCGTCGGCGCCGCTCGGCACATGGACGAGTGCGCGTCTTTCGGTTCCATCGATGGTGAGCGAGATCGTCGTCACCTGCGCATCAGAGACGATGCGTGTGTTTCCGCGATTGCGGATCTCACGGCGCACCGCGCACGCGCCGGCGTAGAGCACGAGAACGGCGGCGACGATCCCGATCGTGCGTAAGAGTGTTTTCATCGTTCGTGCCGTCGGTTGCGCGCGGACCAAGACTCGCAGCTCAGAGGCCCCACTTCTCCGATCGATCAGGCACGAGTACTCCAGATCGCGCAGCGCATTGCATCAGCTTACATCCCGCGCCCGCCAAGGCAGGCTGGCTGCTTCGTTCCGCTCACTCACGAGCCGATGCAATGGACCGCAGATTCAATCGAACACAATGCGATGTATCGCACCGTGTAGCGACTCGGTCGACACGAGTCGACGTCGGCTCGCGAGATCGCGGTACTCGGCCGCTACGTACCTGGTTTCGCGGTAGATCACGTGCAATCGGCCGGGCGCTGAGCTCGTCGTGTGCGCTTCTTCGAGCGTCGTCAGTGCGCGGATCAGCTCCGGTGCATCGCGCCAGTAGTGCACGAGCGGCGCCTGCGAGTAGCCGTCGCTCAAGTGCGTGAGCGAGAGAATGCGATCGCCTGGCCGAAACTCGCGCGCCACGTGTTCGCAAGCGGTGCGCCAGTCCTCACGATCGTTTCGCGAGTGTACGCCGTAACTGATCGTCGCAAGCAGCGCGAGCAACGACACGACCGCGAGACCTCGCAACCACTTCCAACGCAACGACGCGAGTCCTGATGCGATGACGAGCGACGCACCGGGCATCGACGCGGCGAAGTAGCGCGCCAGGAAGCTCAAGGGACCGACGAGCGCCACGAGCAAGGCGCAGGCGGGCGGCGTCGCGAGAACCAGAGCCGCGCACGCACAGCCGCGACGCCGCTCGCGCACCAGATCGACGACGAAAACGAGGCACGCGACCGTGACGAGGATAGCGGCCGCGTACGCGAGGCGAACGCACCAAGCGGGCAGCATGTCCGACGTCGGAACGATCAGGCGCGCTGGGAACTCGGCGATCGTGCGCAGGCCGAAGTTGGACAAGAATGCGGCGCTCACACTGGCTTGATCGCGGTAGACACTCGCGAACCACGGCAGCCACGCCAAGGCACCGAGCAGAGCGGCAACGGAAAGCGCGACGATCCGCTTGCGCGAGTCTCGATCCTTCCAGTGAGCCATGGAAACGAGAGCGACGGTCGGTCCGACGAAAGCTCCGAAGTAGTGCATCCCGGTCGCGACGGCCGAAGCGCCGAATACAGCCACAATCAGCCAGTTTCGCGGCTGTTTCAGGTGTTCGCACGCTGCGACATACGCGATCAGCGCGGCGCACTCGACGAAGGCGTACATGCGCACTTCGCGCGCGATCCACAGTTCGAGCGGTGACACGGCTGCGATCGCGACCGCGATCCACACTGCTCGCTCGACGAGCCATTCGCGCGCCAGTTTCGCCAGCAGGCAGAGCGACACGATCGACGCGAGAGCGGGCGCCAATCGCAACCAAGCGTCGCTCTCACCGACGAGCGCCGACCAACCGCGAAAGAGGAGGAACGACAACGGCGGATGTCGATCGCCGCGCAACGTCTCGACCATGTCTTCCGCGTGAGCGACGTACAGCGTGCCGGCCTCGTCGATCCACAGTGAATGCACGGCGAGGCCGGTGAGTCGCAACAGCGCGCCGAACGCGACGACCGCGTAGAGCACGTGCTTCGACGACGCGCTCACGGCCGCAGTCGAACGCGCACGGTTTCGATTCGATTCGCACCCATCTCGAGGACGACGCTCTTCTCCTCGACGCGCAGAGCGCGCTGCACTTCACCGCGCAAACTGACGGTTTCCGCGCCGAACACGGGTCGATCGAACTCGAGCGCGAGCGACGCCGGCGCTCCGTACGTCTCGGCCAAACGCACGATGTAGGCACTGCCGTCGTCCGTGGGTTCGAGCGCCGTCATCACGACGCCGCATTGCGGGCCTTCGAGTCGGCGCGCGAAGCCTTCGAAGCGCACGATGTTCAAGAAGGAGTGACGGGGGGAGCGCGCGCCCTCGTGGGTGTCCGTCGCGATCAGCGCGAGCTTCGTCGCGAACTCACACGCGCGCTCGGCCAGCGCAGCCTTGCGCCAACCGCCCGCGAACGGCACGAGAGCGAACCGCGTCGTCTCCGTCGAAGTGAGCTCCGGCGTGATCGCGTGCGCTTCGACGAGCACCGTTGCGAGGTCGCCGGCCAAGAGGCCGATGCCCTCCATTCCGTCGGTCGAAGCTGCCCAATCCGCGATGCGATGACGCGCTGCACGACCGTCGGCGAGCGGCGTCGCGGTCGTCGATCCGAATGGAACTCCGAACAGCGCACGCGGCAACGCGTGTCGACTGGGAATCTGCAGCGCGACGGCGTCACCGACGCTGCGCGCCGTGATCGACAGCGCGACGGCGCGTGTTTCCAGCACGAATTCCAGTTCCGCGCGGCGAGCGCCGTCGACGAGCACGAGACGTGCAACTGCGCGCAACGGCCCCTTTTCGACGAACTCGGCGACCTCGACCTTCCAATCGTCGCCCGCGAGGCGCGCCGGACTCGCCAAGAGTTCGAGCTTCTTCTCCACGAGCATCAAGCTCGTCAGCGCGCCCGACTGCGGGTCGATCGTGAACGCGATGCGATCGTTGCGCGCCGTGAAACCTGCGACGCTGACTCTGTCCTTGTTCTCGATTTTCACAGGCTGGCTGCCGCTCAACCCGCGCACGACGTGGTAGCCGAGCGCCGGTACGTCGAGCGCGAACACGCGTGATCGCCGCGCTGTCGTTTGCCACGCGAGCGGTGCGCCGTCCGCTCCGTACAAGAGACCCGAGTCCGACTCGAGCTCGACGAGCGCGCGTCGCGACCAAGGCAATGCGTTGAACGCGACGAACGGATTGCCCTTGCCCAACGTCGCCGCGCCGCGAGCCAAGATGTCCAGCTCGCGCGCGAGTGCGGATTCGGCCCGCTCGACGATGCGCTCGACGTCCGCACGTGAAGCGTCTTGGGATAGAGACCGGACCTCGCTGCGCAATGCGTCGATGGCTGCGGTCGGATAGTCGGATCCGTCCATGCGCGCCGGAGTCGCGAGCATCGACAGCACGGCGACTGCATTCGATGCGCGTCGCACGCTCGGCGCGCGCGCGGCGACGCTGCGCTCCACTGCCGTTTGCACCGGCGCCATCGCTCCAGGCGCATAGGTCGGCAACGCGGCACCCAAGCGCGAGCTCGCTGCCGCCACGAAATCTTCGGCCGTCGCGAGTCGCACGTTCGGCACGCAGGCGAGCGCGGACAAACGCTGCACGATGCGAGCTGCGTCGCGGCGTGCGCGCGACGATCCATCGACCGCGAGCATCAATTCGGGTGTGGCGATGTTCAGCGAAACGGCTTTGGACCACTGGCGCCACGGCAAGTCGGCGAATTCGCGTGCATCGGTCATGACACGGAACGGCGACAACACGAGCACGCTGGAGTCGTCGGACGCCGTCCAACGCGCGATGCGCGGTCCGCTGGGGAGCAAGGCTGCAGTGCGCCCCAGACCCGACATGATCTGCGGAGCTTGACGCAGGATCGCCGGATCGCCCTCGAGGATGAACGCACCTGATCCGGGCTCGGAAGCGAACGCGTGCAACATCGCTTCGGGTTCACAACCGCTGTCGATGCGCACGACTCGGCGATCGTCGCGCACGTCCTCGACGGCGATGTGCAGTCGCTTCTGCGCCTGGCCGATCGCGATCTGACGTTGCGTCGCCCTCGACAAGAGCTTGTCGAACTCCGGGCTCGGGCCGCGCAAGAGCGTCGTGAACATCTCGCGCTCGGCCTCCGGATCGACGACGTCGTCGAGGAAACTCGGGCCGATCTCGCGATTGTCCGCCCAGCGCAAGAGCGCGTCGGCGCGGTCGCGAGCGAGGCCACTCACCGCCGTGGCTTGATCGCGCAACCAAGCGGCGTGGAAGCGTCCGTCGCTGGCTCCGTCCTTGTGCCACTGAAACGTGATCGCGTGCACGCGCAAGCGCGGATCGTTCGGCAATTCGATGCCTCGCAAAGGCACAAGCGACGCGACCGTCGACGAAACGAGATGGCACGTCTGCAGGTTCGTCGACCGACCTTCCTCGTCGCCTCGCTTCGGCACGACGAGTCCGACAGCGCGACGTTCACCGGTGTCGCCGTAAGCGAAATACCGAGTCGACAGCGGCTCGCCATCCGTGGTGGAGAGCGCGAACCAGACCGTGTAGAACCGCCCGCCTTCCAGCGGTTCGAAGACGAATTTCTGGCCCGCGCAGGCGAGGCTTTCGCGCTCGTCACGGTGCGCGAAACGCATGGGCACGCACGGCCCGACCAACAGACTGCCGACAGGGCTGGCGCCTGCGAGTTCACCGTCCGCGCCTCGCCGCAAGTTGGCCAGATCGTAGGCGAGCCACGGTTCGCGAATGTCGTTCGTGTCGATCACGTTGCGCGCACCGACGAAGCCGACGGCGCTGTCGACGAGTGCCACTCCAGATCGGCGGCGATCGTCGCGCATGACGCGCGCACCGCTCGAGAGTGCTTCCGAGAATACGATCGTCGGATCCGTGTCCGCGTGCGTGATTCGAACGTCGTCGACCTGGAACGCGATCTCGTCGGCCGATCCTCCACGCGCGACGAGCTCGATGCGCGCTGTCGCCAGATTCACGTACTCGTCGAGAGGAATGCGCACGTGGCGCCATGCGAGTGTGCCGTCGACAGGCGCAGCGCTGGAACGTCGACCGTCGACGAACACGATTTCGACTCCGACGCGATCGGCACACGCGATCGGCGCGAGCAGCTCGAACTCGAGCGCGTCACCCGCTGCGATCAGCAGCGTGAGCTCCGCGATCTGCACACGCGGCTCGAACAGACTCGTTCCGCCGCGGGCGGATGCAAATGCCAAAACCTGTCCGCCGGCTTCGAACGCAGCCGCGACGGACGAACTCGAGATGAGCGCTGCGAGCGCGAAAGCGGCCTGAAATCGCATCCCAGAGACGATACCGGATGCCCGTGGTTTCCTGGATCGACGATGCCAGAATCAGCGCGGTTTCCCTGATGGATCGTCACGATTTGTACGAACGTTGCGTGCAGAGTCCAGCGGAGTTGGTGCCGTTCCTCATGGCCTTGCACGGAGCTTCGCCGCGAGCGCTGCGCGAGGAGTTTTCTGGTACGGCCGCCGTTTCGCGCACCTGGGCCGAAATATCCGAAGACCATTCGGCCGAAGCCGTCGACATCGACGCAGCCGTGCTGGAGCGCGCTCCGCCCAGGCCGCGTGTCGAGCGCATCTGCTCGGACGTGCGCTCTGCCGACGTGCACGATGCGAGTGTCGACTGCGTGTTCGCCGGCAATTTCTCGATCGGCGAGATGGCGACGCGTGCAGACCTGATCACTTACCTCGCTGCATCGCTGCGTCGACTGAGGAGCGGCGGACTGTTCGCATGCGACACCTACGGCGGCACGACGGCATTCGAGGCGGGCGTGCTCGAACGACGTCACGTGCAATCCGACGGCACGATCCTCCATCACGTGTGGGAGCAACGCACGGCCGATGCGCTGACTGCGCGCGTGGTGAACGCACTGCATTTCCGCATCGAGCGCGACGGCGAGATCGTGCAAGAGCTGCGCGACGCATTCGTCTATCGTTGGCGTCTGTGGTCGGTGCCTGAGCTCGTCGATGCGTTGCGCGAAGTCGGATTCGTCGGTGTGACGGTGCACACGACTCTGGACGCAAACGACCATTCCGAACCTGTATCGCCGAGCTTCACGGTGCTCGTCGTCGCTCGCGCTCCGGGCGCTCACTAGATTTCCGAACCGTAATGGCGGTGCGACTGCGCCATTGCCGAAAGTCGTGTGGCGCACGTCCAGGAGATGGATGCGCGTCCAGGAAACGAACGGCGCGCCCTCCCCGATCGCCCTCATGACTTCCGGAACGTGCCTTGCGATGGCGGGTCGATCGTGCAGTCGAAATCGAATCGAGGGAGTAGAGCGACGTGAGTTGGGCCTTGTTGAGCTTGCTCGTCGCGGCGTTGGCTGCGGCAGTCCTTGCTGCGTGGTCTCGGCGCACCGAGCTCGCGTCGACAGAGGATGGACTCGCGGATCGCCGCCTCGCGCGCGAGACCGGCAGCCATCGTGCACGCTTGCAGTATCCAGAGATCGACCTGTCGCGCTGCATCGGATGTGGCACGTGCGTGCAGGCCTGCCCGGAGGACGGCGTTCTCGCGCTCATTCACGGTCAAGCAGCTGTCGTGCACGGCGCGCGATGCGTCGGTCACGGGCGGTGCGCGACGGATTGCCCGGTCGGTGCCATCGCGTTGACGCTCGGTGACATCAGCGAACGGCACGACATACCTGTGCTGACCGAATCGCTCGAATCACCGCATTCCAAGGGCCTCTTTTTGGCGGGTGAAGTGACCGGCTACGCGCTCGTACGAACGGCGATCACGCACGGAGTCGCCGTCGCGGACGAAGTCGGCAATCGAGTGCGTGCGCATGCCGCACAGCGACGTGCTCGTCGATCCGGTGGCGGGGTCGCCGTCGCCGAAGACGAAGCCTTCGACCTCGTGATCGTGGGTGCGGGCCCGGCGGGAATCGCGTGTTCGTTGCGCGCGAAGGAGCTGGGGCTTTCGTTCGTCGTGCTCGAACAGGACGAGTTGGGCGGCACCGTCGCCAAGTATCCGCGGCGCAAGCTCGTGATGACGCAACCCGTCGACCTGCCGCTCCACGGCCGCTTGAAGCAGACCAGTTATTCGAAAGAGGAACTCGTGGATCTGTGGCAGTCGCTCGCGAGCGAACATGTCTTGCCGATCCGATCCGGACAGGAATTCACGGGAGTCGAGCGACGTGAAGACGACGTCTTGCTCGTGAAGACGAAGACGCACGTCGTCCCCGCGCGCAACGTGTGCTTGGCGCTCGGTCGCCGCGGCACACCGCGCAAGCTGGGCGTGCCTGGCGAGGAGTCGAGTAAGGTCGCGTACAGCCTGCTCGACGCGCACTCGTACACCGATCGCCGCATTCTCGTCGTCGGCGGCGGCGACAGCGCGATCGAAGCGGCTTTGGGTTTGAGCGAACAACCGGGCAATCGCGTCGCGATCTCCTATCGCAAACCGACCTTTTTCAGGCTCAAATCGCGTAATCAGGCGCACCTTGCAGCTGCGGAGAAGGCGGGCTCGCTCGAACTCCTACTCGAGACGGAAGTCGAGAACATCACGCCTCACTCCGTCCGTCTGAGGCACGCGAACGGAGCAGTGCGCGATCTCGACAACGACGAGGTCTTCGTCTTCGCGGGCGGAACGCCACCTACGGAGGTGCTCGAGCGCTCCGGCGTATCGTTCGACCAGAACGGACGTGCACAGTCGCTCCCGAAACAGGAGCGCGGGACAGGGTTCTTCACAGCGCTGTTGATCGCGCTCGTGCTCTCGGTGGGCGCGTCGGCGTGGGTTCTGTCGCACGCGAGCTACTACACGTCGTCCGCAACTGCGCGGACGACCCACGAGAGTCACGCAGCCCTGCGTCCAGCCGGTTCGATCGGCTTGTGGCTCGGCGTCTCGGCGCTCGCGCTCGTGCTCTTCAACCTCGCTTACTTGGCACGCCGCAACGGTCGCTTCGCTTGGCTGCGCGGGTCCTTGCAGACGTGGATGACGTCACACGTGGCGACGGGAATCCTCGCGCTTCTGTGCGCGGTTCTGCATTCCGCGATGGATCCGCGTCACACGGTCGGAGGGCACGCACTCGCGGGTCTCGGACTCCTCGTCGTGACGGGCGCGATCGGACGCTACTTCTATTCCTACGTGCCGCGCGCAGCCAACGGACGCGAACTCGAGCTCGACGAAGTGCGCACGCGGCTCGCTTCGATCGTGACGGAATGGGATCGCGGCAACGGCGCTTTCGCCGACCGTGTGCGCGTGGAGGTGCAGCAGTTCGTCGACGAGAGCCATTGGCGAGGATCTTTCTTCGCACGCGTGAAAGCACTTCTGTCCAGCGAGCGGCGACTGCGCGCAACGCTCGTCGAACTGCGCGTACAGGGCCATGTCGAAGGCGTGGCGCGCGATCACGTGAACGCGCTGTTGAAGCTCGCGCGACACGCACAACGGACGGCGCTGATGGCGGCTCACTACGAGGACTTGCGCGCATTGATGGCTTCATGGCGCTACTTCCATCGCTGGATCGCGCTCACGATGGTTCTGCTCGTGATCGTCCACGTCGTCGTCGCGGTTCGCTTCGGCCAGGTCTTCCAGTAGGAGCGCGCAATGCACTGGAGAAAGCCTGGACTGTGGTTGGGAATCGCCTCGGTACTGGTCGTCGTGGGCTTCGTTGTCTGGGATTCTAAGCGCATCTCGGCCGGTGAACTCTCCGCAGTACACGCCCGAATTCGCTCAGGCCTCGAGAACGACTGCGCAGCCTGTCACGCATCGGGCACGAAGACGATGGCGGACGCGTGTGGAAGCTGCCACGCCGACGTCGTCGATCGGATCGCGGCTCGCAGCGGCCTGCACGGCACGATGACCGCCGACGTGTCGCGCTGTGGAGCGTGTCACTCGGAACACCACGGATCCGAACACGCGCTCGTTTCGGACCACACGTTCGCTTTGGCCGGCATCGAGGAGCGTTCGAAGTTTCGACACGAGCGCCTCGCCTTCGACTTGGTCGGCGACCATGTCGATCTTTCCTGCGAGCGCTGTCACGAGCACGCGAACGACGCCGTGCTCGTCGCCGACACGAAGCGCTTTCTCGGCCTATCGCAACAGTGCGCGAGCTGTCACCGCGATCCCCACGAGGGACGTTTGCCCGAGTGCGCCTCGTGTCACGGGCAAAGCGAGCCGTTCGGCACCGTCGCGGCCTTCGAGCACCCGCAAACCTTCTCGCTCTCAGGTCGCCACGCCGGCATCGGTTGTCTCGGGTGTCACCCGCACGACAGTGCATTCGCGATCGAGGCGAGCGGCGTGACGGGAGGAAGCGGCGTCACGACACGAGCGGCTCGCGCATGCGTCGATTGTCACGAGTCGCCGCACGCGACCGACTTCGTCGCGGCCGCCGCGAGGGTTTTTGCAGTGGAGGTGAACACTTCCTGCGCGTCGTGCCATCCGACGGAAAGCGGCGCGTTTCGTGGTGTATCTGCTCGCATGGACGACGACTTGCACGCGCTGAGCGGTTTCGCGTTGCAGCCTCCGCATGCCGACGCGACGTGCGCACAATGCCATGCAGCGAACCCGCTCTTGCCAGCCGCTCCTGCACGAGCGAGTGCATTCGAATCGTTCAGAGCCCTCCACCCGGGTCGACGCGCCGACGAGTGCAAAGCCTGCCACGTCGATCCGCACGGCGGACAGTTTGCATCCGGACAATTCGCCGATGCCAACTGTCGGGCGTGCCACGAGGCGACGCGCTTCGAACCCGCAGCGTTCGGGATTTCCGAGCATGCTAAAGCGAGTTTCGAGCTCACGGGAGCGCACGAAGCGGTCGCGTGCGCATCCTGTCACGAACAACCGAGCCCGACGGCGGCACGGACTTTTCACGGAACGAGCAGCGTGTGTTCGAGCTGTCACGCCGACGCGCATGCGGGATTCTTCGATCGCCCGAGCTTGCCGGCGATCTTCGCGGGCGAAGCCGGTTGCGCGCGTTGTCACGACACGTCGACGTTCGGATCCGTGAAGACGACGGCGTTCGATCACGAACTATGGACCGGGTTCGCACTCGAAGCTGCGCATGCTCGCAGCGAATGCACGGCCTGCCATCCGCCATCGAATGCCGCCGATGCAGCCGGTCGCACATTCGGCCGCGTGGCGCGCACGATCGAGGGTGCAAGGACCGCATGCTCGAATTGCCACGCGGATGTGCATCAGGGCCGCTTCGTGGCGCGAACCGCAGTCGAATCCAAGCCGCAGGATGCGAGCTGCGCGCAATGCCACGACGTCGAGAGCTTCACCCGAGCGCGTGCGGGATTCGCGCACGCCGAGTGGACACCGTTCGCTCTCACGGGTGCTCACGCGCGAGCCGCTTGCGAATCCTGTCACGTCCCACGTGATCGCGCGGACGAGCACGGGCGTCGTTTCGGCCTCGTTTCCGAGCAGTTCCCGGGCTCGATCGATCGCTGCGACACGTGCCACGTCGATGTACACGCGGGCAGGCTGGCCGAGTCGAGCTGCGCGAGCTGCCATACGACGGAGAGCTTCCGGAGCGTGGCGAAGGCGAACTTCGACCACGGACCGGCGACTGGTTTCGCCCTAGAGGGCGCTCATGCGCGAGCCGATTGCGCGGCCTGTCACGCACCGAACGATGCGTCGAGCGGAAGCACGTTCGGGCGGGCGAAAGGCACGAGCTGCCAATCGTGTCACGTCGACTCGCACGTCGGACAGTTCACTGTCGACGGCACGACCGACTGCGCGCGTTGTCATGCGCCGAGCGAGTCGTTCGAGCGCCCGCACTTCGATCATGCGCGAGACTCGCAGTTCGTGCTCGACGAAACGCACATGAAGCTCGATTGCGCGAGCTGTCATGTGGCGACTCCGCTCGCCTCCGGCACGACTGCGATCCGTTACAAGCCCCTGGGCACGGCCTGCGCCGACTGTCATCTCCCGGCGAGGAAGTGATGCGTATCGTTACCTTCATCTTCGTGTGCATGGCCTGGCTCGTGCTCGGCGTCGGTGTCTTCGCACAGGAGAGAATCCGAGTCGAAGTTTCGATCACGTCGAGTTCGGGCGGAAGCCACTACGTCGACAGGGGCCGCATAGATGGTCTCGAGATCGGCGATTCCGTCACGTTCTTCCCGAGCACGGCCCTCGCCGCGGAAGGCACAGTTCGCGCTGTTTCGAAGAACAGCGCGCGCGTCGAGCTCGCACCCGGATCCGCCGCCGTCGGCATCGGAGATCGCGGCGAGATTCTGATTCCGAAGGTACGCGTGCAGCCGAAACCCATCGCGCCACCCATCCCCGCACCAGAGACCGAGCGGAACGTCGTCGTGCCAGCCCCTGTTCCGACGACACCGCCCACGCTCGTCGCACCTACCGTCACACCACTCGTCGAACATCCGGCGTGGACGCATCCACCGGAAGAATGGCAACTGGACAAGCCGCTGCTCGCACCTGCGTTCGGCTTGCGTCCCGAAGAACGCGAGCGTCGTGTCCGTGGGCGTGCGTGGCTGCAATCGCAGTACACGCGCGACAGCGAGGGCGGTTCGCGCACGTACTCGAACAGCAGTGTGGGTGTCGACGCGACGATGGAGAATCCGTTCGGTCGCGGTGGTGAGTTGCGCATCGGCGCCGCGGGCTGGTCGCGCTCGTTCGACGTCGAGTCCGAAAACGATCAGGACACGCAATCACGCTTCCGATTGAACAGACTCTCGTACACGGTAGGCGGCACCGAAGACCATCCGACACGCTGGAATCTAGGCCGTTTCTTGCAGTCAGGCTTGCCGGAGTTCGGGTTGCTCGACGGCGCTGAGTGGAATCGACGTCTGTCGAACGGCGACGAGTTCGGAGTCAGCATCGGTGCGATGCCGGTGCCGACTTCGTCGCTGTCGACCTTCGACGACGTACAGGCCGCCGCGTTCTACCGGCGCGCGCTCGACGACGAGCACAAGAGCAGCGTCGGGCTCGGCTACCAGAACACATGGCACGACGGCGAACAGGATCGCAACCTGTTGCTCGCCGAGGCGCGATTCGAGCCGGGACGTTCCGTGTCCATCCGTTCGACCGCGTGGCTCGACATGTACGGATCCGAGGACGAGATCAAGGGTTCTGGGTTCGAACTGACGGAGTTCCTCGTCGCGCTTTCGTGGAGAGTGAGCACGGCGAGCGGTCTCGGTCTCACGCTCTCGCATCGCAAGATCCCCGAACTGCTTCGCTCCGAGTTGCAGGACTTCGACCCCGCGACGATTCGCGATTCGAAGCTCGAACGGATCGCGTTGAATGGGTGGACGAGCGTGAGCGCGCAGGTGCGACTCGACGGACGCGTCGATCGTTGGAGCGACGAATCGGACGACGGAACCGCCGGCGAGTTGGGCGCTGCTCTCCGCGACTTCGTGTGGGACCGTGGCGAACTTCGCGCATCGGTTTTCTACTCGAGCGGGACTTACAGCTCTGGTCCTGGTGGTCGGCTCACCGCGTCGAAGTCCTTCGAACGTGCGAGCGCGAGCTTCGGATACGAATATGTCGACTACGAACAGAAGGGTTTCGCCGGCGACCAACGACAGCTCGCGCAGCAATCGCTGTTCGGAACGGTCGACTTCCCCGTGAGCGAACGTTGGGACCTGTCGTTGCTCGGGGACAGGCGCTTCGGCGACAACCAAGATTCGTGGTCACTGGGTTTCATGCTGCAGACGAGGTTCTGATTCCGTGGGAGATACTCCGATGACGATTCGACGATCCACGCGCGCGCACGTCGCGTTCTTGACGCTGTCGCTCGTCTTTGGAGCGCTCGCCTGCGCCATCCACAGCACGAAGCACTCGTCGATCGCTTCGGTCGCTCCGCAGGAATGGCGCAAAGACCGCGGCCCGGTCGTTCCGCACGATTCGTTCCCACGCGACTGCGCGACGTGTCACGAGGGTTCGAGCTGGCACGCGATCCGCGACGACTTCACGTTCGACCACGAGAAAGAAACCGGCGTGGCACTCGTCGGCGCACACAACGAGGCGGAGTGCCTGCGCTGTCACAATGATCGCGGACCGGTTGCGCAGTTCGCTACGCAGGGCTGCGTCGGTTGTCACGAAGACATCCACGCTGGAAAGCTCGGCAAGAACTGCACGGATTGTCACGAGCAGCGCGACTGGCGACCGACCGGCGAGATCGCGCGCCACACGCGCACGCGGTTTCCGCTCGTCGGCAGTCACGCGGCAGTCGCATGCTTCCGCTGCCACGCGGGTGCAGACGTAGGCAACTTCGATCGTGCGAGCATCGAGTGCGCTGACTGCCACCGAGATCAGCTCGCGCTCGCCGTGAACCCGAATCACGCCGCGCAGGGCTGGGTCGACAGATGCGACCGCTGTCACGTTCCGACGACTTGGAACGGCGCAGGGTTCAATCACTCGGCATTCCCGCTCACCGGACAACACGCGGTAACCGCATGCACGCAGTGCCACACGAACGGCATGTACGCGGGCACGCCGAGCGCTTGCGTTGCCTGTCACCAGAATGACTACAACTCCGTCGCGCAACCGAATCACGTCGCCCTCAACTATCCGACGACTTGCCAGAACTGCCACAACACGTCGACGTGGAGCGGCGCCAGTTTCAATCACGCGGGGATCACGAGTGGATGCCTGAACTGTCATCAGGGCGACTTCAACGACGCGCGCGATCCGAACCACATCAGCGCTGGATTCCCGACGACGTGCCAGAGTTGCCACAACACCTCGTCGTGGGAGGGCGCGAACTTCAATCACGCCGGGATCTCGCGCGGGTGCACGACGTGTCACCAAAGTGATTTCGACGCTACGACGAATCCGAATCATGCGAGCGCGGGATTCCCCACGACATGCAACACCTGTCACACGACCGCGACGTGGTCAGGCGCGACGTTCAATCACTCGCAGTTTCCCATTTCGAGTGGGCGCCACGACAACCTCACGTGTCAGCAGTGCCACAACACCCCCAACAACTACACGGTGTTCACGTGCACAAATTGTCACGCGCATCTCCAGAACGACATGAACAACGATCACGACAGAGTCTCCGGGTACTCGTACACGAGCAGCGCCTGCTTCTCGTGTCATCCGGATGGGAACAAATGAGAGAGAGAGCCACAACTGAGCGACACAGCACACTCGAACGAGCGCAGACGCACACAGCGGAGACGTGACTTGCGCTCGGCGTGTATCGTGTGCGAGAACCTGACGCTTCGATGGATACTCCGCAGCGGACACGATCGGGTGGTTCGAAACTTGGCCTCGTAGCACTGGCCTGTCTCGCAGCGATCGTCGTCGCCGCGCTCACGCTGCGCTGGATGGGCGGCCGAAGTCTGCAGAAGGCGGTCGATCGCATTGCGATCGAAGGACAGGCGCTCACGTCCGCCTACTTGGATCCCGCTCGAACATCGGGAAAAGCAGATCCAACGGAGTGGTTGGTGCGCGTCTCTCGTTCGCGTCCGCAGTGGGACATGTCCGACATCTCGGACATGAAGAAGTACACCTTCATCCTCGGCGAAGCGCGTGCGAATCGGCTCGGCGAGGATGCGCGCATCGCCTTCGAGCTGTTCGACGGTCTGCTGCAAAAGCACTTGGAAGGCGCAAGCGACGAGGCTGCGCGATGGAACGAATTCTGGGTCGCGCTCGCACTGCGACTGCGCGAGTGCGACGGCGTTCGACCGTGGGGAGAGCTGAACGAAGCGGCCGTTCGACTGATCGCCGTGGGACTGGCCGATCAGATCGTGCTCGCGAAGAGCGCGTCGCAGTACGGCGAGATCGATCCGTTGCGTGCGACTGCCGCGCTCGACGGTGCGAACGAGACTTTTCCGACGCTGCCCTTCCTCGAGGAAGCGTGCATCGGTGACGCGGTCCACGTCACGGCCATCCACAAGGCACAGGCGAAGTACGCGCTCGAAGCGCTCGACACATTGCGCGCAGGATTGGCGGTCGCGCGCATCCATTCCGCGCCTCATTGGATGATGAGCTACATCGCGTGGACGCTGCAGGTGTCGCGCGTGCTCGACGGACTGCAAACGATCCTGCCGATGCTGCCACGCGGGCTCGACTTGTCGGATCTCGAGCGCGAGTTCACGGACTTCAGGCCGCGCACGCTGATCGCGATGGCCATTCGCGGCGAACGCGCATTCGGCAATCGTGTGTTCGAGCGCATTGCCGATGGCGCGCATTTGGAGGGCATTGGAGCTCGCGATGCTCAGCGGAGCTTCTTCGACCGAATCAAGGGCTTCGTCGGGGACGACATCGATCGAGCCGCGTATCTCGATGCACTCACCGACGGCGCCCTGCGAGCGGAGACCGCGCGGTTTCTGCGCAGGCCGCTCGCGGACGGCGTGGACGACTCGTTCTGGACGCACGCCGCGGCCACGTTCGCTCCGCAGCTCGAGCCGTCGCTCCACACGACCGACCTGCTCGAAGCGCGCCTCGTGATGGCCCGCGCCGCATTGACCGCGTATCGAGCCGGAGCGAAGGAAACGCTGGAATTCCTGCCCCAAACGACGGATCCGTTCGACGGCAAACCGATTCGATGCGGGTTCGGCGACGATGGACTGGTCGTCTTCTGGTCGGCCGGTCCGAACGGCAAAGACGACGGCGCGGTGCCCGATTCGGACGATGTCGTGTGGGGCTTGAAGCTCCCCGAATGAGCGCTCAACGACGCTCGATGATCAATCGTTCCGCGTAGTCGATTCCGTCCGGCGTACGCGAGCCGTGCCACGACAAGTACTCGCCGTCGGCGATGACGAAACGCGTGCGAGCGAAACCTGTGAGGTGAGCGAGTTCGTCGACGTGTTTGGCTTGGAACGGGAACGGTTCGGTGCACAACAGCACGAGCGCCGGATCGGCACGTTTCAAACGCTCGACGTCGATCTCCGGATAGCGGTCTGTTTCGTTCGCGAACACGTTGCGACCGCCAGCTTGAGTCAGGAGTCCGCTGGCGAACGTAGCGGCGCTCACGCTCATCCATGGTTTGCGCCAGATCAAGTAGGCGAACGACACCGGCGCTCGATCGCGAGCCGCATCACGGACGCGTGCGGAGCGTGCTTCGATGTCACGGGCGATTCGTTCGGCAGCCGTCGAGCGCTCCAATCGCGCACCGATCGAACGCACCATCTCAGCGGTCTCGTCGCAGTCGCGCGGCATGCTGACGTGACATTCGACGCCGGCGGCAGTGAGAGCTTCGGCATCCTGACGACGATTCTCTTCTTCGTTCATCAGCACGACGTCGGGACGGAGTTCGGCGATGCGTGCGACGTTCGGCGACTTCGTTCCACCGATCTTCTCGACACGCTCGACGCCGGCAGCCGGATGCACGCAGTACTCGGTGATGCCGACGAGTTCCTCGCCGCGCCCGAGATCGAAAACGAGCTCGGTCAAGCTCGGACACACGGAGACGATGCGCATGGGCGAAGAAGATATCCGCTCGACGGTCAGACGTGGAACGCGGCCGCGATCGTGCGTATTCTGCGCACATGTCGAGCGAATCCAACAGTGCGGGAGACCTGGCGGCGTACCGCGCGGCCGCGCACGAAGTCGAACGGTTGTTGAGCGGCGACGTCGAGATCTTGCAGCGGCCGATCGAGCGCATTTCCGGTTGGTCGCCGGTTCAGCACGCTGCACACTTGACGCTCGCCAATGAACTCGTGCTGAAGAACATCGCGAGTCTCGCGAAGGGCAGCGGTATGTTGGTGATGCTGGATGCGTTGCAAACTCCGCGCGCACTCGAGATCCTTGCAGCGGGCCAATTGCCGCGCGGAGAAGCAAAGTCGCCGCGCATGGTCGTGCCTCCGCTCGACATCGACGTGCGCGTGGCGCGCGAGTGGGCGACGAAGTTCACGTCGGATCTAGCGGCTCAGTGCGCGGCACTCGACTTCGCTCGCGCGCCGCGCTGCTTCATCCCCCACCAAGTGTTGGGGCCGCTCGATCTCGCGCAATGGGTCCGCTTCGGCCTCGTGCACACGCGCCACCACTTGTCGATCGCGCGCGAGATCCTCGCTTTATCGAGCTGAATTCGCCGCGGGAAATCCGGTCTCGCCATCCCGAGTGTACGGAGCCAGAGCAATTTGTCCCCGATGCGCTGCGAGCAACTCGCTTGATGCGAGTTGCTCGCAGCGCATCGGGGACAAATTGCTCTGGCTCCGTACACTCGGGATGGCGAGACGGGTCTGCGAGCCGCGTTCAGCTGCCGCCGAAGAGCTTGCCGCCTTTTTGCAGCGTTTCGAGCAGTTTCGGAACGACGGCTTGCGCGCCCGCAGTCGCCTTCGCTTCGTCGATGCCGACCTTCTTCGCGATGTCGCCGATTCCGAGCTTGCCGATGATCGCACCGGCACCGGCTCCGCCGATGAGCGCTTTCAGATCGAACTTGCCGCCTTTCACGACCTCCATCACCTTTCTGATGACGAGCGGTAAAAAGCTGGAAGCTTGCGGCGCAGTGAAGCCGGCCTTCGTCAGTTACTGCGTGAGGGCCGGACCGTGTTCTTGGATGAGTTTTGCGATGTCCATGTCCGTCTCCGTAGTTCTGTGAGGGTCAGTGGTCGCGCGGCATCGTATGCGGGTCGCCTCGAACGCGCAGCGAGGCAGGTGAATCGACCGATGCCCGGCAGCACACGTGCATGCCGAGTTCACTCGGTGAGCAGATCCGACAGACGCGCCAAGGCTCGGTGAAGCGTGACCCTGACGGCGCCTTCACTCTTGCCGACATGCTCGGCGATTTCAGCGCGCGACAATCCGACGACGTGGGCGAGCGTCACGATCTCGCGCTGCTCCTCCGTCAACTCTTCGAACGCGCGTTCGATGCGCGCGACCTCTTCGCGCACCATGAGCCCACGACTGGGGCTCGAAAAGCTGTGGTAGCAGCGCAATAAACCCAGCTGATCGGCCTCGCTGGGCATCGGCCGCTCGCGTCCGCCGGCGCGTTTTTCGGCGCGCCAATACTCGGCTCGATTCGAGATCTTGCGCATCGCGGTCGTGTACAGCCACTGCTTGAACGCGGCCGGACTCGGGTGTTTGAAGCGCTCGATGTTCTGCAGCACTTCACGACACACCGATTGCACGATGTCCGAATTCGATTCGTGAGCGCGCACTTCCGCGCCAGCCCTCAGACGTACGAAGGCACGCAGAGCGGGCAAGTGCATTTCGAGCAATTGCTCTACGGCTTTCGCGTCGCCTGCCGCAGCGCGCTCCGCCAGCTTTCCGTCTTCGTCTTCCATCGCATCCACGAGAACGTTCTGCCGTGCACCCTCGCGATCCTCGAATTCTAACCAGCGGTGAGCGCGTCGAATGCGTAGCGCTTCCCGTCTTTCCGAATCCTACCGAAAGCGTGATGTTCGTCGTGGTAAAGCATGCCGATCCAACCGCCTTCGGCCGCGCGTGCGAGCCACACGCTGCGCTGTTCGAAGCTCTTCACGACGTCGATGTCGTAGGCCATCACGTACGGCGGCTGGATGTGATGCGAGGTCGGCACTATGTCCGACCAAAAGACGGCCGTGACACCCGAGCCGCCTTCGTCGAACGTGATCACGGCGACGCCGTCGCTGTGTCCGCCGATCACGTGAGCACGCAAACCGGGCAAAATCTCGCTCGAATCCTCATACCCGGTCAGCAGACCGGCGCGCTCGATCGGCGTGACGTCTTCCGACCTGTACGAACCCGAACGCGCGTGACCGGGATGCTTCGCCCTCTCGATCTCGATGCTGGGCGCGAAGTGACGCGCATTCGGGAACTGCGGCACGAGCGCGCCGCCCTTCTCGATCACCTGAGCGCCGATGTGATCCCAGTGACAGTGCGAAGCGACGACATGCGTGACTTCTTCGGGCGCGACGCCGACCGAACGTAGGGTGCGCTCCAACGTTTGATCGCGCTCGATCGCGTAGATCTTGCGCCACTTGTCCGCCCAACGATCGCCGACGCCGACTTCGATCACGACTTTGTCGTTGCCGCGCACAGCCAGGAACGGCCGCAACGCGAGACGGATGCGATTGTCCTCGTCGGGCGGCGTCAACTTGCGCCACAAGGTCGCCGGTACGACGCCCCACATCGAGCCGCCGTCGAGGCGCATGTGCCCGTCGGACAGTGCGGTGATCGTCCATTCGCCGGCACGAATCGTCTGTGGCATCCAACTCACGCGCAGGATCTTACGCGAAGGGAATCAGAGTCCGCGCGAGAGTGCGAACTTCAAGCCGACGACGAGGGCGACCGCGATCGCGATCATCCAGGTGACGTTGCTCACGAAGTACGGATAGATCATCAGCGCTGCACCGACGACGAGCTGCGGGTAACGCTCCATCCGCTTGCCGTACACGAAGAGCACCAAGCCGACGGATCCGATCACGAGTGATGCAAAGAGGCTCGGTCCTGAGAAATCCATGACAGGAGTTCATCGACCAATTTGCGGATCCACCCCGAGTCGCGCGCCACGATGCCGTCTCGACGCCTATTTCTTGCGCGCGAGAACGAAGTGCGCAGTGTGGTCGGCCTGGCCGTTCTTCCACGCCGTCCACCACTCGTCGACGTGGTCCGCGTACTTCTTCTCGATGCGCATCTCGTGCATGTGCTCGGCGTCGTCCGAGGAGAGATTCGTGATGTCGTGAAAGCGGAACGCGATCGAGTTCGGGTTCGAGGAGGACACCGCGATCATGCGGGGCTGGTTGCCGCCGGCGCAGTAGTGCGTCTGCATCAGCTGTCCGCCGTCGAGGTGGTACATCGAGATCATCTCGTGATCGGAGCCGCCGAACATCGTCTCGACGACGGTCGAGCCCGCGCCGGTGAGGCGATACGTCGTCTCGAAGTCGTGCGCTTCACTGCCGTCGCTGGCTGTGCCGTTCCATGTGCCGACGAGCGACTTCAGTGTCTCGAACTGCGCGCGAGCATCGTTCGCGTCTGCGACGGAGGAACGTGTAGAGGAACACGCGGCAAGTAGGCACAGGCCGAGAGCGATCGACGTGCGTTGCATGAATGGAATTCCGTTCGAGGCTCACGTCCCGCGCAGAATGTTGCGCGAGATGATCAAGCGCTGCACTTCGCTCGTGCCCTCGCCGATCACGCACAATTTTGCGTCGCGCCACATGCGCTCGACCGGGTACTCGCGCGAATATCCGTAGCCGCCGTGCACTTGAATGGCGTCGTACGTGACGCGCATCGAGCACTCCGACGCCATCAACTTCGCCATCGCAGCTTCCTTCGCGTACGGACGGTCGGCGTCCTTCAAGCGTGCCGCGTGATAGACGAGGTGGCGCGACGCTTCGATGTCGAGCGCCATGTTCGCGAGCTTGAATTGCACGGCCTGGAGGTCGGACAACTTCTTGCCGAACGCTTCGCGATCCTTCGCGTACTTGAGTGCGACGTCGTACGCCCCTTGCGCGATCCCGAGCGACAACGCGGCGATCGAAATGCGGCCGCCGTCGAGCGTTTTCATGAAGGTCTTGAAGCCTTCGCCCTCCGGCCCCAGCAGGTGATCCTTCGGAATGCGCGCGTCTTGGAACACGAGGCTCGCCCAATCGGAGCCGCGCATGCCGAGCTTGATCTCGCCCTTCTCGATCGTGAACCCCAAGGTGTCGCGCGGCACGACGAAGGCGCTGATGCCTTTCGCGCCGAGTTTCGGATCCGTGACCGCCGTGCAGATGAACGTGCCCGCGTAGTTCGCGTTCGTGATGAAGCACTTGGCGCCGTTGAGCACGTACTGATCACCGTCGCGCACCGCCGTCGTCTGCGTGCCGCCCGAATCCGAGCCCGCGTTCGGTTCGGTCAATCCGTACGCGCCCATGTATTCGCCTGCGATGAGCCGCGGCACGTACGCCTTCTTCAAGCGCTCGTTGCCCCACTTGTAGATGGGAAACGTGCCGAGCGAAACGTGCGCCGCGAGCGTCAATCCGGTCGAGCCACACACGCGAGAGAGTTCCTCGACCGCGAGGCAGTACGCGAGCGTGCCGCCGTTCGAACCGCCGTATTCCTCAGGGAACGGAATGCCCGGCAGCCCGAGCTCGACGATCTTCTTCCACGTTTCGAGCGGAAAACGATGTTCTTCGTCGATGTCGTGAGCGAGCGGCGCGACTTCACTGAGCGCGAACTCGCGCACCATGTCGCGGATCATGATCTGGTCTTGCGTGAGATCGAAACCGTGTTCGATCTTCGGCAGTGTGTACGTGCTAGGAGTTTCCGTGCGCATGAACTTGCTCAATCCTCGATCTGCCAGCCGGCGGTTCGTCGCGCGCGCGGCTTCTCGGCGTCGTTCGTCTTGCCGCTCATGCCGTTCTTCTGCTTCGGCGTGAGCTCGTGTTCGTGCAATTCGTCGTCGCGGACTTCCGCTCCGTCCTTGTAGAAATCGCGCGCGCGTCCGGCGCCGACCCAATCGATCAACGCTCGCCGAGAGAACTTCCATTCACGCCCGATCTTGCGAGCGGGCATGTTCTCTTGGTGCAGTACTTTGTTGAACGTTTTGATGGAAACGCCGAGTAATTCGGCCGCTTCGTCGATGTTCAGAATGTCTCTCTCACTCACGGCTCTACCCTCTCGCAGTCAGGAGCTGTGCGCCCACCGGCGCTGCATTTCGGTCTCGATGTAATCGGCGATCGCGTCCGTGCGCGTGCCGGGTCCGAACAGTTTCGCGAAGCCCTGGGACTCGAGCTTCTCCATGTCCTCGCCGGGAATGATGCCACCGCCCGTGAGGAGCACGTGATCCATCCCGCGTTTCTTGAGCTCCTCGCGCACGCGCGGAAAGAGTTCCATGTGCGCGCCGGAGAGGATTGACAAACCGACGACGTCGACGTCTTCCTGCACGGCGACCTCCGCGATCATCTCGGGCGTTTGATGCAGGCCGGTGTAGATCACCTCCATGCCGCGATCACGCAGAATGGTCGCGACGGTTTTCGCTCCTCGGTCGTGTCCATCGAGTCCGGGCTTGGCGACGAGGACGCGGATTTTGCGGTCGGTCATGGGATAAAGTTCCTCGGACTCTGCTCAGGACTGTTTCGATGCGGCTCGCGCGCGATCGGCCTTCTCGTGGAACTCGGCCAGCTTTCGATCGCGAGTTTCCTTGCGAGCCGTCATGCGTCCGCTCGCTTGCACCGCGACGTATACCCCGAGGACGAGTGCGACCGGGGCCATCAAAGTCACGCTTTCCTCGAAGCCTCTTCCGCGTTCGCGCCAGCCGAGCTGGACGAAGACGATCATGGCGGACTCGAAGGCTACGGCCACGCCTGCGCCAGCGAGCAGGAAGTCGATGACGTATTTGCGCTTGGACTTGGGCTGGTCGCTCATGCGCCCTGCTTCATTCGCGTCGTACGAGCGGGAGCACTCATAGAATTTTCGGCTCCTTGTACTCGCCGAATCGTTCGCGCAGCACGTCGGTGATCTCGCCCAGCGTGCAATCGGCGTGCGCCGCGGCGACGAAGCGTTCGAGCAAGTTGTCGGTGCCCTTGCAGGCGTCGCGAACGTCGTCGAGGGCGCGCTTCGCTTTCGCGCCGTCGCGGCCTTTGCGCAACTTGGCGAGACGCTCGTGTTGGTCGCGCTCGACGGCGGGATCGATCTTGTGGATCTCGATCGTCGGATTGCGGTCGTGCTCCTCTTCGTAGCAGTTGACGCCGACCACTTTTTTCGTGCCGCGCTCGACGGCCGCTTGATAGCCGACGGCCGAGCGATGGATTTCGCGCTGGATGTAGCCCGATTCCGTCGCGGGGACGACGCCGCCACGACGGTCGATCTCGGTGAAGTACTTCTCGGCTTCCTGCTCCAACCGATTCGTCATCGCTTCGACGAAGTAGCTGCCGGCGAGCGGATCGATCACGTGCGCGACTTCGGTTTCCTCGGCGATGATCTGCTGCGTGCGCAGCGCGATCTTCACGGCTTTTTCCGTCGGCAGCGACAGCGTTTCGTCCATCGAGTTCGTGTGCAGCGACTGCGTGCCGCCGAGCACGGCCGCCATGGCCTCGAAGGCCGTCCGCACGATGTTGTTCTCGGGCTGCTGCGCGGTCAACGTCACGCCGGCCGTCTGCGTGTGGAAGCGCACCATCCACGAGCGCGGGTCCTTGGCACCGAAAACGTCACGCATCTTGCGCGCCCAAATTCGGCGCGCCGCGCGGAACTTGGCGATCTCTTCGAAGAAGTCGATGTGGCTGTCGAAGAAGAACGACAGGCGCGGAGCGAAATCGTCGACGTCGAGACCGGCCGCCTTGCCGCGCTTCACGTACTCCATGCCGTTCGCGAGTGTGAACGCCAACTCTTGCGCCGCCGTCGAGCCCGCTTCGCGGATGTGGTATCCGCTGATCGATATCGTGTTCCACTGCGGCACGTGCTTCGCGCAATGCCCCATCACGTCCGTGATCATGCGCAGCGCCGGTTCGGCCGGAACGAGCCACGCGTGTTGCGCTTGGTACTCCTTCAAGATGTCGTTCTGCACCGTGCCGCGCAGCTTCTTCGGCGAGACACCTTGGCGTTCGCCGCACGCGATGTAGAACGCGAGCAGGATCGGCGCCGGACCGTTGATCGTCATCGACGTCGACACGTCGGCCATCGGAATGCCGTCCATCAACGTCTGCATGTCCGCGAGCGAGCTGATCGCGACACCGACCTTGCCGACTTCGCCGCGGCAACGGTCGTGATCCGAGTCGTAGCCCATCAACGTCGGGAAATCGAATGCGGTCGAGAGCCCCGTCTGTCCGTGCTCGAGCAAGAATTTGAAGCGCTCGTTCGTCTGCTGCGCGCTGCCGAACCCGGCGAATTGGCGCATCGTCCACAAGCGACTGCGGTACATCGTCGCGTGGACGCCGCGCGTGAACGGAAATTGTCCCGGGTAACCGAGGTCGCGCTCGGCGTCGACGGGCGCGTCATCGGGACCGTAGAGACCCTTGAGCTTCGAGCCGGAGACCGAGCTGAATTCGACCTCACGCTTCTCGGCGGCGTCGAACGCCTTCTGCCAAAGATCGCGGGCGTCGATCTGCGTCACGTCGAATGCGCTCATCGTCCAGTGGCTCCGTTGTTGCGAGATTTGGCCTCCGCGAGGAGTGCGGAAAAAAGCTCGGCGACGACATCGTACGGCGATCTGCCCGAATCGAGGAGGGCGCGCGCGCGCTCTCCGTACCCGCCGCGGCCCCACAAGTGGTCAGCGAGGCGCTCGTTCAGCACGCGGTGCACTTGTTCGAGGCGCTTTTCGCGGCGAATTGCGCTCAAACCGCGCGCTGTGACGTGCTCGCGGTGCTTTTCGATCGCCGCGATCAGGTCCTCGATGCCGTCGGATTTCGCAGCGCTGCAGGCGACGACGGGCGTGATCCAGTCGGATTTGCCGGCGAGCCGTATGTGCATCGCTTCCTCGAGATCGACGAGCATGCGATCGGCGCCGGGCAGTTCGGCCTTGTTCACGGCGATGACGTCGGCGACCTCGAGCACGCCGGCCTTCATCGCTTGCACGCCGTCGCCCGCGCCGGGACAGAGCACGACGAGCACCGTGTCGGCCGCGGAGACGATGTCGTACTCGGCCTGACCGACGCCGACCGTCTCGACGATGATCTCGTCGAAGCCGAATGCGTCCATCACGTCGCACGAATCGACGGCCGCGCGTGAGAGTCCGCCGTGGCTGCCGCGGCTCGCCATCGAACGGATGTACACGCCAGCGTCCAGCGTGCGCTCCTCCATGCGAATGCGATCACCGAGCAACGCACCCCCGGAGAACGGGCTCGACGGATCGACGGCGAGGATGCCGACGGTGCGCGATCGAGCGCGCAACGAGATCGCCAGCTCGTTGACGAGCGTGCTCTTGCCGGCACCCGGCGGACCAGTGACGCCGAGGCGCCACGCGCGTCCGACTTTCGAATACACGCGCGCCAAAAATGCCGCGAAACGCTCGTCCGCGTTCTCGGCCCACGAGATCGCGCGCGCGACGGCGGCTTTGTCGCCGGCGAGGAAACGATCGGTGATGTCGGCGGACGCGTTCATCCGCCCGGCACATTCGGGGAGAGCGCTTCGAGGCAGATCATGAGCATCACGAACACCGTACTGCTCGCGATCGTGAGCAAGTACCACTCACCGAAGGAGATCGTGCGCCGTCGCGACAAGAAATCCCTCACGCGAGCACGCCGCGCGCGATGACGATGCGTTGGATGTCCGTCGCGCCTTCGTAGATCTCGGTGATGCGCGCGTCGCGGAACAAGCGCTCGACGATGAAGTGATCGGTGTAACCGGCGCCGCCGTGGATTTGGAGGCACTCGTCGGCGCAGTAGTTCGCCGTTTGCGACGCGAACAACTTCGCTTGCGCGGAAGCCTGCGTGCAGCGTTCTTTGCGGTCGCGCAGCCAAGCGGCCTTCAGCACGAGCATGCGCGACGCTTCGAGGCGCGTGCTCATGTCGGCGAGCTTCCACTGGATCGCTTGGAAATTCGCGATCGCAGTGCCGAATTGCTCGCGCTCTTTCGAGTACTTCGTCGCGGCTTCGAGGCACGCGCGACCGATGCCGACAGCTTGGCTGGCGATGCCGATGCGGCCGCCGTCGAGTGTGTCCATCGCGACTTTGAAGCCCTCGTTGAGCTCGCCGACCAGGTTCGACCTAGGCACGCGCACGTTGTCGAACAGGATTTCCGTCGTCGAGCTGCCGCGGATGCCGCACTTCTTTTCCGGCGGGCCGACGGTGACGCCTTTCGTGTTCGCGGGCACGAGGATCGCGCTGATGCCCTTGGCCTTCGACGCTTTGTCGTCGGTGCGCGCGTAGACGAGCATCACGCCGCAGATGCCGCCGTTCGTGACCCAGACTTTCGTGCCGTCGATGACGAAGTCGCCACCGTCGACGCGCGCGCTCGTGCGCAGTGAAGCGGCGTCGGAGCCGGCGTTCGGCTCGGTCAAGCAGTACGCGCCGATGACTTCGCCGGTCGCGAGGCGCGGCAACCACTCACGCTTCGTCGCTGCGCTCGCGAACTTCGCGATCGGAGCACCCAGCAAGCTGTTGTGCACCGACAAGGTGACGCCGGTCGAAGCGCACACGCGGTTAACCTCTTCGAGCACGACGCTGAGCGCCAGGTTGCCCATGCCCGCGCCGCCGTAGGCTTCGGGAACGGTCAGGCCCCACAGCCCGAGCTCGCTCATCTTCGCGAAGACTTCGCGGTCGATGAAGCCTTGGCGATCGTGTTTCGTCGCGCGCGAGGCGAGCTCTTGCTCTGCGAAATCGCGCGCCATGTCGCGCACGAGGGTGAGCTCTTCGTTGAGTTGGAAATCCATTGTGCGTTTCGATCAGACGTGGACTCGCGGTGGAGTGCTCACGTCGCGTTGTAGTCGTAGAAACCCTTGCCGCTCTTCTTGCCCAAGCGTCCGGCCGCGACGTAACGACGCAGCAGCGGACACGGACGGTATTTGTCGTCGCCGAGGCCCTTGTGCAGGACTTCGAGGATGTCGAGGCAGACGTCGAGTCCGATCAAGTCGGCGAGGGCGAGCGGGCCCATCGGATGCGCCATGCCGAGCTTCATCACCGTGTCGATGCCTTCGCGCGTCGCGACGCCCTCCATGAGGCAGAAGATCGCCTCGTTGATCATCGGCATCAGCACGCGATTCGACACGAACCCCGGGAAGTCGTTCGCGGCCACGGGCACTTTTTCGATCGATTCGCTCGCGGCGACGATTTTCGCCGTGGTTTCGTCGCTCGTTTCCTGGCCGCGGATGATCTCGACGAGCTTCATCACCGGCACCGGATTCATGAAGTGCATGCCGATGACGCGATCGGCGCGCTTCGTGTTCGCGGCGATCAGCGTGATCGAAATCGAACTCGTGTTCGACGCGAGGATCGTCGCCGGCGGACATTGACGATCGATCTGAGCGAACACTTTCGCTTTGACGTCGGCGCGTTCGGACACGGCTTCGACGACGAGCGGCACGTCGGTGATCGATTCGAGCTTCGCGCTCGTCGTGAGCCGCGCGAGCGTCGCTTGCGCATCCGCGTCGGTGATGACGCCTTTTTTGACGACGCGTGCGAGTGAGCCTTCGATCGAAGCTCGGCCCTTCTTCAGCGAATCCTCGGACAGATCGACGAGCAGCACGCGCGCGCCGAACGTCGCGAAGGTCTGCGCGATTCCATTCCCCATCGTTCCGGCACCGATCACGGCCACCGACTCGAACATCGACTTGGGCATGGTGCTCAGACCTTCTCGAGCGCCAGCGAAACCGCGTTGCCGCCGCCGAGGCAGAGCGAAGCCATTCCGGTCTTCGCGTTCTGTTGCTGCAGCGCGTGGATGAGCGTCACGAGCACGCGACAACCCGACGCGCCGATCGGATGTCCGATGGCGACGGCGCCGCCGTTCACGTTGACTTTCTTCGGGTCGAGATCGAGCACGCGCGTGAGCGCGATCGCAGCGACCGAGAACGCTTCGTTGATCTCGTGCAGGTCGAAATCACTGGGCTTTTTGCCCAGTTTCGTCGCGCAAGCTGCGATCGACTTCTCGGGCGCCATCATCACCCACTCGGGTGCGCAACCGCCGGACGCGTAGGCCGTGATCTTCGCGAGCGGCTTCAAACCCAGTGCTTTGGCCTTGTCTGCGCTCATCACGACGACGGCTGCGGCGCCGTCGTTGATCGAGCTCGCGTTCGCAGCCGTCACTGTGCCTGTCGGATCGAACGCGGGCTTCAATTTGGCGATGGAATCCGCCGTCGTGTCGCCGCGCACGTTCTCGTCCTCGAAGAACGCGATCGGATCGCCCTTGCGCTGCGGGATCATGACCTTGAACTTCTCGGCGTCGAAGCGCCCGTTCTTCGTCGCGTCGGCCGCTTTCTGATGGCTGAGCGCCGCGAACTCGTCTTGTTGGCGACGCGTGATCTCGTATTTCTTCGCGACGAGCTCGCCCGTGTTGCCCATGTGGAAGTCGTTGAAGATGTCCCACAACCCGTCCCACACCATCGAGTCGATGAGCTTGCCGTGGCCGAGTCGCACGCCGGCGCGCGCCTCGGGCAGCAGGTACGGCGCGTTGGTCATGCTCTCTTGTCCGCCCGCGACGATCACATCGGCGTCACCGGCGCGAATTGCTTGCGCGGCGAGCATCACCGATTTCAAGCCCGAGCCGCACACCTTGTTCACCGTGAACGACGACACCGTGTTCGGAATGCCGGCCTTGATCGCCGCCTGGCGCGCCGGATTTTGACCGAGTCCAGCGGTGAGCACGTTGCCGAAGATGACTTCGTCGACGGCCGCGGCGGGAACTTTCGCGCGCACGAGCGCTTCGGCGATGGCGAGCGCACCGAGGTCGGGCGCGCGAAACCCGCTGAGCGCTCCCTGAAACTTGGCGACGGGAGTGCGACACGCGCTGACGATGACGACGTCTCTCAAAGGACCGGCTCCGCGAATCGGTGGATGGGGTACGCGGACGATTCGCTCGCCCGCGCAGGACCGGACAGTATAGACAGCCGCCCCAGCCGGAGCCTAGCTCGCAGGGCCGTCAACGTGGCCCGCCCTGGAGATCAAAAGGGCGTCAACGGGCAGATTCGATTTCAGTTCTGCCAGACGATCGCCAACCCGTTCGTGAGGTTGAACACGCCAGGCGTGCAGAACGCGAGGTCGGAGTCGCGATGCCATGCGTGGTAGGTGCGCGCGCTGCCGGGCGCGAGGCCCGCTTGCACCGAGATCGCGGGGTCGATGCCCGGACGCGGACAGAGCGACGTGTTGTTCGCAGCGAAAACGACACCGAGGCGCACGATCGATCCGCCGACGCACAACAATCCGTCGCCGAACGCGGATCCCGCTCCGACGCCTTCGGCCCAAGTGCCTTGGAAGAAGAGCGCAGGACCGTTCGGCACTCCCGACGCGAGCAGGCCGAGCGTGTCCGCGGAAAGGCTCGCGCTGCCGGTCGTGCGCAACCGACCGCCGACTCCGATGGAACTGATGCAACCGGCCTTGTCGGCTGTCGTGCTCGCGTTGCCGCACGGGCAGGCGGTGCCTGATCCATCTCCGAAGCAGAACACCGTCCCACCCTCGATACGTTGATTCATCCACACCGTCGTCCCCGCGCACCGGCCGAACACGAGGTCGATGTCGCCGTCGTTGTCGATGTCGAAGGGCGCGATGTCGAACGTCCCCTTGAGTTCGTCCACCGACAATCCGACGGCGCCCTTCCATCCCCCGACACCCGTCATCTCGGCCTCTTCGCGTAGGACGATCTCGCCTCCCGGAGTGCCGCCGGGGTTGTGGTAGATGTGGCAGCGACGGGTGCAGCCGGGGATCTCGACGTCGACATCGCCGTGGATCGTGTCCGGCCACTGATCGCCGTCGAGGTCTGCGACGCGGCTGTTGCCCACGAAGCCGTCGTCGTTGCCGCCGACGAACTGGTACGCGATACGGTTCCCCCACACCACGGCGCCGGCCCCGTCGTTGCCGAGGTTGTAGCGCACGTGATCTGGCGGCCGTCGCGTACGCGGCCGTGCGATCCACGAGAACTCTTTGCTCGTTCATGAGCAATTGGTTGGAGAGGTAGTTGGGTGAGGATCCGGGGGCACGCTTGCGCACGACGATCAGGTCGGTCCAACCGTCCCTGACGAGATCGCCCTAGGCAAAGTCCCGCTCCTGCGTGTCCGTCGTGACCTGAGTCGCAGTCGAGCCATCAGGATTGCGGATGCGCTGCGTGTCCTACACGAACGACACCCACGGATTGTTGAATTGAGCGAGCGCGATCGACGCGCAAACGGATGCGAACAGCGGAACGAGCGCGAGACGAAGTGCAGTGTGCATGCGACGGACTCCTCGGGGAAAGGAAGTACTTCGTGAACGGGTCTCAGGATAAGCAGCGCGGCGGAATTCTGTGGGAATTCCTCCGCGCGTCGAACCGATCCCGACTCAGTTCTGCCAAGTCAACGTCAGCGCATTCGTCAGATTGAACACCGCGCTCGAGCAGAAGCTCACGTCCGAATCGCGATACCAGACTTGGTACGAGCGCGTGTCCCCCGCCGCATTCGCGCCTTGCAAGGACACGATCGGATCGATGCCCGTACGCGGATAAGTCGACGCATTGCTGCTCGCGAACACGACGCCCAAGCGCACGATCGAACCGCCGGCGCACAACAATCCGTCTCCAAAGGGGATGCCCGCGCCCGCGCTCATCAGCGACGTGCCTTGGAAGTAGAGCCCGGGACCGTTCGGCACCTGCGTCGCTTGCAGAGCGAGCCCGTCCGCTGTCACGCGCGCAGCGCCATTCGCGCGCAGTTTTCCGCCCAGGTTGAGCGAGCTGAGACAGCCCGCGCCTGCACCGACCGCGCTGGCATTTCCGCACGGACAGGCCGTCGCCGAATCCATCGCCCGCGCACACGACCAGCGCCGGCTGCAGTTGTTGATTGATGAACACCGCCGTGCCTGCGCAGCGACCGATGACCAGATCCGTGTCCCCGTCGTTGTCGATGTCGAACGCGGCCATGTCGTAAGTGCCGGTCAGATCGCTGGTGAGCACGCCGACGGCGCCCCTCCATCCACCCGAGGCTTGTTGTGCTTCCTCGCGCAAGATCATCTCCGTGCCGATGACGCCGCCCACGTTGTGGAAGATCTTCGCGCGCCGGTCGCAGCCCGTCGTGTCGACGTCGAAGTCGCTCACGAGCGCGTCACCGAACCCGTCTTTGTTCATGTCGACGACGAGGCAATTGCCGGCGAAGCCGTCATCGGATCCGACCACGTAATTGAAAACCCTCTGCGCGCCCCAACTCACGCGCCCGAGCGCATCGTTGCCCATGTTGAAGCGGAAGCCGTCGCTCCCGTCGTCACTGAAGATCAAGTCGGGCCGTGAATCGCCGTTCAGATCGCCAACGTCGACGTGATAGGGCGAGCCGCCGCCGACGCTGGCCTGGAAGATGTTGAAGAAACCGACGTTCGCCGGATTGTTGTACGAGCACGAGACGGTGCCCGACTGCCCGCGCACGACGTCGAGCGTGCCGTCTCCATTCAAATCGACGATCTCCGACGATGTACCGAAGCTCGTCAACAGCATCTGCGCGGTCATCCGCGTCTGGAACGAGTCGGTGAAGTTGCCGGCGCCGTCGTTGATCAAGAGGCGGTCGTCCAAATCGGGCGTGAATCCGTAGTCGGCGAAATACAAGTCCGGCGAACCGTCGCCCGTCACGTCGCCGACCGAAACCGAGCAGAAGCTCGGGTACGCGCTCGCGCCGCCGGCGGTCAACGTGAACTGCGGGATGCGCGCTGCTTCGTAACGAAAGCCTTGCCACACGCCGCCGACCTTGCCCTTGTTGATGTACACGCGCGGGTGCGTGACTTCTTTCGTTCCGCCGCCGAGCGTCGTCGACGTGACGAGATCCTCCCAACCGTCCGCATTCAGATCCGCGACCGCGATGTCGCGATCGTTCGTGGGCGTCGAGAAACCCAGGTCACCGACCACGTCGGCGTCGGACGCGTATTGAGCCGTGCGATCGACGAGCTTGCCGTTCTCGTTCATCAGCAAGTAGTTGACGCGTTTGCCCAGCGTCGTCGCCGGCTCCTTGCGCACCACGACTAGGTCGATCCAACCGTCGTGATTCACGTCGCCCCACGCGTAGTCCTTCTCTTCGGGATCGGTGAGGATGTACGTCGCACTCGCGCCATTCGCATCCACGATCCGCGTCGGATCCTTCGCGAGCGTGAGCCAGGTGTTGTTGAACTGCGCGCGAGCCGTCGCGCCGAGCACGGCCAACGAGAACACGGCGAGAAGTCAGCGGGTGCAAGAGCCCATCGAGATCCTCCGAGTGAGGGGGTGAGGCCGACGATGCCGGTACGGATCCTACTAGCCAGCGCGATCGATGGCGTTGCGCGACCTGCACGACCGCTGCGGAATTCCAGCGGTTCGAAGCGCTCGCAAGCCC
This sequence comes from Planctomycetota bacterium, assembly GCA_034440255.1. Taxonomy (GTDB): domain Bacteria; phylum Planctomycetota; class UBA1135; order UBA1135; genus JAEUIA01. Next base: position 21,739 of record JAWXBU010000173.1, on the reverse strand, counting down.
GCTCACCTATTCTTTCGGCGATTAGCGCAATAACAGCCGTGGTTTCGCAGGTCGTTTGGATATTGCATATCGCACCCCCTTACGCGACGAACGCGTCCCTGTTGCAATCAGTGCGTGGAAGGGACATTCTCCGCCGCTGAAGGTCTCGCCCTCCCGATCCCGTTGGATTGGGAAGCAGTGGGATCGCTCGAGGGGCGGCTTCCGCGTTTGGAAGAATTGGAATTGGTCGCGGGCTTGCGGTCGAAGCCGAGAGTGGGCGTGTCCATCTTCTTGGAGCGCTACAAGGCCCTGTTCTATCACTGCATCGGGCACTTCGAGAGCGAGCATTCCGCGCGCGAAGATCTCCTTCAAGAGATCCTCATCTACGCCCTCGACCGTCTCGACAACGGCAAATTCGATCCCGAGCGCGGCAGTTTCGGCACCTGGCTGTATCGAGTAGCCTGGTGTCGTTGTGTCGACCTCAAGCGCAAAGCCGGGGCGCGGCGCAATCCCAAGCTCACCCCCGTCGGCGATCGCATTCCCGAACGGCCCGACACGAATCCGAGCCCCGGAGAAGTAGCCGGCGATGAGGAGATCGGCGACCTGGTCCGGCGCGGCCTGGCGCACCTCGACGAGGAGGAACGCGCGCTGCTCACGCTGCGTTTCGTCGACGACTGCACCATCGGCGAGATATCCGATGCACTGTCGATCTCGCTCGAACAAACCAAGTATCGCCTGAAGCGCGCCTCCACTGCGCTCAGGCGCGTCCTCCTGAACGACCTCGCCCTGGAGGACACCGCTCGATGACTCCGAAAAAGCCCGAAAATCCTGAACAAAGCGCACCGCGACGCACCGAATCTGCGGACGAGTCGGCGTCTATGAGATTCGAATCGAACGGGCCCCGCGGCCGACCTGACGAAGTCCTCGCCCCGCACACCGCCGACGACGCCCTGCTCCGCTGGGACGACCTAGACGAGCAACTCCTGAGGATGCTCGCCGAAGACCCAGAGCGCGGGTGGCGGTTGCGCAAGCTCCAAGACGCAGATGGTTGGTTGCGCAGTCGGGCAAGTGATGTCGCGCGGAAGGCTTCGGGGCCCGCTCTTCTCGTCTGTCCTCCGCCCGAAGACCTCTACGACTTCGGTCAGGGGCCGGGCGCGTCGAGTTTGAGCGCGGATCGGCGTGCGTCGATCGATCGCCACTTGGCGACGTGCCTCGAGTGCGAACGCTTCGTCGAGACGCTCGAATCGGCGCCGCCGTCGCCGCTCATTTTCGGCCTGCCTGTCGAAGAGGAGCTGGAGGAGGAGCCGACGCCGGTCGTGCCCCCGCGGCGCCGCGGATTGCGCCTCGTCCCGCTGCTCGCATCGGCCGCAGCTGCCGTGCTACTGTTCTTGGCCGTGCGCGCCGTCGTGACGCCGGAGACGCTACGCTTCCCGGAAGCGCCGCTCTTGCGCGGTTCGGCCGGCGGTGCGGTTCACTATCCGCGCGGTCGCGTGCTCCTGCCGTCGGCTGAAGTCGCGCTGTTGTTCCCGAGCCTGTCGGCGCCGCTGCGTTTGGAAGTCGAGCCGCAAGCCGAGGGCGGAGAGTACCGCTTCATTTACTCGCGCCTCGAGGGCGGAGCGATCGGACGCGACACGAAAGTCGACGAGATCGTGAGTACGTCCCCGACGGCCGAATCGAAGTGGCTGAAAGAGCCGGGACGTTTCACGCTGACCGCCTGGGTCACGCACAACGGGCTGTACAAGCAACTCGGCAAACATGATTTCCAAGTCGTGGCCGATCTGAACATCGAAGCCAACTTGCTCGCGCTGGCCGAGCGCTCGCCCGTCGAGCGCACGCTGGCCGCCGTGCATGTCTTGCACGCAGCAGGGTATGTGACCGATGCCCACGAACTCGCGCGCACTTTGCCGCCGAGTGTCGAGCGCGATCGCTATCTGGACCAAGTCCCAGGTCGGTGATCGGATGCGTCCGAGTGCGATGTTCGCGGAGGTTGCCTGCGTGGTCGTCGCAGCGCTGCCACTTCCGCTCGTCGCCTCGGGCACGGCCCGAACCGAGGTGCTTGCGCAACGAGCGCCGGAACAAGCGCATGACTGGGAATCCGAGCAGGTTTTCTTTCGCAGCACGCTCGCGGCCTTTCGTTCTGGCGATGAGACACAAGCCGCAGCATTGAACGAATGCGCCGAGCGCTGGGCCTCACAGCGACCCGACCTGATGGAAATCGCCCGCTTCTACAGCGGGCTCGACTCGCTCGAGCGCAAAGCGGGGTGGGAACGCGAGACGCGCTTCAACGCCATCTTCGAGAGTGTGCGCCTGCTCCGTGCCCAGCGGCTGACGACCCAGGAATGGCAGTCCGAGCGCATCGAGTATCTGCGCCGACTCGATGAAATCGTGCGAGAAAGTCGCGCCGCACCCGATTTCAGTCCGGCAGCGCGTGCGCTCGCACTGCGCTCGACACTGATGCGTCAGCGGATCATCGACGATGCCGAGATGGACGAGTCGACGCGGATGGAATGGGCGCGGACGGGAACACGTGAGGCCGTGGAGGCGCTGTCTTTGTTCGGGCGCACAGGCCTACTCACTCCGCGCCTCGAAGCTCTCTTGTCGCTGGCGTGGTTCGACTGGTCGCGTGGGGACTGGTCGGCAGCGCAGGAACAATTCGAACAAGTGCTCACACTGGCAGAACGCCTGGACCAACCACGCTATCGAGAATGGGCGCTGACGGGTCTCTTGCGAATCGCTCACGAGTCCGGTGACTTGCGGGAAATTGCCAGACTCTTGGAGGCGATAGCGCAGCTGAAGTCGCCAGCGAGTTCGTGGGATCTCGCGTCGCGGCACGGTTCGTTGTTGCTGGCCCTGGATGAGCCCGAGCGTGCGCTCGAGTTCCTGAGCCGCAACAAACCGACCGACGCGGGATCAGTGCGCGACTGGCACGTGCTCATGCAGGCCGGGTTGACTCGCAAGGGAGATGCAGAGGCGGCTCTTGCGCACGAGAGCGTGCTTCGAGAGTTCTCCGGACTGGATCCACTGGCGAAACTGGCGGTGGCCGAAGCGCGAGTGCTGCGAGGTGAGTTTCAACTTGCGATCGTCGAATTGGAGACAGAGATTTGGGCGGAGCGTCCGTCGGTCGCTCAACGACTGTCGCGCGAACGCCTTCTCGGCACAGCTCTCTTGAACGTGGGGCGCCGCGCCGAAGCCATTCACACGTTCGAGCGCGCGCTAGCCCTCGGTGACTCGATCGAGAGTCGATTGAGCGGGTCCGATCGTCTCTCGCCCACGGCTTCGATCAGCGGCGAGGTCGTCGGCCTCGAAACGATGGCTTTGCTCGCCCGCGCGCGCATCGAAAATGGAGAGCCACTGCGCGCAGCCGTCGCCATCGAGGATCGTCAATCACGCGCAATGCGGTGTGCGGTTTCCAACTCGGACGAAGTGTTCGTCGACGAGGCTGCGGTTCGTGCGTGGGCCGGTAGCTTCGAGGCTGGGCTCGTCACCTGGGTCGTCGGTGGAGACACGACCGTTGTCGTCCATGTCGCGCGAGATGGATCGTCTCGCGGCGCAGTCATCCAACTGGGTCGAAAGTCCATAGAAGACGCCGTCCGTCGGTTGCGTGAAGCCGCGACCGCAGATGACGAAACGCTCGCTTTCGAATATGGGGCCGATCTTCAACGGGCGCTCATCCCAGCGGAAATCGGCCAGTACATCGAAACGAGCGCTGGTCGGCTCCTCTTGTGCGCGCATGGCCCACTCGAGAAATTGCCTTTCGATCTGTTCCCTCTGTTCGAGACTCGCCGTGACCGGCAGCTCGTTCCGCTCGTGCTTCCCGGCCTCGTCGCCAGTTCACCAGGCATCGGTTTGACAGAACATGCGCAGTTGGCTTGGTCGCTTCTCGGCGATCCAATCGACGCACACGGCGCCTCACGTCTGCCCGGGGTACGCGCCGAACTCGCGGAACTCGCCGGACTCCACGATGGCGAGCTCCCGCGTTGTGCGGCCAGCTTCGATCGAGCCGCCGTGAGCGAGGCGTTGAATTCGAATCGCGCGCTGCACATTGCGACGCATTTGACGAGCCACCAGCCCTCGACAGCTTCATCCGAATCGAGCGTCTCGAACTCGGCGCTCGAGTTGTCGAACGGCGTGTACTTCGACCGCGACGACGTATTGCGTGCACAACCGGGCCTTCCGCTGGTCGTGCTCTCTGCGTGCGAATCCGGCGGTGGCGATTTCGTCGACGGTGAAGCTGCCATCGGCATCGCCAAGGCCTTCCTCGAATCGGGAACACGCAACTTGCTCGTGACATCCTGGGCAGTCGAGGATCAGGCCGCGCGACGATTCAGCGTCGCGTTCCACCGCGCGTTGAAGTCGGGCGTTCTGCCCTCACGAGCTGTCGTGAGCGCGAGGGACACGCTGCGGGCGGCCGGTGCGCCCATGTCCGACTGGGCCGCCTTCCGCTTGCTCGGCCGCGACTGATCCACTTCGTCTGGGAAGGACTTTCCCGCCTTAGGGTCGGCGGCATTTCGCAACTCTCTGTGCTCAAGGCTTCGCGCAATTGCTTCCGAAGAGCTTCCTGCCGCCGTGTTCAGTGCACGGCTCACCACCCCGCAGGAAATCCCCATGCACAAGCGCCTTGTCGCAGCACTTTTATTGACCGCTTCTCCGTTCGTCGTTTCGTTCGAAGATCCTTCGCCGCAGCTGCAACCGGTCGACGTCGGCTTCGTCGTGCGCAACACGGAGTTCTTCGCACACAACTTTTCGACCCAACCGCAAGTGCTCTTTTTCCGGTCGGGCAACTACATGACGTGGCGCGTCATGCAACCGGGCGGGCGGTTCTCGAGCACGTATTCACGAGAAGCGCTCGAAGGGATGAACTTCGAAGTCGCGCACCAGGAAAACGGTCTGTGGATATCGAGCGGCAACTTCGATCTCGGTGCCCTCTGTGACAGCGGCGCTGACGCGACCTGGGTACAACGCGGAATGCAACCGGCATCCTGGCGTGAGCTCGGCTCGTTGCTCTCGCTGATCACGACGACGCCCACGGCTCTGCCGCCGTGGCTGCCGATGCCGAGTGTGGAACTGGTCACTCCCCCGCTGCAACCGCTGCACATACCGGTCGTGACGCCGGACAATCGCCCGGTGACCGATCAGCCGCCCGTCCTCGACGACAGGCCGCTGCCGCCCATTTGAAACACATCCCGCGAGTCCCCTCGCGTGATGCGCTGAGTGAGTGAGATGGAATTGCTACAGAGTTAGAGACTGACACACAGCGTTCGGAGCCGGTGCCTCGAGAGGGCCGGCTCCGACCGTATCCGCCGGCACGCACGGCTCACGCGCGCTCGAAATCACGGTACAAGTCGCGCCGTTCGTCCTTGGCGACGGGGACGCGCACGCGCAGCGAGCGCGCGACATCCAGATCGATGTCAGCAATCAACAGTTCGCGGTCACGCCCCGCGCACGCGAGCACGCGACCTTCGGGATCGACGATGCGCGACCCGCCGGCGAAGACGAGATCGAGCGCGCGCCGACCGATCTTCGCGCTTCCGACACGATTGCACGCGACGACGAAACACTGCGATTCGACCGCACGACCGTCGCACAATGCGGCCCAGTGCGACGCGCGCGTTTCGGGCCATTGCGCGCTCACCGTCGCGATCTCGACGCCGCTGCGAAACAGTGCGCGCGCAACTTCGGGAAAACGCAGGTCGTAACACACGATTCCACCGAGCCGGCCGGCACGCGTGTCGACGCACGTCGGAGCACGATTTCCAGAGCTGAAACTCGCTTCTTCGGCCGTCGGCGTGAACAAGTGGATCTTGTCGTACGCGGCGACGACACGACCGGATCGAAGCGCGTGCCAACGATTCGACGGCAGCGTCACCGTGCGACCGAATGCCGAGCCGCACACGACGAGCGGCAGCTCTTGCGTCAGGAAGGCTATGTGCTCCAACGCGCGCTCCGTCGATGTGACGGCCTCGTCGAGGCGCGTTTCTGCCGACGGAAACGACGTCGGCCACATCTCGGGCAACACGACGAGCTCGCACCGCGCGTCCACGGCATCGCGCAATCCGCGCTCGACCTGCGCCAGGTTGTGATCGACGTCGCCCTGGACCACGTCGAATTGAAAAGCGGCGACTCGCACGTCGCTCACGATAACCGCCGGACCAATGTCGATTCGACGCTGGATTCACGCGCCTGCTCTCTGAATCATCGCGCACCACCGATGGACACGTTCAAGGCCTTCATGCCGACTCTCCTGATTCTGCTCGCGACCGCCATCGGTAGCGTGTGTCTCGCGTGGATGCCGGCGGGTTCGAGCCTGCGCCGCAGACCGCGAGACTGGGCGGCGCTAGCGGCACTCGCCTTCATGCTCGGCTTGCTCGTGCTGTGGCTGGCTGCGCTGTGCCGCATGCCGCTGTGGGCGCTTGCGACGGTCGGTGCAATCCTCCTCGCCGTACGGTTCGCACTGCGTCCGCACGCGCTCGCTCCGAGGCACGAAACAACACTCGCGGCCGAATCGACGTTTGCTCGCGCAGCGTCCCTCGTCGCATGGTTCGCGACGATCGCGAGCCTCTTCGCACCGACTCTCTTCGGCCTGCCGCATTCGAACGGCCCGGACGCATTCACGAGCGTACTGCTCCTCGCCACCATCGTCATGATCGACGCGGGTCTGGCGTCCGCACGCTGCCGCGCACTCGTTCGCGCTGCTGCAGTCAGCGCATTCGGCGCCGTCGTCGCCTGTTCGCCCACGCGATTCGACGGGCTCGACGGCTATGCACCGCTGTACTTCGCCGTCGGAGCCGTGAGCACGATCGCCTGGTACCGCAGAGCCGATCGACGCGCATTGATCTTGGCCGCCGTGTTCTTCGCCGCGACGATCGCGCTCGCGCGCGAAGGCTGGCTACTCGCAGCTGCCGGCATGCTGACGCTCGTCATCGGCACGGCCGCAGCGTCGCGCAAGCTCGCGATCGGAACTTGCGCGGCAGCCGTCCTCGTCTTCGCGGCAGTGCGCGTCCTCGATCCCGGGACATTCACGCCCACGGAGAGCGTGGTCTTCTCCAACACGCTCTACGCGCTCATCGGCGCACTCTTCGCTGTGGTGCTCGTCGCACGCTGGTGGGACTTGCGTGGACTGCGGATGCCGCGTTGGAATCCGTCGGGTGCCGGCGTCGGACACGAGCGCGCGATGCTCTTGCGCACACTGCTTTTTGCGCTGATGTTCGCCTGGATCGCGCGGGCGCTCCGCCTCGACGTGCGCCCCGATTTCGCACTTCTGCCCGCGCTGTTCGCGCTCGTGATCCTGTTCGGTTCGTCGCTCGAGCGGGTGTGCGACCGCGGATGAGCACGCTCGACACGACACGACCGTCACCGCTGGACCACGGTGACACACTTGCATTCCGCGACGCGATCGAACGCGGCGCGACTTTCAAAACGGCTCTCGAAGAATTGTTGCTCGCGCTACCGGAAGAGCGCGCCGATCGCACGATGCAGGAACTACGTGAATCGCGCGGCGCGTGGTTTCCGCTCTTGAGATCGAGCGGCGGGAGCCTGCTTTTCCTCGGCAGCTCGCTCTCCGGCACGATCACGCCGCTGGCCGCGAGCGGGTTCGAGATCACGGTGCTCGACGCGAGTGCCGAGCGCATCGAATTCGCTCGAGTGCGAAACGAGACTCACTCGCCCGGCCGCGTGAACGCGATTCTGTGCGTTGCGTCCGAGCGCCTCGCGTTCTCCGATCAGAGCTTCGACGTCGTCGTCATCGAGGACTGGCCGATCGCGCCGATCACCTTCGCAGCGGGCGTGGCGGAAGCGCTGCGCGTCGCGCGCGGCGAGGTCGTCCTGTCAGGGGAGAATCGACTCGCCTACAAGCATTCGAGCGGCAAACGTAGCGATTTTTCGATTCCGTCGCCGGTCGAGTACATGAAGAAAGCCGTCTCACCGAAACACGGCGAGCGCACGTTGCGCGGTTACAGGAACTTGCTCACCCGTCCGGGTTTCGCAACTCCTCGCGCGTTCGCCCTTTACCCGCACGCTCGTGATTTCACGTTCGTCGTCGGCATCGACGAGCCGCGGCCGCGCCTCGCCGTCGGCCCGATGGAGCGCAAGAACCGCATCAAGCTGGCGGCGCAATCACTGGGTTTGTTTCCCGTCTTCACGCCGAGCTTCGCCCTGATCGGCGCACGAAGTTCGCTTGCGAAAGCACCGACGCGAATCGAACGCATCCTGATGGAAATCGCGCGTCGCACGGGCGAGCCGCTGCCGCAGATCGAACAGGTCGTGGCGACGCGCGGGAACACTGCGCTGATCCACACTTCGATTCCCGGTAGCCGTGACGACGAACCGCGAGGGCGTTGGACGCTGCACGTGCCGCTGTGCCCGAAGAACATTCCGCAACTCGAACTGCACTATCGCTCGTTGGAACTCGTGACGGAGCGTTTCGCGAACGTTCCCGTGCCGAAGCCGATCTTGTACGGGCGGGTCGACGGCGTGTGGCTCACTTGCGAACGGCGCTTGCCCGGCTTCACTGCGCCGCAAGTCACGTCGAATCGCGCGACCGCGACGCGCTTGCTCGCTGACGCGGCCCGCCATTTCTCGAGCCTGGTCGTGCGCCCGGCCGCCGAGTTCACCGCAGCGGATTTCGAAGCCGAGATCGGCGCTCGGTTCGACCTCGTCGCGACGCACGCCGCAGTTCGAACGACGATCGAGCGCCTGACGTCGATGCGCGACGCCTGCCGTTCGCGGTTCATCGGGAAGTGCATTCCACGCGTCCTTTATCACGCCGATTTGCGCGGAAAACACGTTCAAGTGGCGCGTGACGGGAGCGTCCTCGGTTACCTCGATTGGGGCACGACGGAATCGGCCGGCTTGCCTTACTTCGACCTCTTGCACCTCGTGATCCACGAGAAGAAACAACAACTCGGCGCGACAGCGGAGCGCGCGTGGAAGAGCGTGCGTGACCGCACCGAATTGCTCGAGCACGAAGAGCGCGCGCTGGCTCACTACCGTTCAGCAGTCGGGCTCGACGATGACACTGCGCGCGCAATCGAGGAGATCTACCCGGTGCTCGTCGCCGCGATGGCCGAGAAGAATTGGGACTACAGCCGCCCATGCTGGCTGCACCGGCAGTTCGGCCTCTGATCCACGCGCGCACGCACTGCGAATAAAAAATCGACTCTAGCTGCTCAGCGAAGCACGACCGCTTCCGGCGATCTGCTCAGGGCAGGTAGGTGACGGCGATGCCGTTCGTCGCGTTCATTCCGCCGAGTCCGCAGCTCGATTGCGCGTCGCGGAACGAGGCTTGGAAGAACCGCGTCGTACCGGCGATCACCGGATGCTGCGCCGAAATCGACGCCGCGTTCGTGCTCGGGAAGCTCGCCGAGCCGTGGACCATCGGCCGCGTTCCGAGTCGCACCGACGGATTCGCGATGCAACGCAATCCATCACCGAAGAGCGCTCCCGAACCGTTGGCTTCGATCGCGCTACCCGCGAAGAAAAAGGCCGGCCCGGTGATCTGCGACGCTTGTAACTTCAGCGTGTCGTTGCTGACGCTCGCGACTCCGCTCGCGCGCAACTTGCCGCCGGCGGTGACCGATGTGCGGCAGCCGACGAAACCGGTCGACGGTACTGCGCTCGCGCAGGGACATGCGGTGCCCGATGCGTCGCCGAAGCAGAAGGGAATGCCGGTCGATTGAGGACCGTCGAAAAAGACGCGCACCAAGAACGCGCGCGATTCCGCGTAGGTCGAATTGGGCAGCGAACCGTGTCCGGACGTCGGATCGTGCTTGAAGACAGGCCCCAGACCGATGGCGACAGCTGCGTCGAAAAAACGCTGGCTCTGACGATCGGGCACGAGCGTGTCGAACACGCCGTGCGTGATGAACATCGGCGGATCGTCGAGCGTCAGGTATTGGATCGGATTCGCGCTGAGCGCGAGTGCAACTTTCTCAGCGTACGGCGAGAGCGGATCGTCGATGCTCGCCCGCAGCACGCCCATGCCTTCGCCCGGTCCACCGAAGCCGATCAGCCGCGAATTCGCCGAGCTCTCGACGTCGTGATCGAACAACGTTCCGGGTGGCGTCTGCACATCGGGCTGCATGTTGAGGATGTCCGTCGGCCCGAAGTAATCGACGGCCGCTGCGATGTGACTCGGGAACTCCAAGTTGCCGCCGGTATCCCCTTCGAGTTCGGCCACGCCGCTGGAGGTCGCCATCAAGAGCGCCAGATAGCCGCCCGAACTGATTCCCCAACATCCGATGCGATTGGGATTGATGTTGTACGTGCTCGCCTTGCCGCGCAAGAAGCGCACGAGCCCCTTCACGTCGTGGAGCGGTGCCGGAAAAATCGCGTCGGTGCAGTGGCGCTGACCGAGCGTCGCGACAGCGATTCCCGATTCGAGCAGCTTGTAGACCGGCTGCGGGATGTTGTTCTGATCGCCCGTTTGTCAACTGCCGCCGTGGATGTAGATGACGATCGGCGTCGGGGCAGTCGCGCCCGTCGGCAGGAAGATGTCCGAGAGAATCGATTGGGTGCCACCGGCGTCGAGAGGCGCGTCGCCGATGAAGACGTCGTCGTGAGTCGGCGTCTGCGCGCCCGCGATGGACGAGACGGCGAGGAGCGCCGGAATTAGGAAATGGAGTCGCATAGGAGTGGAGGGCCGACGGGGCGTGTGCACGAACGAGTGACGCGAACGTGTGACGCGAACCGAGTGTGGAGGCTGGCGCGAAACTCCGGGGAGAGAATCAGGGGGGGGCGACTGCAGCGACGACTGTGTGCCGCTCGTCGATCGACGATGGCCCCAATGTACGCGTGAACGGGTCGATTCCGAAACCCCCGAAAGAGCCGAAATCGTTCACTTTCAACCCGACTTCGAGCTTGTCTTTCCCTTGACCCGAGCCCGACGCCCGCCCTGCCGGACTGCGTGTGAAACGCACTGTCTCGCTCTGAAGGAGTTCGCTCGATGAAGATCCTGCATACGCTCATCGCCGCGTCCGTGATGTCCTCTGTCGCATGGGCCGGCCAGGTTGGGGTCCTCGGGCCTGCGGCCGGTCAGCTTCCCGACCTGCCGCTCACCGATCCGGGCGCGACCTTCTTCGTGCAAGCGCGCTTCATCGATCCAGCGACGGGTCAGGTGCGTCTGTCGAATCTGCACACGATCATCGAAGGCGACGCGACGTATCGACGAGTTCGTGCGCGCGCGACGTCGGCGTCGTCATGCGCTCGAAAGCAGTTTGCGACCGTGCTCTGTTGCACGCGCGCGCTCGAGCAGCGCTTCGAGCGCGAACCACAGCGTCAAGACGATCGTCGTCATGTAGAGACGTTGCCAACCCGGACCGGCGACCGGGAACAGGCAGAAGCGGATCACGATTTCGAGCACGCCGACGGCGAGCAGCGCTCGCGCACCGGGCCGCGCGAACCACCAGGCGAGAATCGCCGCATAGATCGGCCACACTTCGCGCTGTATGAGCGGGTGCTCGCGCCACTCGCGCAACTCCATGAAGAACGTGTCCCAGAAAAACGGCCATACGTCCGGCAGCGGTGTTTCGAGCGGATAAGGCTGCGGCTCGACGAACGAGAACGCGATCACCGTTTCGCGGCCGTACCAACCGGTCGTCACGGCGAGCAGCGCGTACACGATCGCCGACGGGACGAGCACGATCGCGGCCGCGATCGCCGTGTCTTTGAGAGATCGCGCACCGCGCGTGCTCCACAACGCGACCGGCACGAACAAGGCGCAGTGCAACAACAGATCGTGACGCGTCGCGACGGCGAATGCGAGACACGCGGCGCCCAGCGCGAGCGCGCGCTTGTCCTCGAGCGCTCGCAACACCGCCATCGAGCCGACGATCGCGAACAACGCTCCCAGCGCGTCTGCCGTGCTCAGTTCGCCGAGAAAATCGAGTCGTAGTCCGTAGCCGAATGCGCACGCGACGAAAGTCGCCGTCCACGCGCCGAAGCGCCGCGCGACGTACCACCAACCGAGCGCCGCCAACGCCGCCACCGACAGAACCGAGATGAGCGACGACGCTTCGACGCGAGAGAGGCCGAGCGCGTGCAACGCGACGATCCCGCCGATGTACATCACGCGCGGCGCATAGAGCGGCACCTGTTGCTCGAGCGCGCGCGGATCGCTCATCAACGCTTTGTGGTACGGCGATTGTCCCGTGACCATCAGCGCGCGTTTGCGTTCCTCGTGAATGCCCTCGCCCAGTTCCGTGCGCGTTCCTTCGAGCAATTCCGTGCCGCGCAGGCCCTCCATGTGCAAGGCGGCAGCCACGTAACCGAGCACGTCGAAGTTCTGGAAGGGATGGCGAATCGAGTACACGGTGCTCGTCACGAGCACGGCCGCGAATACGATCGCCGGAACGAACACGGAGAACAGTCGGGCGGTTCGGTTTGCGCTCATCGGCCGCGCGTGAGAGTGCGCAACGGGGCTGCGCTCGTCGAGTCCCACGCGAAAGTCGTCGGCGCGGGCGTGCGCATGCGAACGACCCTCGGTTGCCAAGGCAGGTGCTCGACGACGAAATCCCGACACTTCATCACGGAAGACTGCGACGCAACCGTGGTGCGAGCACGACGACACCCGCGCACTGCACCCACGACCCGTCATCGTCGAAGAGTTCCACCCTCACGGTCTTGCCAGCGTGAGGCCCGAGATCGATGCGCGCAGGCATGAGCCAATCGGCGTCGAACGGAAGTACACGCGCGAGTTCGGCGCCGGACGCGTCGACGAGGCGCACTCCCGCGTTCGGGCCGACGCCGCACAAGCGCACCTCGAGTCGCGTATCTTCGGGAACGACGAACTCAGGGGAGCGTGCCCGACCGCGTAGCTCGACGTCTTCGGAACGGCCTTTACTCGACAATCCGTGCGAAATGTCGCAGCGCGCCGGCCAAGCCTGGACTGGGCCGTGCGGCATCGCATCGAGACGAAAAGCGTCGCCCTCGAGCGTCCAATCCGTGCTCGCGTCGGCTCGAAAACAACCGACCTCACGCTCGAGGCCGAACTCCCATATCTCGAGGCCCCACTTCGATTGGGTGAACCACTTCGGCTTCGGCGACAGCGTGGGCGCCCAGACGTCATCGGCTACGCGCAGCGCGTAGTTCTGCTGCTCCAACGCCAAACGACGGGTCGGCTTGAGCGGGTCGAAGAGCACGTTGAATCCGCGCCTCTCGAGATAATCGAGCTCGGCCTTGCGATCATGCGCCATGACGCGCTGCTCATTCGTGCGTTTGACCGGCTGATGAGCGACGTAGCGGTCCGTCAGACCCAGGATGTCGATGAGCGGAATGTCGGCCAAGTAATAACCGTAGACACCCGTGCTCATGCGCGCAGTCACAGCGTCAGCGGGGAACACGCCCGTGTTGCGGACGCGCTCGAACCCAGCCCAATTCGTCATCTCGTCGCGCCAAAAGCGCTCGTGTTCGCGCCACGCGAGACCGACTCCGTGCGGCACCAGATAGATCTGCAAGTCGTTGTAAACAGGCACGAGGACGGGCATCGGCGGGATCGCGAACAACCACGCACACTTCTCCGGGGTGAGCTTGACTTGATAGCGGTACGACGACTCGCGCGTATCGCGCGTCAGGCCGTCGAGCAACTTCGCGTGCTGCAGAGCGCCGCCGTACACGGTGGCCAGCGACAAGAGAACGACGGCGGAGACGACGGTGAGCGCCTTGCCCGTCCGCTGCGCGAACCAAGCGCTGACGATCCACATGCCCACCAGCGTCGGCACGAAGAAGAGCGGCCAGTAGAAGTCGAGCGGACGCAACTCGAAGTGATCGCCGCCGATGTTGAACAGGTAGACGACGTGTACTCCGACGACGAAAGCGTAGAGCAGGAACGTGCGCTCACCCTGCTTGCATCTAGCGCACAGACCGACGATCGCGAACGGGAGCATGAACCACACGCCGCACTCGATCGCCGCTGAAACGAAGTACCTCCATCCTGCTTCCGGCCACGAGCGGACGTGCTTCGCGTAGTACGTGTTCGGGAACCAATCGTCGTAGTACCAGCGTCGCCACAAGTAGTGCGCACCGACGACGAGAGCGAACGGCACAGCGAACGCGAGCAACGGTTTCCAGCTCAGTCGCTTCGTCCAGTAGAGCTCGAACAAAAGCCACGCGCCGGCGCAACCGCCGATCATCAACCCTTCAGGTCGCGTGAGCTCGGCGAGTGCGAAAGACAGTGACGCGAAGATCAGCTTGCGCGGCTCGTGAACGCTGCGGCTCGTCGCGAGCAATCCGAGCAACACGAAGAAGGTGAACTGGCGCGTCTCGAGTCCGCTGGTCCCCCATACGGCCCAGGTGTGGCTCGTCGCGAGCAAGAGCAGTGTGCCGAGCAACACGAAATGTCTGCCCACGAACACGCCCGCCGGCCAGGCCATGCGAATCACAACGGCGACGCTGAGCAGCGAGTACAGCGCGCTCAGGAAATCACACGCGACTTCGGGCACGATTCCGAACAGCGCTTGGATCGCTGCGAGCTCGAGAACCCACAAGAAGTTCGTGTAGCCCTCGACGTGCTCGCCTTGGTTGAAGACGAGGCCGTGACCGTGCACCAGGTTCCAGACGTAGCGAAAACTGATGTAGGCGTCGTCGCACTGCCAGTACGCGCTAACCGCTTGCCACGTCATCAACGAGAGCAAGATCACGCACGCGGCAATCGTCTTCGGGCCGAGGCGCGGCGCACTCGTCGAACTTTCGATCGCGCTCATTTCGCCCTCAATTCGCGCACGGTGAGTACGACGACGCTGGAAGCTGCGACCCAACCGGCTGCGCTCTCGTCGAAGAGTTCCACGACGACTTCACGATCCGCGAAACGCGCCAGATCCAGGTGAATCGGCAGCGGCCAGTCCGGATCGGGGGCGATCGTGCTCGCGAGGATTTCACCATTCGACGCCGCACGCACGCGCAGGCCGACGCTGCCGTCGATCGTTCCGCAGAGGCGTGCTTCGAGTGAAGCGTCGAGCGGAATCCGGAACGCGCGCGACGTCGCAGTTCCGACGCCGCCGGCGCTTCCGCGCGAGGACATCCCTGCTGCAGCGCCACAAGGCAGTGGCCAAGGAAAGGCGCGCGTGAACGGCATGTCGTGCACGATTCCGCGCTCGAATGCGGCGCCGTTCGTCGTCCACGGCGGCGTCTCTGGATCGTCGAAGCATCCGACTCCGAACGCGAAGTCGACCGTCCACGTCGCTCGATCGACGAATGCGCGCTCTACCCAATCGGGCTTCGGCGATGCGAACGGCAACCACACGTCGTCCGAGAAACGCACAGCGTACGGAGCGAACGTCAACGCCTCGCCACGCGATTTTCGAGCGGGAAACGGCTGGAAATTCCAGCCGCGGCCTTCGATGTCCGACTTCGACATCAACCGATCGTGCGCCATCAAGCGCTGGTCGTTCGGCTTGTCGACGGGTTGGCGCGCGAGCTCGCGATCGACGAGCCCGTGCATGTCGACGACGAACAGATCGGCGAGCGCGTAACTGACGATCCCGAGCGCGGCTTGCGCGGCGACGGCATCGCGCGGCAACGGTTCGCGATCACGCGCAGTCATGAACGGGCCCCACTTCTCCATCAGCCGCTTCCAACCGTCGACGTGCTCGTGCCAACCGGAACCGACGCGACGCTTGAGCGTGTACGCCTGCAAATCGTCGTAAGCGGGCGTGAGCCAGTTGAGCGGCGGAATCGCGTACAACGCCGGCACGCGCTCACGATCGAGCGTCCGCACCGGATCGGGATTCCTCATCCCGGGCGGGTCGTACGCGATCACGGCAAGTTTCGCCTCTTGCACCGCGGCGCCGTACACGACGGCGAGCGCGAACAGGATCGTCGCGATCGCACGGCGCAAAAGCGCCTTGTTTTCAGCCACCACATCGGCCACGCAGCCGATGCCTTCGCATGCTGCGACAGCCAACAGCGGCCATGTGAAATCGAGCGGTCGCCACTCGAAGAAGTCTCCGCCGATCTGGATCAAGTAGGCCGCGTAAGCCGCGATCGTGACCAAAGACAACACGTGAGTGCGATCGCCGCGACGCGCTCTCCACACGCAGCCGACGATCGCGAACGGCAACGTGAACCACGCTCCCATCTCGATTCCGGCCGCACCGATGTAGCGGAAACCGGCCTCGGGCCACGCTCGCACGTGTTTGGCGTAATACGTGTTCGGCAACCAATCGCCGTAGTACGCGTGACGCCACAAGTAGTGCGCGGCGACGACGAACACGAAGGGCAATACGAATGCGCACACGTCGCGCAAGGCCAAGCGACGCGCGATCAGTTGCTCGAGGACCAACCAACCGAAAGCGCAGCCGAAGAACAGTGTGCCTTCCGGTCGCGTCAATTCCGCGCAGCCGAACGCGAGCGACGCCGCGATCAAGACTCGCACGCGCCCCGACGCACGCGTGACGAGCACGATCCCGAGCAGCCCGAAGAACGTGAACTGGCGCGTTTCGAGGCCGCTCGTGCTCCACACGATCCACGTGTGACTCGTCGCGAGCAACACGAGCGCGCCCAGCGCGACAACCGCGCGCCGTGACGGATTCGAGCCGGTGGATGCGAGTGCGAAAACGCAGACGAGTGAGAGTGCGGTATACGCGATGCTCAGGAAGTGGCATGCCGTTTCGGGCACGACGCCGAACACGCGCTGAATCGCTGCGAGCTCGAGCACCCACAGGAAATTCGTGTAGCCCTCCACGCGATCGCCGACGTTGAAGACGAGCCCGTGACCGTTCACGGCGTGCCACACGTAGCGAAAGCTGATGAATGCGTCGTCGCACAGCCAACTCGTGTCGGCGATGCGCCAGGCCATCGCGAAGAGGGCCGCGAGAATTCCCGCGAGGATGACCGCGCGTGCCCGGCCGACACCCAGAAAGGCCGCCGAAACGGCGCTCGCCGACGAGGTGGGAGCCGCATTCATGACCGAACACTTTATCCCGCGCTTCGGCACCTGGGCGAGCGTCGTCGGCCGGCGAATGCACCTTTTCAGCCTCGAATCGCGCCCAAGCGCCGCCTCATCGACGCGAGCCGAGCGTCGCGCCGGGCACATCAGCACGGTCGAGGACGCAGACCTTGCGCGCCGGAACGAGGCACGTCCTGCGACGCATCCGTGACCGCGTGGGCGTGAATGCCGCTCCAAAAGCAACCACTGCGAGCCCGACGAACGCCCGCCGCGTGGATCCGCGGATGGTTCCCGACAACAGGATCCGGGTCCCGATCAGCTTGCACGCTCGCGCGAACCTGCAGAAGCGCGCGTTCTGCGACCGACACGCGTGCCACGCACTTGCGGCGAGGGGCAGCGCCACAGAGGAAGCCGTCAATTCGGCGAGTTCTACAAAGGGCAGCACATCTTGCACCCAGCGCAGCGAGCACATGAGGAGGCTCCTCGACAACGAGCAGCCGTGCGCGATCCGCTCCTCTCCCGTTCTTGGCAACGGATCGAAGTGCACTCAGGATTCGAGGAGTCTCGAACGACTCGGGTCTGGCGCCTCAGGCGATTTCCCGAGCGTAGGCGTGCGCTTCTGCCTTCCGAGCGCGCCATTCGATGTGTTCACCCACGCTGCAGGGACAATGAGGCAAATCGCAGTGCTCATTCGGATCGAGGATTGACTGCTCGACGATGCGCGACACGACGTCCAGGGGCACGCTTATTGTCCACGAGCTTGCCTATCGCCGCGGCGACGACACCAGTTTCCACATCGAGAAGAGCAGGAATCAAAATGAAAAAGACCGTTGAGAACGCGAATGACAACCGAAGTGAATGGGTGACTCGCGATGCGATCCTGAATCTACTTTCGGACGACGAGACCGCGCGCGTCAGCACGATGGAAGCCTCGCACCAGATCGCAGTCGGAGAAGAGTACATCGACCTTGGCCACCTGGATCAGGGCATTCGACGCGTGGACGCGACCACTCGCGTGAAGATCAGCGAAGTACTGACTCGGAGCACCGTGAGCCAAGACACTTGGTCCAAGATCTGCGCCCGGCTCGCCGCCGGCAATAGAAACTGACGGACAATACCGCATCCGTCGAGGCACTTACTGGCTCCTCGTCCATAGGATTCCTGCGTCGACGTGATCGTGGGCTTGTTGCCGATGCGCCTTTTCAGTCGACGAGCGCCAGCAACTACCGCATTGGCCTTCTTCGTACGACGAGTCAGTGCACCTACGGCAGAGATCGCGCGCGTGAGCTTCGGTCGGGCCTCAGAGGAGATTGAAAAATGAAAGCACTCGTGTATCACGGGCCTGGAAAACGCGGCTGGGAAGAGAAACCCAAACCCGTCCTCATGGCCACATCCGATGCCGTGCTGAAGATCAGCCGGACGACCATTTGTGGCACCGATCTGCACATCATGAAAGGCGACGTCCCCACCGTCACTGACGGTCGCACTCTCGGTCACGAAGCAGTCGGGATCGTCGACGAGGTCGGTGCGGCGGTGACGACGTTCAAAAAGGGCGATCACGTCATCGTTTCCTGCATCACGTCCTGCGGGAGGTGCGACGCGTGCAAGAAGGCGATGTACTCGCACTGCACGAACGGCGGCTGGATCCTAGGCAACACGATAGACGGAACACACGCCGAGTATGTGCGGATCCCGTTCGCCGACACGAGTCTCTACCGAGTGCCCGCGGGCGCGGACGAAGACGCGCTGGTCATGCTGAGCGACATCCTCCCTACCGGTTTCGAGTGCGGCGTTCTCAACGGCACCGTGAAGCCGGGCGACACGGTCGCCATCGTCGGCGCCGGCCCGATCGGACTGGCTGCACTGCTGACCGCGCAGCTCTTTTCGCCGGGCGAGATCATCATGATCGATCTCGACGACAATCGCCTCGCGGTGGCGAAAAGCCTGGGCGCCACGCGAACCGTCAACAGCACAGACGGAAAGGCAGTCGAGAAGGTGATGGCCCTTACGGAAAAGAAGGGCGTCGACGTGGCCATCGAAGCCGTGGGTATCCCCGCGACGTTCGTGATGTGTCAGGACATGATCGCAGCCGGCGGGCACATCGCCAACATCGGCGTTCACGGTAAAGGCGTCGAACTCAAGCTCGACAAGCTCTGGGATCGGAACATCACCATCACGACGCGGCTCGTCGACACGGTGACGACTCCGATGCTCCTGAAGAGAGTGATCTCAGGCAAGTTGAAGCCGAAACAGCTCATCACGCACGAGTTCGAGCTCGACGACATGATGCAGGCCTACGACACCTTCGGAAACGCAGCCACGACGAAGGCGCTCAAGGTCATCATCCGCAGCGTGTGAATCGACGGAGAGATCAGCATCGCCCCGAACGGACCTTATCTGGTCAGCGGCGAAGTCCCGCTCTCGAAGCAGCACCTCGTGACCAACTCCGAAGGCGAGTCGATCGAGTGGCGCGAGGGAATGAGTCATCCGTCCGCGCCGTCGTAATGCGTTGTGACGCTGCGGACCTGCGAATAGGCCCTTTTCAGGCTCGCGTCGTTCCCACTCGGCGCATCACCGAAGCGAGCCGCGCGTCGAAACCAAGTTCGCGTGGGACGTTCAGGACCGCGGTGCGCACAAACCTCTGGAGGAGCCCCTCCAAGATCGTCTGGAAGCGCAGTTGCGTGAATGCATTCGTCGAGCGCACACCGTCGTCGACGAGCGGCAGCACGCCCCACGGAAAAAGCAGGATGTGGTCGTAGCGTGCCGACTGTGCGGCCATCTCCTCCATCCACTCGCTCGCGTCGATGTCGACGTGCAAGTCGTAGTGCAGGAAGAACGCGGCGTAGTCGATACTCGAGCGATCAACGACGAAGCCGCTCTGCGCCGCGTCCTGCAGCGCGCGCTGCTCGTCCCACTGCTCGCGCATCAATGCGCGCCAATCCGCGCGACTCAGGCCGTGCATGTCGAATCCAGACTCGAGCTTGCGCCGCATGATCTCGTCGATGAACGGAACGCCGAGTTCGGCAGCCAAACGTCGACCGAGTGTCGTCTTGCCCGTGCCAGCCGAACCCGAGAGAGCGATGCGCGGCGTGCTCGTCGTTCGCGCGGTCGACGTCAGAGTCGCTTCGAACGACCACGGACGTTCACCGCACTGCGTCATCACGGCGCCTGCTTCGCCGATCGAGAACGCGGTTGCAGAACCGGTGGCGGGAGCGAAACGCAGCGCTTGATCGGCAGGCACGCCGAGCAAGCGACAGCACAGAACGCGGATCACCCCGATGTGCGTCGCGACGACGATCGTGCGTCCGGCGTGAGTGCGCAGAGTCTCCTTCCACCACTCCAGCACGCGTTCTTCGAGGTCGGCGAACGACTCGCCATTCGTCGGTCTTGCTCGGTAATAATCGCTCCAATACGCAGTCACGGCCGCCGACTCGACGGCTGTGATCTCCGCCCACGAGCGTCCTTCCCACGCGCCCATGTGCTGCTCGCGCAAGCGTCGATCGACGACGAGTATGCGCGCCGATCGCGCCGCAACGTCTTCGCCGAGCACGCGACAGCGCACGAGATCGCTGGCGAATACGACGTCGGGTCGGTCAGCCGTGCGCGCCAGCCACTCGGCCAATACGCTGCTCTCGCGAGAACCGCGCGGCGACAGCGGCTCGTCCATCTGTCCGCGCACGATACGCTTCGTCAGACCTTCGACTTCGCCGTGCCGCAAGAGGATCAACTTCGTGACGCCGGCCGACGGCAGGATCTTCGTCGTCGCCGCGTCGAATTCGCCAGTGAACGCTTGGCCGGGATCGCGCGACATCAACGCTTCTCGGCCAGCAACGAATCGACTGCGGAGGCCACGAGTTCTGCAGCATCGACGAGGGGCGGCGAGTCCGCCGACATCAACACGGCCGAGATTTCGACGATGCGCCCCAGCTTGCGCGCGCGCAAACTCGCGAGGGCCGACGACGATTCGAGGACGACGCGCGTCGGACTGCCGCCGTCTCCGCGGGACAATTTCGACACGATGATCACGTCCGGATCGATGGCGAGCAGGCGCTCGAAATCGAGTGTGACGTGCGAAATCAGGCCCGCATCTGCCGCCGCATTCTTCATTCCGCTCAGGCGGATCATCGTGTCGGCCGTCGTGTTCGCGCCTGCCGTGGAACCGCCGGTGCCGTCGTTCGTGTAGATCAAGGCACGCAGGGTCGAGCGCGTGCCCGCCGTCGAGCGCAGCTTTTCGATGCGTGTGTCGAGGTCGTTCGCGATCTCGTTCGCGCGCGCGGTCGCACCGAGCTGCGTCCCGAGATCGACGAGTGTCGCGCGAATGTCCTCGTAGCTGGTCGCGGACTTCAAGACGATCGTCCGAATGCCTTGCGAACGCAGGATGTTAGTCGTGTCGGCGTTCTGCCATTCGTGCGTGACGACGAGGTCGGGTCCGAGAGCGATCAACGCTTCGGTGACGTAGCGCGAGAAGCGGGTCGCGCGTTCGAAACCGCCTGTTTTCAGGTTGATCGACACGTAGTCGTCGGCCTGTTCGGGCAATCCGACGACGCGTTCGGGCGCGACGAGGCGACACACGAATTCTGCGGCGGCTGCGTTGCCGCACACGATCCGGCGCGCTTCTACGCCGCCAAGCGCGGACCCTGGAGTACTCTCGTGAGAGCACGAGAGAATGAGGAGCGACGCGGCGAACACGAACCAGAACTTCGACATGGTGAGGTCGTATCCGCATCGTGCATCGACGTCAAACGAACCGTTTCGCAACCCAGTGGACCATGTAGCGCGAGTTCGAGCCGCACTCTGCCGCCACGCCCAGCTTCCCCGGAACTGACGCTTCCATTCCGACATTGAGCCGCACTTCGTCGCCGGGCCAGCACACTTGGTCGCCAC
>JAWXBU010000172.1:0-8406 GCA_034440255.1 Planctomycetota bacterium | reverse complement strand
GCGCTACGGAAGATACACCGCCCCCGTGACCGAGCACTCGCCTTTCAGTGAGCGCGTGCCCGCGAATCGACGCCGCGAAGCGCGCTGAGCCGTGTCGCAGGTCCGAATTCCGGCGCCTGATCGCCTACTTCGACGAAAGCGAAGCCCGTGGAGAACCTTGAACTCGCTACGCGACTTGGTGCAATGCGGTCAGAGACTGCGCGCGCCCGAGTTCCATGGACCATCCCCTCGAGAGTGCCGCGCCACCGAGCCCACGCGCGGAGGACCGCGTCGACGATCGCGCGCTCGAGCTGGTCCGGCGCGTGTTCGGGTTCGAGTCGTTGCGGCCGATGCAAGCCGCGGCGATCGACGCCGGAACGAAGAATCGCGACGCGCTCGTCGTGATGCCGACCGGCGGCGGGAAGAGTTTGTGCTTCCAAGTGCCGGCGCTCTTGCGCGAAGGCTTGACCGTCGTCGTCAGCCCGTTGATTTCGCTGATGCAGGATCAAGTCATCGGCCTGCGCGAAGTCGGCATCGAAGCGCGCATGCTGACGAGCGCGCAGGAGCCTTCGGATCGTCGCGAGGCCGAAGCCAGCGTCGCGCGCGGCGAGACCAAGATCTTGTACGTCGCGCCCGAACGCTTGATGAGCGAGGGGTTCTTGAATTGGCTCGATCAGAACGGGCTGGTGTCGATCGCGATCGACGAAGCGCACTGCATCAGTCACTGGGGTCACGATTTCAGGCCTGAGTACCGCATGCTCGGCGAGCTGCGGACGGCGCGACCGCACTTGGCCGTGCAGGCGTTCACAGCGACTGCGACGCCGGAAGTGCGCGCCGACATCGTCAAGGCGTTGGGGCTCCGCGATCCGGTGTTGCTCGTCGGGGGATTCGATCGGCCGAATTTGTCCTACCGCATCCAACCGCGGCGCGATCTCGTGAACCAAGTGCACGCGGTGATCGAGCGTCACTCGAAGCGCGCGGGCATCGTGTACTGCCTGCGCCGCCTCGACGTCGAGAAACTCGCGAGCGAACTCTCCGGACTCGGCGTTCGTTGCGCTCCGTATCACGCGGGACTTTCCGGTGCCGTGCGCACGAAGACACAGGAAAAATTTCTCAACGAAGATCTCGACGTCGTCGTCGCGACGGTTGCTTTCGGCATGGGCATCGATCGCTCCGACGTGCGCTTCGTCGTGCATGCGAGTTTGCCGAAAGGGCTCGAGCAATACAGTCAAGAGACCGGTCGCGCGGGTCGCGACGGAATGCCGGCCGAGTGCGTGCTCTTCTACGGCGGCGCGGACTTCCACGGTTGGAAGAACTTGATGGAGATGTCCGCGCGCGAAGCTGTAGCCGAAGGAGCTCCGAACGCAGGCGCGGACCTCGATAATTCGCTCGAACGATTGAGCCACGTGTGGAGCTTCGCGACGGGAGCGCGCTGTCGTCACAAGACGCTGTGCGAGTACTTCGGACAGAGCTTCGCGTGTCCGCCCGCAGGTTGCGGCGCGTGCGACGTGTGCTTGGGCGAGATCGCGACGGTCGCCGATTCGAAGATCGTCGCGCAGAAGATCCTGTCTTGCGTCGTGCGCTGCGAACAACGCTACGGTGCGCAACACGTGACCGACGTCTTGCGCGGCGCGAACACCGCGAAATTGCGTCAGACCGGTCACGACCGCCTGTCGACGTTCGGACTGCTGTCGCAGCACACCAATCAAGAAGTGCGCACGTGGATCGATCAGCTCGTGGGCTTGGGTCACTTGCGGGTGGCCGACGGCGACTATCCGACGCTGTTCCTCTCGAAAAGCGGCGTCGACGTGATGCGCGGCGACATGCAGGTCACGCTATATTCGCCGACACCGCCCAAATCGAAGTCGCGCGAGCGCGCGAGCGCGAGAGAACCGCTCGCACTCGAAGGCGACGTGCAGCCGGATCCGGTGCTGTTCGAACGCTTGCGCGATCTGCGTCGATCGATCGCGAAAGAGCGCAATATTCCGCCCTACCTCGTGTTCAACGACAAGACGCTCGCGCTCATGGCGGCTCAACGTCCTGTGACCGACGAGGGTTTCCGCGGGATCAAAGGCGTCGGCGACAAGAAGGCCGTGGATCTGGGGCCGGCGTTTCTCGAGGCGATTGCGACTTACCTGCAGTCCGCGCAGTAAGGCGCGCAAGGTTCGCGCAAGGTCCGGTGTCGACAGTGTCGTGGAGAACACACCACGAACCGGAGTCACTCGATGCACGTCACGCTGTCGTTGTTCGCTCTTCTCACTCTCCAATCATCCGATGTTGCGCCGTTGCGAGCGGCCGAGAAGACGGCGGAGGCTCTGCGCGGACTGCGCACGAAAACGGACGCCGCCACACCTGGTTACACGCTCGTCGCGCCGCTGCGCGCGACCTCGACGTACTTGATCGACGTCGACGGCAAGGTCGCGCACGAATGGAAGAGCGACGCGCCTCCGGGACAATCCGTGTGCTTGACCGACGCCGGCAAACTGTTGCGCACGGAGCGCGTCGAGAACCGCACGTTTCAGGGCGGCGGCCAAGGCGGTCGCATCCGCGAGCTCGATTGGGACGGCAAAGTCACGTGGGAATTCACGCTCTCCGACGACGAGCAGTGTCTGCATCACGACATCGAAATGCTGCCGAATGGCAACGTGCTCGCGATCGTGTGGGAGATGCGCAGCGAGGAAGAAGCGCTCGCGGCGGGTCGTGATCCGGCGAGCGCGAAGGGCGGGCTGTGGGCCGACGCGTTGATCGAGATCGAACCGCTGCGTCCCGTCGGCGGCAAGATCGTGTGGGAGTGGCACGCGTTCGATCACTTGGTGCAAGCGCGCGACGCTGCGAAGCCGAACTACGCGCCGATTGCAATGCGGCCTGAGCGACTCGACATCGACGCAGGGAACGCGCAACGTCCGGCGAACGGTGATCGCAACCGTGAGCGCGAGCGCTTGAAGAAAATCGGCTACGTCGGCGACGACGGTGGAGCACCGGCGCGCGGCGGTGACAACGCTCGCGGCGGACCTCCCGGTGGCGAGAACGACTGGACGCACGCGAACGGACTCGACTATCGCGCCGATCTCGACCTGATCGTCGTCAGCTCGCGCAACTTGTCGGAGCTGTGGGTCATCGATCACTCCACGAGCAGTGCCGAAGCGCGGACGTCGGCCGGCGGACGCCACGGTCACGGCGGTGATTTCCTGTTCCGCTTCGGCAATCCGCGTGTGATCGGCGATGCAGCGGGCGAGCAGAAATTGTTCGTGCAACACGATCCGCGCTGGCTCGCGAATGGTCACGTGCTCGTGTTCAACAACGGCGCAATGGGTCACGAGCACTCGTCCGTCGACGAGTACGACTTCGGGATCACGGCCGAGTCGCTGAAGAGCGGGTTCAAAGCGTCGCAACTCCCGACTGCGAAACTCGCGTGGTCGTACACGTCGCCCGACATGCGCTCGTCCCACATTTCCGGAGCGCAGCGTCTCGCGAACGGTCACACACTGATCGCCGCGGGCGAGCCGGGCTTGCTGCGCGAGGTCGACGCTGAGGGTCGCGTCGTGTGGGATTTCGCGAGCCCGCTGACGGGTGACGCAGGTCCACGTATGGGTCGGCCGATGGGTCGTCCGCGCGATGGAGGCGGCCCCGGTCGCGACGGTGCTGAGGGCCAAACACCGCGCGATTCCGGCCCTGAAGGTACGCCTCCGCCCGGCGGCGATCCGAATGCCGATGGTCCGCCTGCCGGTGGACCCGGTCGCGGTCCGCGCGGCGGGATGCGCGGCGGACGTGGCGGTCCAGAGGGTCCGTTCGGATTCTTCCGCGCAGATCACTACTCGGCCGAGCATCCCGCGCTCAGAGCCTTGCAGCCGTCGACGGGCACGAAGCAGTAGGTCACGAGGGACGCTCGTCTCGCCCGAGGGCGACTCGGCGTACTCGAAAGCGGCTCCCTCTCTCCTTTGGCGACCGCTTTGCCTATTTGCTTCGGGTGCGCGAAGCGAGCCATTTCAGCCTCGACCAACTCTTCGATCTCGCCCTGCACAGCCAGAGTTCGTGCTCCCGGGCAGTTTGGCGACCGCTGTTGCCAAATTGGAAAGCCGGCCCGCATTGGCCTGTTTACACTGCGGTAAGAGCCGTTTGGACACCGCTCACGCTTGTCCGCCCCCCTCCCCTCGGCGACAATCGACCCGATGCGTCCGCTCTCGCTTCGAATCAACCAGGACACCGTGGAAACGGCGGCTCCGGCGCATTGGACGTTGCTCGAGGTGCTGCGTTACAAGCTCTTGCTGACCGGTTCGAAGCAGGGTTGCGACAAGGGTGATTGCGGCGCGTGCACGGTGCTCGTCGACGGAAAGCCGATCTTGTCGTGCTTGACCCTCGCGGCCACGGTCGAGAAGCGCGAGATCACGACCATCGAAGGCTTGATGCCATTGCATGTAAAGTGCGGTGGCGAAGGACCCGATCCGGTGCAAGCGGCCTTCGATCGCTGCGGTGCCTTGCAGTGCGGATTTTGTCAGCCGGGCATGATGCTCTCGGCGCGCGCGCTGCTGAACGCGAACCCGTGTCCGACGCGCGCGGAGATCCGCGAGGCGCTGTCGGGAAATTTGTGTCGCTGCACCGGCTACACGCAGATCTTCGAAGCGGTCGAGCTCGCGGTTGCCGAATCGATCGGCGTCGCACCGGCGCCGCGCTCGTGGGAAGCGCAGCGCATGAGCGCCGACGAAGCGCAGAAACAGGCCAAGCTCGCGGCACAGAAACTGGCTGAGGCTCGCTCGAGGGAGCAGCGCCCGTGAGTGCACGCGACCAACACGGCCCCGGTGCACCCTGGGGCGACAAAACGCCGGGAACGCTTGAAAACAAGGCTTTTCAGGTCGTCGGCAAGCCGCACCGCAAGGTCGACGGACTCGCCAAAGCCACCGGTGCTGCGGTGTATACGGACGACATCGTGTTGCCCGGAATGTTGCACGCGAAGACGTTGCGCTCGCCGCACGCTCACGCATTGGTGAAGAGGGTGGACGCTTCGAAAGCGCTCGCGCTGCCGGGTGTGCACGCGGTCATCACGGGCCAGGACATGCCGATCAAGTACGGCGTCATTCCGTGGACGCCGGACGAGAACGCGCTCGCGCTCGACAAAGTGCGCTTCATCGGCGACGAGGTCGCGGCGGTCGCAGCGATCGACGAGGACACGGCCAACGCAGCGTTGAAGTTGATCGACGTCGAGTACGAAGTGCTGCACGCGTACTTCGATCCGCATGAAGCGCTCGTGCGCCACGACCCGCCGATCCACGAAGATCCGAAGACGAAGCGCGGCAACATCAGCAAGCACGTGCACCTCGCGTTCGGCGACGTCGACGCGGCAGCGCAGTCCGCCGCCCTCGTGATCGAGGACGACTACTCGTTCCACGGCACGACGCACACGCCGATCGAGCCGCACTGTGCGATCGGTCAGTACTCTGCCGACGGGGTCTTGACGGTGTGGAGTTCGACGCAGATCACGCACTACGTCCACCGCGCTCTCGCACGAGTGCTCGAACTTCAGCCTGCGAAAATCCGCGTGATTCAGCCGTGTTTGGGCGGCGCTTTCGGCGGCAAATCAGACCCGTTCAGCCTGGAATTCTGTGTCGCGAAGCTCGCCATGGTCACGCGTCGGCCGGTGAAGATGCTCTGGACACGCGAGGAAGTTTTCTACGCGCACCGCGGCCGTCACCCGATGCAACTGCACTACAGGACGAGTGCTTCGAAAGACGGACGCGTGAGCGGCGTCGACGCGAAGATCTTGATCGACGGCGGTTCGTACAGCTCGTTCGGTCTCGTCACGACGTACTACGCCGGTCAGTTGCTCACCGGTCCGTACGATTTCCCGAGCTACCGATTCGACTCGACGCGCGTGTTCACGAACAAGCCGCCGTGCGGACCGAAGCGCGGACACGGATCGGTGCAACCGCGTTTCGCATTCGAAGTACAGCTCGATCAGATCGCAGAGCGACTCGGACTCGATCCGATCGAGATCCGCCGCAAGAACTTCCAAGGCGAGAACACGAAAACCGTCAACGGTCAGCGCATCACGAGCAACGGTTTCGCGCAGTGCCTGAACGAGGTCGAGCGCGCCAGCGATTGGAAAGCGCGCCGCGGCAAATTGCCGCATGGTCGCGGGCTCGGTGTCGCGGGCTCGATGTACATCTCGGGGACGAATTATCCCGTCTATCCGAACAAGATGCCCCAGGCCGGTGTGCAGTTGAAAGTCGATCGTTCGGGCCTCGTCACCGTATTCACGGGCGGCAACGACATCGGCCAAGGATCGAATTCGGTCGTCTGCTACATCGTCGCGGAGGAGCTTGGAATCCCGGTCGATTGTGTGCGCGTCGTCGCCGCCGACACGGATCTATGCCCTGTCGATCTGGGCGCGTACAGCTCGCGCGTCACGTTCATGGTCGGCAATGCGACGATCGATGCTGCGCGCAAATTGCGCCGACTCGTCGTGACGGCTGTCGCGGAACATTGGAACGTGGCCGAGCAGCGCGTGCGCATGATCGAGGGCGTCGTCGTCGATCTAGAGGACGTCACGAAGTCGCTCCCCTACGTCGAAGCGTTCCACTTGGCTGAAGAGAAATTCGACACGCTCGGCTCGACCGGTTCCTACAACACGCCGACGCTCGGCGGCGATTACCGCGGCGGCACGATCGGCGCTTCACCCGCGTACTCGTTCACTGCGCACGTCGTCGAAGTCGACGTCGACGAGGAGACCGGTCGCATCCGCATCGAGAAAGTGTGGATCGCACACGACTGCGGACGCGCGCTCAATCCGATGCTCGTCGCCGGACAGATGGAAGGTTCGGCTTACATGGGTGCTGCGGAAGCCTTGATGGAAGAGCACGACATCAATCGCTTCGGTCTGCACCGCGGACCGTCGTTGCTCGACTACCGCATTCCAACTTCGGTCGATACGCCCGAACTCGCAGCGTTGATCGTCGAGAGTCTTGACCCCGAAGGCCCGTACGGCGCGAAGGAAGCCGGCGAAGGTCCGTTGCATCCCGTGTTGCCTGCGATCAGCAATGCGGTATTCGATGCGGTCGGTGTGCGCCTGAAGCACTTGCCGTTCACGCCGGCGCGCGTGCTCGCCGAACTGCGTGCGGCGAACAGCACTGAAACACAGGCTGTTTCCGCACATCGAGGACGGAACTGATGCTGCGTCTTCCGCAATTCGAAGTCGCGACGCCGAGCACCGTGCGTGAGGCGATCGAGCTCTATACCTCGGTCGAAGGTGCGTTGATCGTCGCCGGCGGAACCGACCTCGTGCCGAACATGAAGCACGAGCTCTTCACGCCGCCGCTCGTCGTTTCGCTCGCGAACATTGCGTCGCTACGTGGTATCGCCCGCATCGACAAGGGTTGGCTTTCGATCGGTGCGATGACCACGCTCGCCGATGTCGCGACGAGTGATCTCGTGACGGCGCAAGCACCGGCTCTCGCTCAAGCGACGGGTCTCGTCGCGGGTCCGCAGTTGCGCGCGATGGGCACGCTCGGGGGCAACGTGCTCTTGGACACGCGTTGTCAGTGGTACAACCAAACCTACTTCTGGCGCCAAGCACTCGGCTTTTGCCTCAAGAAGGACGGCAGCAAGTGCCATGTCGTCGAAGGCGGATCGAAGTGTGTCGCTGCGGCGAGCAACGATTCGGCGCCAGCCCTGATGACATTGGGCGCGATCCTCGTCTTCGAAGGTCCTGCGGGTCGCCGCAGTGTTCCTATCGACGACTTGTGGCTCGCCGACGGCATCGTCAACAAGCGCTTGGAACCAGGCGAAATCCTGGTCGAAATCCAGATCCCTCCCACAGCACCGGGCCATCGGGGCGCCTACGGCAAGTTGCGCGAGCGCGGTTCGATCGACTTTCCGCTCCTCGGTGTCGCGGTTGCGCTCGATGTGGACAACAAGTCCAAGATCGAACGTGCTGATGTCGTCCTGACGGCACTGCAAGCGCGTCCGTTGCGCATCAAACGTGCTCATGAAACGCTTGTGGGTCACGAGGTTGGAACGAGCGAGTGCGCGACGGCAATCGAGGTGACTGCTGAGCTTGCGCACAAACAGTGTCACCCGATGCCGAATATTCTGGGAGATCACGATTGGCGTCGCGAGATGGTGACGGTGTACGTGCGTCGGACGCTGAAGGCTGCGATCGATCGCAGCGGGCCTGTGCATCACGTCTGACGCTCGAAGGAATTGGAACGCCCAAGTCCACTCGAATGGACGCTTCCAATCCGAGCGACTCGGCACACTTGGCCACCACGCCCAGCTTCACCGGGACTGACGTTTCCATTCCGAGCAACTCGGCACATTCGGCCGCCACGCCCAGCCTCACGGAACTGACGTTTCCCTTTTGACACTGAGCCGCACTTGGTCGCCACGCCCCTTTTCTTCTCTTGACAGAATTCCTGGCAGGTGAATGGCGGTACT
>JAWXBU010000171.1:0-3400 GCA_034440255.1 Planctomycetota bacterium | reverse complement strand
TCGCTCGCGAACTGCGCGCTCTGCTCACGAGCGACGCGGATTGAGAGTGCGTGAACGGAGCCCGATCCGTTTTTCTGCGCTGGTCGGCGATCGTGTGTGTACCGAGCCAGAGCAATTTATCCCCGATGCGCTGCGAGCAACTCGCCTCGAGCGAGTTGCTCGCAGCGCATCGGGGATAAATTGCTCTGGCTCGGTACACACACGATCACCGACCAGCGCAGAAAAACGGATCGGGCTCCGTTCACGCGCTTCACAAGTAGAGCTGAGCGTCACCGTAGCTGTAGAAGCGATAGTTCTGCTCGAGGGCTTCGGCGTACAGACGCAGCACGCGTTCGCGGCCGGCGAGCGTCGACACGAGCACGAGCAACGTGCTCTTCGGCAAATGGAAGTTCGTGAGCAAGCCGTCGATCGCGCGAAACGGTCGACCGGGCGTGATGAACAGCCGCGTCGAGCCTGAGCCGGCTGTCAGACGACCCGATTCGTCGGCACAAGATTCGAGGACGCGCGCACTCGTCGTGCCGACGGCGATCACGCGCCGACCGCGCTCGCGCGCGCGCTCGATCGCGGCGACGGTCGCTTCCGGCAAGACGTAATCCTCGGCGTGCATGCGATGCTCCGCGAGCACATCCGTCTGCATCGGCTGAAAGGTCCCGAGCCCGACATGCAGCGTGACGCTCGCGACCTGAATGTCCGCAGAAGCGAGATTGCGCATCAATTCAGGCGTGAAATGCAGCCCCGCAGTCGGCGCTGCGACAGCGCCGGGCTCGCGCGCGAACACGGTTTGGTAGCGCGAGCGATCGTCGGCCGCGCGCTCGTCGTGAGCTCGCGCGCGCCGGATGTACGGCGGCAACGGCATGTGACCGACCGCTTCGAGTGCCGCGTCGATCGACGCGAATCGCGCATCATGAGCGAGTTCGAAAGTCCACTCCGCGCCGACGCCGCCGTCCGCGTCGACGACGCGTGTCACAGCGCGCGCGGTGACGGCTCCGTCTTCGAGTTCGACGACTTGACCGGGCTCCAACTTCTTCGCGGGCCGCACCATCGCGCGCCACAGATTTCCGACGCGCGCCGTGAGCAACAGTTCGACTTGTCCGCCGCTCGCGCGCTTGCCGAACAATCGCGCCGGCCGCACGCGCGTGTCGTTCACGATGAGCAGGTCGCCGGGTGTGAGCAACGTCGGCAAGTCGCGCACGAAGCGGTGCTCGGTCGCGTCGCGAGCGACGTCGTGCACCATCAGTCGCGCTGAGTCGCGCGGTTCGGCCGGCACTTGCGCGATCGCGCTCTCGGGCAGCACATAGTCGAAGTCAGAAGCTCTCATGATCGCGCGCGCAGCGGACGTGATTGGAAGATCAACAGCGCAAAAAACGGTAGCGCGAGAACGGGCCACAGCCACACTTGTTCGACCCAGCGTCCCTCGTTCTGCCAACCCGCGAGCGGCGCGTACAAGATCGGCGCCGCGGCGAAGAGCCACAACCACGCTGGGCTTGGTGCGAGTGCGACGAACGGCAGCACCCAGATCGAATACCACGGATGTAGTGTCGGCGTCAGCACGAGAAATCCAGCGAGCAAGAGTCCGACGCCACGCACTCGCTCGCGGACTCTCGCGTACACGAACACGGCCCACGCGAACCACAGGATCGCGACGATGATGCGCGCGATGCGCTCGGGATCGGCGTGATCCGTGAAGAGCGCGCGCGCCCCGTCGCGCACGAAACGAAACACGAGACTGCCGGCTTCCCAGCGATCGCGGTATTGGTGCAGTCCGCTCGCGAAGCCGCGTTCACCTCCGACCAAAAACAGAAACGGCGCGAACGCCAGTGCTGCGAAGACTGCCGCGAGGAGAGCACGTGTGAAGCGCGTGCGACCGACGCCCAGCCACGGCAGCACGAAAATCGGCAGGTACTTCGAGAGGATCGCGCTCGCGAAGAGTGCGCTCGCGCCGATTTCGCGACCGATCGAACGGCGCTCATCGGCAACTTTCAGCGCGACGAGCGCTGCACACAAAAGCGCGATGCCGACCACGTCGAAGTGTGCGGAGCCCGCGAACTCGAAGACGACGAGCGGGCACAGACCCCAAGCGACGAGGGCGGTGCGGACTCGACCCGAGGCTCGCGCGAGAAGGGCGAGCGGCCACAAGACGAGCAGGTCCGCGCACGCGAGCAGGATGCGCAGGAACCATACTGCACCGACCTCCGAGGGGCTGTCGAGAGCGTGCGAAACGCGCACCGCCAACGTCGCAAAGCCTTGCACGATCGGTGGATAGACAGCGGCGACCTCGGGATGCGCCACCCGCGCCGCCAAACCCGGGAGTTCGGCCCGGATCGCTTCGAGTTCGGGCGCGCCTGGAGCAAACGCGTAGGGGCTGATGCCGCGTGCCGACAATTCTCCCTCCCAGACATAGCGGTACACGTCATCGGAGAGCTCGAGCGACGAGCCGAGT
The DNA here is from genome assembly GCA_034440255.1 of Planctomycetota bacterium. Lineage (GTDB taxonomy): Bacteria > Planctomycetota > UBA1135 > UBA1135 > JAEUIA01. Next base: position 960 of record JAWXBU010000171.1, on the reverse strand, counting down.
GCGAAAAAGCGCAAAGTCAGCGCGACTCCGCACACGATCGGCACGGTGACGCGCGCGCGTTCGGCCGTCATGACCGCGGCGATCCAGGCTGCGCCCGCGATTGCAAAGAGTGCAAGGCACGCGTTCGGCGCCAAACGCCATGGCCCAATCATCGACAAACCTGCGCCGCACGTGACGACGACGGCCGCAGCAACCCCGAAGCGCGCTCGTTCCGAAGGTCCGTTCACGCGCGCTTTACCTCGCGCAGAGTCGATCCTCGCAGATCCAATGGCGCTCTCGAAAAAAGTCTCGATTCAACCCTCATGAACTCGCGCAGTCTGTCGTAAGAGCCTGCGGATCCAAACGGATCCCCGATCTGCGCCGCGCCCGGGGGGGCCACGGAGCGATCGGCCTCCCTCCAAGCGAGGGAGGGATCAGGCAGGTGAGATGTGCATCGAAGTTCGCTTCGGATGCACCGCAAGCCGGGTCAATGGGCTGCTGGCAACGAAGACTGCCGGTGGCCCTTTTTCTTTGCACAATCGGGCGAGCAGCTTGGCACTGCTCCGCAGAGCCTCTTGACACCGTCGTACAGACCGGAAGCGTCACGCAAAAAGCTCCGCGATGCACCCGCACTCGCTAGCCGGCGCACTCAACTGGCTGCAGCACTCGATCACACCGCACTCAATTGGCTGGCGCACTCGATCAGCATCTGCACTGGCTAGCCGTCGCACTCATCGTGCGCTGCCTCCGAGGTCCCCCGCGCTCAGCCGCCTCTCGCAAGCGCGACGGTCGGAACCACACTCCGCCGCCCCGCCCCTTTTCTTCTGACAGAACCCCGTGCGCGTGAATGGCGGTATTCCGCCGTTCACGCGCACGGGGTCAGCGATGCGAAGCACGCTTGTGTAGTCCTTTGCCTCCATCCGCCCTCGCGCCGCTCTTCCCCCTCGCGGCTCGCGTGGTCCACCTCACCTCACCCCACCT
>JAWXBU010000170.1:0-8315 GCA_034440255.1 Planctomycetota bacterium | reverse complement strand
GTCAGGTCGATGTTGGCGAGATAACCGTCCCAACTCTCGGTGCCGATCAGCGGATTGAAAACGCTGACGCGCACGAGATCGGGACCGGCGAGCTTCAACACTTTCTCGGTCTCTTGGATGTCCGCCAGCGTCTCGCCCGGCGAACCGACGATCAGGTACACCTTGGCCCAGATCCCCGCGCGTCGCGTCATGCGCGCCGCTTCGATGATGACCTCGGGCGTCAAGTCCTTCTTGAGCACGTCGAGCATGCGCTGACTGCCCGATTCCCAGCCGTAATAGATGCGGCGGCAACCGGCGCGGTGCATGTGCTTCAACAACGGATAGTCGACGCAGTCGGCGCGCGTGTTGGCGATCCACTCGAACTTCAAACCGCGGCGCAAGATCTCGTCGCACATCTCGTGGATGCGCTTGCGACGCAGCGTGAGGATCTCGTCGACGAACAGAATGACGCCCGGGTTGTACGTCTTGACGATGTGCTCGAGCTCGTCGACGATCATCTCCGTCGAACGCACGCGGAAGCCGCGACCCGTCAATTCCTTCTGGCAGAAAATGCACTTGAAGGGACAGCCGCGCGTCGTGAACACGTACGCCAAGCGCTCGGGGTTGAGCGAAAAGTAGCGCTCCATCGGCAACAGATGCCGCGCCGGCATCGGCAACTCGTCGAGCTTCTTGATCAGCGGCGGTGCCGGATTGTCGATGATGATCGACTTCTCCTTTACGGCCGCGAGACCGGGCACTTCGCCGAGCGCCTTCCAGTCGTTGCCCTCGAAGGCCTTCACGAAACGCGGCAGCGTCTCTTCCGCTTCGCCTTTCAACACGAAGTCGAAGTGGCCCGAGTCGAGGAAGATGCCCTGGTCGACCGACGCGTGCGGGCCGCCCATGATCGTCGTCTTGCCGCGCGACTTCGCGTACTTCGCCCACGCGATCGCGCGGCGGATGTTCGGCGTCAGCGCGTCGAACCCGATGATGTCGTTGCGCTCGATCGCCTCGCGCATGTACTGGTCGTTGACGATGCGCTCGTCGCACAACTCGACCGGCAACTGCTCTTTCTCGAGCGCCGCGCCCAAGTACGGAATGCCGAGGATCATCGCCAGGGGATCTTCCTGGACGTGAGGTTTCACGTAGGTGAGGAGTGTTTTGCGCATCGGAAGTTTCGAGTCTCTAAAGCGTGGGTGTCGTCAAGGTGCGTCAATCGCGAGCGCGAAACCGGCCTGTGCGCCGTCACATCGAACCCTGCCTGGGATTCAGGGCTTTAACCAACCCTACCCTGCGCGTGAGCTTTCCGCAATGCTGCCGCCCAGCAGGACTTCGGTCTCGAGCACAGACTCATCGACCGTTCACACCTGCTTCACAGAGGCTTCGAACGCGCTGCTGCCTTCGCGCGCTCGTATTCGTCCAAGAACTCGTCCGTGAGGCGCTGGATCGTGAAACGCTCCAGCAGCCGCGTGTGGCCCGCCTGGCCGAAACGTTCGCGGAGCGCCTGGTCCGACAAGAGCTGCGCGACGGCCTCCGAAAAAGCTTCCACGTCGAAGGGATTGCGCACGAAGCCCGTGACTCCGTCGACGACGACTTCAGGGCTGCCGCCGAATTCGGTGGCGACTACCGGTTTCGCGTGTTCCATCGCTTCGAGATTGACCATTCCGAACGTGTCGAAGCAGATCGAGGGCGTGACGAACACGTCGGTCGCGGCGTAGGCCTGTTGCAATTCGTCGCCGGCTAGCCAACCGACCGGGACGACGAGATCGGCGACGCCGAGTCGCACGGCGTCCGCGCGAAACTGCTGCTCGTACACTTCGGTCTTGCCCATCACGATCAAGCGCAACGTCGGAAAACGCGGACGCAGACGCTGGAGCAGCTTGAACAGCTGCACGACGCCCTTCTGCTCGTGCAGACGACCAGCGATGGCGAGGACCAGCTTGCCGTCGAGACCGAAGCGCACGCGGAACGCGCGCACGAGGTCGGCGGACGGAAGCTCGGCCTGCTCGCGAATCGCGTTGTGGATCGTGCGGTCGACGCGGATCCGGTTGCGACGGATGGCCTCGCCGAGTTCGTTCGACACGACGGTGAAGCGATGGACGTCGCGCGCGAGTCGTTCGCGAATCGAAGCATTCCGCCAGGGGTTGTAGCGCAGTCGCTGGCACGGAATGCACTTCTGCCAATACGCTTCGTAGTCGCGCTCCGTGCCGCCGCGCGCTTCGCCGCCGTGGAAGCAGGTCAGCTTCTGGTAGCAAAACGTCATCACATCGTGCGCGGTGAATACGACACCGGCACCGAACTCGCGCGCTGCACGCAGCGTATCGTACGACAAGTGTGTGTGGATCAAGTGCGCGTGCACGACGTCGGGCCGCCACTGTTTCAGCACGTCCGCGAACGCCGTTTTCACGGCCGAATTGTCGAGCGAACGCCAACCGCGAAAGCGCACGTTGTAGTCCGAGTGCAGACGGAACACGTCCATGCCCTCGATCGCGGTCGGCGTCGCGAGCGCTGGATCTTGTACGCAGCTCACCAGCGCCGTCGCGTGTCCCAGCTCACGCAGTCGAGCACCTTCCTGGTACATCTGCCGAATCGAACTGCCGATCCGCGGATCGTGGAGATCGTTCAAGAACAGGATGCGCACGGCGTTCGGCGCTCACTCTCTCGGAGCGCGCGACGATGATAGCGGCGAGTGTGCTCTAATACCGTACGGGAAGCGCTCGCCAACCGCACGAATCAGGGAAGGGATCGAGTTCATGAAAAAACAAGCCTACGGCGAAGAAGCTGCGGAAAAACTGCTGCCCTTGCTGCTTTCCATCGGCCGCGAGATCAAGAATCGCGTAACCGCGATCAACGAGATGGAAGCGGCGCTCGAAGCACGCAAACCCGGGCTCGACATCAGCACGACGACCGCGCGGCTCGCGATCGAGAAGCGCGAGCTGCGCACGACCTTGCGCGAATTGGAACGCCTCGGTTGCGATCTCGATCCCGATCACCCGCTGCGCATCTTGATCCCCGGATTGAACGGCCCGATGGCGTTCGAAGGCAGCCTCGAGAAGACGATGTTCCGCTTCCTGCGCTCGATCGAAGAAGAGAAGAAGGCCTGAGCGTTCAGCGCTGCTGGCTGAGCGTTCAGCGCTGCTGGCTGAGCGCGGCGTCGTAGATCGCGAGCACGCGCTGCGCATTGTCGCGCCACGTCGAGCCACGCGCGTGTTCGCGAGCCATCTCGCCCATCGCGCGTGCGACGGTCGGCTCGCGGAGCAGCTTTTCGAGCGCCGCTTCGACCGCGTCGACGTCTTGATCGACGAGGAAACCGCTGACGCCGTCGTCGATGGCGTCTTCAGCGCCCGAATCGAGCGTTCCGATCGCCGGCACACCGCACGCTGCCGCTTCGAGATACACGATGCCGAAGCCTTCGAACCCCCCGTCCGCTGCCGTCACCGGAGTGTGCAGGAACACGCGCGCGCGCTGCAGGAGATCGACCTTCACGTCCTCGTCGACGTTGCCGAGGAAATGCACGCGGTCTTCGAGACCGTCGCGCGCGGCGCGATCGACGAGTCCTTGGTGATACTCGTCACCCACCGCATTGCCGACGATGTAATGATGCACGTCCGGGAAACGCTTCGCGAGGTGACAAAAAGCTGCGAGCGAAACGTGGTGCCCTTTGCGCTCCTTCACTTCGCCGATCGCGAGCGTGTAGGGATGCGCGTGCCACGGTCGCGTGCCGACTGCGCGGCGGACCTGGTAATGATCGAACGACACACTGTTCGCGACGACGTGCAGGCGCGCTTCGGGCAGTTCGTCCTCCGTGAGAAGTTCGCGGAGTCGCATGCGCGTGTAGTTGCTCACGGCGATCAAGGCGGCCAAACGGCGGTAGGTGTAGCGCGCGAAACGCTCGTGGCGCTTCGACATCAGCGGCTGAACGCTGTACGTCCCGTGCGCCGTCGCGATGCACGGTTTGACGGCGGATTGGGCACCGTAGAGTCCCGCGAACGCATGCGGATAGTCCTTGATCGCGTGCACGAGGTCAGCGTGTTTCGCTCGCGCCCGCACGCGCCACGCAGCGCCGACGAAGCTCGCCCAAAAACGTAGAGGCGACATGTAGTAGAAGTAGTCGGGCGGCAACGCGACCGACACATTCCAGTGCGCCGGCACGTCCTTCGACGTAGGGCGATGCTTGCGCGCGAGCAGGATTTCGACCTGCAAGCCGGGGCGTTCCTCTTCGAGCGCGCGAATCAAGCGCACCGTGTAGCGCCCGACGCCGTCCAGGTCGGAGAGAGAGTCGGTGAGGAAGAGGACGCGCATCGGTTCGTTCTAGCCAGAGAGGATACAAGTCGCGCGCGCGAGGAACAGAGCGCGCTCCAATCGGCTGTCTTTCGCGAGCGATGAGGTCGAAGCCGTCGACGGAAGGACAGTGCCGCGCACCCGCAGGCCGCGGCGCGTTCGGTGGGTTCATCGCGAGCAGAGACGGGTGGCAGCCTCCGCGTCACCGACGTCTCCCCGGATCACATGGAAGGAGCACGCGCGCATCGGCATCCCAGTCACGCTGCTGACGCTCTTCGTCGCGGCGGTGTGGCTCGCGGTCACGAGTCGCTGATCGTCGGCCCGCCGAAGCGCACTTCGAGGCCACCGGCTTCGGAGGGCTTGAATTCGAGCTCGAAACCGTGGCGAGCGGCGACGTCGCTCGCGATCGAGAGGCCCAGTCCGAGGCCGTCGGGATGGCGCGCACGCGCTTCGTCGCTGCGGTACGAGCGCTTGGCGATCCGCGCCAGTTCTTCCGCGGGCACGCCGGGGCCGTCGTCGAAAATGCGCAAGGAAAAGCGGCCTTCCGTGCTCTCGAGCACCACGGCGACATGCCCACCGCGGTGGTTGTAGCGCACAGCATTGTGCACGACGTTCGACACGGCTTGTTCGATCAGCGTCACGTCGCCTTGCGTGCGCACATCGGTTTCGGGCACGGCGAAATCGAGCTCGATCCCCTTCTCGGCAGCGATCGAGCGATGGCGCAAGTGCACGCGCTCGACCAGCGCATTCAAGACGAGTGGATCGCGCCGTGCGATCGGTTCGCCGCCTTCCAACTTCGACGCGGCGCCGAGGTTCTGCACGAGCGAGGCCAAGTAGTGCGACTCCTCGAGCGACTCGCGCACGAGCTCGCGCTCGATCGGCGTGCCTTTGGCGACGTCGTTGCGCATGCGCGTCAAGTGACCTTGCAACACCGTCAGCGGCAGCATCACATCGTGCGTCGTGTTCTCGACGAAATTGCGCAACGTTTTCTCGCGCGTTTCCACGGCGTCGATCTGCCGGCGCACTTCGGTCCCGGCCGTGTTGAACGCGGTCGCCAAGTCGGCGATCTCGTCGCCACCTTCGATCGGAACACCTTCGCGATAACCCGTCGACGCCGATCGCTTCACGCCGTCTTCGAGCTTCGACAAGCGCCGCAGGATCGGTCCGACGGCGAACAACACCGCACCGACGAGCAACGCGACGAGCACGGATGCGGCGGCTGCGTCGACCAGCATCGAGTCGCTGCCACGCGGATCGAAACGACGCACGAGCACGATCGCGCACGGACCTTCCATCCACGCCATGCGTGCCACGACCGAGGTGACCACGAGGTCGCCCTCGGCCGCCACACGACCCGCGTCCTGACCGTGCGCCTCCAATTTCGCGCGCAAGTCAGCGGGAAACTGCGGTGCGCGCGCATTGGCGGAGACGAAATCCGGGCCGTACGCGAACAGTTCGAGACGCGGCGTCGGTCGCGGCGGACCTTCACCCCGATCTTGAGCGCGACGCTCCATGTCGCGCATGCGTTGCTCTTCTCGCACGTCGAGCGGTCCGCGCATTTCGCGCATTTCGCGAGGATCGAGCGGATCGAGCGGTTCGCGACCTTCGATCGGACCGCGCGGACGCAGGCGCGGCGGCAAGCGCTGATCCATCGGCCGCATATTGGGCGGCGGTTCTTGGAAGCCGAGCGGGTTGGCTTCGCACGCATCCTTGCCACCGGTCGTCATGCGCAAACGCGCGTAGTCGACGAGTCCTTGGATCGAGGCACGACGCGCGAGATCGTGACGCAGCCACACGGCCCCACACACGAGCGGAACGGCGCAGACGAAGAGCGTCAACGCGAGTCGCGTGCGCAGTCTCACGCACGCGCTCCGGGCTCGTTCAAGCGATAGCCGACACCCCACACGGTCGCGAGCAGCGCACCGTGCGCACCCAGCTTCTTGCGCAAGCGCGAGACGTGCACGTCGAGCGTGCGCTCGCCGCCTTCTTTGTCGGGATCGAGAACGTGCTCGACCAGCCACGCACGTGTCACGGCCGCGCCCGATCGTCGTGCGAGCGACAAGAGCAGCGTGAATTCGACCGGCGTCACCTCGATGTCGCGTCCGTCGACTTGCAAGCGCCGCGCTTCGACGTCCAATCCGATGGGCCCGACGTCCACGCGATCACGGCGCGCCAGTGTCGGTCGCCGCAGTCGCGCTTGCACGCGCGCGAGCAGTTCCTCGGGCCAGAACGGCTTGGTCAAGTAGTCGTCGGCACCGAGTTCGAGCGCGCGCACCTTCACGGCCGCGTCGCTCTTCGCCGAGAGCACGAGCACAGGCAGATCCGATTTTTCGCGCCAACGCTTCAATACGTCCAATCCGTGCGCACGCGGCAACATCAAGTCGAGCACGAGCAGCGCGAATCCATTCGGATCGACGTTCATCGCCGAACCACCGTCGCGCAACCAAGCTGCCTGCATACCGGCGCCGGTCAGATGCTCGACGATCTGGTTCCCGAGCTTTTCGTCGTCCTCGACGAGCAGAATTCTGTGGGTCAAGCGTGCACTCCGGTCTGGATCCCCGAGTCTACGCGAGACGCCGCGGGACTCGTTGCACGTCAACGATCGAGGGCGTTCCTTGCGCAGATCTGAAGCAGGTCCGCAGGCTTTTTTTCGGAGCCCTTCAGATCGCCGCAAGGTCCCCTCCCGATTCTCATTCGTGGGGAGGCGAGGCGACTCGCGCTCTTCGCTCCCAGCAGAGTTCTTCCGGAACGGTTCGAATCCAAAAACTCGACGATTCACTGAACAACCATGAACAAACGAACTCTCGTGCTTCTCGCTCTCGTCGGCTTCGCGCGCGTCTCGATCGCACAAGGTCCGCCGCCGCCTCCGCCGCCGCTCCAGCCGCCCCCGATTCCCGCCGCCAATCCCGTCACCGCTGCGAAGACCAATCTCGGCAAGACGCTTTTTTGGGACGAGCAACTTTCGACGAGCGGCACGGTCGCGTGCGGCACGTGCCACATCTTCTCGGAGGGCGGATCCGATCCGCGCACGAGTGCTGCGAATCCGGCGTCGCGCCATCCCGGGTTCGACAACGTCTTCAACACGCCCGACGACGTCTTCGGATCGCCCGGCGTCGCGCGTCAGACCGCGAACGGCACGTACTCGAACGATCTCGTGTTCGGCATGTCACCCGGCGTCACGTCGCGCAAGGCGCCGAGCGTGATCAACGCGGCGTACGCGAACACGCTGTTCTGGGACGGTCGCGCGCTGCCGACGTTCAATGATCCGGTCGGCGGTGGTGTCGTCGTGCCGAACGGAGGCGCGCTCGAGAGCCAAGCGGCGCAACCGCCGCTCAACGCGATCGAGATGGGACACGCGACGCAAGACTGGAATTCGATCACGGCGCGCATGGCGACTGCGACTCCGCTGCGCCTGTCGCCGCAGGTTCCGACTCAACTGAGCACGTGGATCGCCGGTCGCAATTATCCGGCGCTGTTCCAAGAAGCGTTCGGCACGCCCGACATCACAGCAGCACGCATCGCACTCAGCCTCGCGACGTACGAGCGTGCGCTCTTCAGCAATCAAGCACCCGTCGATCAATTCGTCCCCGGTCAGCCGCCGCCGCTCACACAGCAAGAGCTGAACGGACAGCAGATCTTCGGAACGATCGGCCGCTGCACGGTGTGCCACGTCGGTCCGCGCTTCACGAACGACACGTTCCAATACATCGGCGTGCGTCCGCAGATCGAGGACTTGGGTCGCTTCGCCGTCACGGGTCAGAACGCGGACCGCGGCCGCATGAAAGTGCCGAGCTTGCGCAACGTCGAACTGCGCGCACCGTACTTCCACAACGGCGCGATGGCGACGCTCGCGGACGTGGTCGATTTCTACGATCGCGGCGGCGACTTCGACGCGCCGAACAAGAATCCGGCCATCGCACCGATCGGATTGAGCGCGCAGCAGAAAGCAGACCTGGTCGCGTTCCTGAGGCGGCCTGTCACCGACCCGCGCATCGCGGCAGGACTGGCACCGTTCGATCGTCCGCTGCTCTACAGCGAATCGACACGCGTGCCGCTGC
>JAWXBU010000169.1:0-4851 GCA_034440255.1 Planctomycetota bacterium | reverse complement strand
ACCCGGGGGCATGGGGATGGGGACGAATAGGATGCACGAGGCGCGCGACGCCCGCAACGACAACGAGTTTCGAGCCTGTTTCCGTCGATTCCGGGACGGTTGGTTCCGATTCGTGCTCGACGAATTATGGTTTGCGCCCGCTTCGGCCCCACCACGCAGTGCGCTTCCAAGACGTCCACATCGAGAGCATCGCTCACGTCGTTCCCGAGCGAGTGATCACTTCGGCAGAGATCGAAGGAAGACTCGCACCGTTGTACGAGCGCTTGAATCTTTCCGCGGGTCGTCTCGAACTGATGAGCGGCATCCGCGAGCGGCGCGCCTTCGCCAAAGGAACACGACCGAGTGAAGCCTCGGCACGCGCGGGACGATTCGCGCTCGAGCGCTGCGGCGTCGATCGCTCCAGCATCGGACTGTTGATCCATGCAGGCGTGTCGCGCGACTACGTCGAACCGGCGACGGCTTCGTTCGTGCACCGCGCTTTGAAACTCCCGAGCGCGTGTGCGGCATACGACGTGTCGAATGCGTGCCTCGGGTTCGTCAATGCGCTGGGGATCGCAGCAGTTCAGATCGAATCCCGCACGATCGAGGCGGCCTTGATCGTCGCGGGCGAGAACGGCGAGCTCCTGACCGAGCGCACGATCCAGAAGTTGCTCGCGCTGCCGATCGATGCACGAGCGAACCGAGAGGCACTCAAGAGCGCCTACGCGTCGCTCACGATCGGTTCGGGCGCCGCGGCATGCGTGCTGACGCATCGCTCCATCGCATGCAGTTCACGTCGCTTGCTGGCATCCGTCTCACGCGCCGCGACCGAGCACGTCGACTTGTGCCGCGGTGATTTCGACGGCGACGGACTGTCCATGGAGACTGATTCGGAAGCGCTGCTCCAGGCCGGCAACGTGCTCGCTCGCGCGACGTGGATCGAGCTCGAGCGCGAGAGCGGTTTCACGAAGCGGGACTTCGCGAAGATCGTCACCCACCAAGTCGGGTCGGCTCACAGGCGACTGATCCTCGGCTCCTTGGAACTCGATTTAGAGCTCGATTTCCCTACGTTTGCGACGTTCGGCAACGTCGGTTCGGTGTCGCTTCCCCTCTCGTTCTCGGCCGCGTGCGACGCCGGCTTCATCCGTGAAGGCGACCTCACGGCGTGGCTCGGCATCGGCAGCGGACTGCACTGCCAGATGCTCGCAATGCGCTGATTTTCGTCGGGCCTGAGTGCGTCTCTTCCCGCTGTCATTGGATGGCGCGCTGTGTCCCATTCGTCGCGCGTAGAGTTCGGCCGCGTCGACCCTGGCATCGAATCGAGGGTCCAGTCCCCCAACTTGCGGGATCGCGCGAGGAGATCTTGGCGGTGTTGGGGACGGCGGTGGTCGAGTTGGGCGACGAGCTCAAAGCTCCGGGAGCGAGCGCAGCGCCTGATTCGTGCGCGGAAGGCGCGCGCCGACTTCTGGGTCCGACGTGAGCAGATCGCGCAAGCGTTTCAGGTCCGGAGGCACGTCGATGTCGAAGCTCGATGGAATGAATTCGACGACGAGCCCCATCGAGCGCGCCAAGTTCACCGTGCGCTCGCCCATGTCGGCGGTCGACATGGGCACGTCGCGAAACAACTGCGGCACGGAACGTTTCAATCCGATCGTGTGATATCCGCCACCGTCGTCGAGACCGAGGACGACATCGGCACCGCGCTCGAGACGCTCGTGTACTTCGATCGTCCATTCGATCGGCGTGTGCGGCGCGTCGGATCCGAGCGCGACGATCGTTCGATCGCCGCACGCGAATTCGTCGTCGAAGCGTTGTGCCATGCGCTCGCCCAGTTGACTTCCGATCTGCGGTACGACGCGCGCGATTTCGGGGTAGCGCGCTTCGAACCACGCGATCGCCGTGTCAGGTGCGACGCACAGCACGGTCTCGAACGAAGATTCACCGACGCACTTTTGCACCGTGTCGTCGAGCATCGCGAGCGCCAATTCCGCCGCGCGCGTTGCGCCGAGTAGCGGCACGAGGCGCGTCTTGACCAGTCCCGCCTCGGGCTGTTTCGTGAAGACGGTGGTGACGCGGGTCGAGCGAGCCATGGAGTCGATTGCGAATAAGAGCGTCACAGCGAGCTCGACCGCTAGGAAGAAAAGCTGTCCGTGCGAGATTTTTTTCGAACGCTTCTTGGGCTCGGCAGAACGGTAGAAAGCCAGTCGCGCGCAGCTATAGGATGCCGCCATGAAGCAATACGCACGCCACGCTCTCGCTGTATTCGCACTCGCTTTCGTCGCACCGGTCGTGTCGACGCACGCTCTCGTCCAAGCACATCCGGCGGCGCCGGCGGCGGAGAAAGCTCCCGCGACGATGAGCCTGTCGTCCGACATCGACGTGGGCTTGCGTTGGTTGCGTTATGCGCAAGACGGGTCCAACGGATCGTACGGCGGCAGCGTGAGCACGACTGCGCTCGTGTTGCGCGCGATGATCCAATCGCCGCGCAAGTACCAGCGCATCGACGGGCCGTTCGTGCAGAAGGCGCTCGATTTCCTGGTCGCCAAGCAGCGTGAGGACGGCTCGATTCACGACGAAGGCGCGGATGCGAATGCGATTCGTACGCAGACGAGCCAAGCCGCCGCTGCGCTCGCGCTGCATGCCCACGTCACGACGGGGCCGGCACTCGAGAAGGCGCTGAAGTTTTTGGGCGCCGCGGCGCCCGACGCGTCGATCTGGAACGATGCGCAGCTTGCCGAGTCGCGCGACGAATTGATCGCGTCCATGAAGACGTTGATCGCGAAGCGCACGACCGAAGGCTTCTGGGACGGTCCCGCCGGCAAAGTCGCCGAGACAGCTCAAGCGGTGATGACGTTGGTGCGCGCGCATCCGATCCTGAAACCGGCAGATCAAAAACCGCCGGCACCGAAACCGCTCCCGACTTTCGAGCCCGCTGATCGCGAACGCGCGCTGGCTACGATCGAAAAGGGCGCGATCTGGCTCAGCGCTCAAGGCGAAAAAGGCTTGTTCGGAGCGCCCGGCAAACCCGACGCGGGCATGACGGCGATGGCGTTGGGCGGTTTGATGTCGATGCCCGAGCCGCGTCCGACGCAAGTGCAGAGCGCGATCGATCAAGGACTCGCGTGGTTGCTCACGCAGCAGAAACCCGACGGTTCGATCCACCAGGGCAGAGTCGCGAACTACACGACGAGTGCTGCGATCATGGCGCTCGCGCGTGCGAAAAAACCCGAGTACAAGTCCGTCATCGAGAAGGCGCGCGATTGGATCGTGGCGCTGCAAGTCGGCGCTGAAGAAGGCTATTCAGCCGATCATCCGTACTACGGCGGCATCGGTTACGGATCGAGTGAACGTCCCGACTTGTCGAACTTGCAGATGGCGCTCGAAGCATTGAGCGATTCGGGATTGTCGAAAGATCATGAAGCGTTCCAACGCGCATTGAAGTTCCTCGAGCGCTGTCAGAACCGGTCGGAGGCGAACGACGTCAAGATTCCCGACGGCTCGAAGGTCATCCAGAGCGGTGACGACGGCGGATCGGCGTACGCGCCGGGTCAATCGTTCGCGGGTTTCGTCGAGCTCGAAGGCGGCAAGAAAGTGCCGCGCTCGTACGGCTCGATGACGTACGCGCTCTTGAAGGGTTACGCGTTCGCCGGGTTGCCTAAAGACGATCCGCGCATGAAGGCGGCGTTCGGTTGGGTGTCGAAGAACTACACGCTCGACGTCAATCCCGGCTTCGAAGCGTTGGCCGATCCGGCGGCTGCGTACCAGGGGCTCTACTACTACTTCCACACGATGGCGAAGGCGCTCGATTTGTACGGTGACGACACGATCACGGACGCTCAGGGCAAAGCGCACAGCTGGCGCAAGGACTTGGCGGGGCGCTTGGTCGGCCTGCAGTCGAAGAACGGCTCGTGGGTGAACGAGAACTCCGAGCGTTGGTACGAGGGCAATCCGCAGTTGGCCACGTCATACGCGTTGATGGCGTTGGCGATGGCGGCGCGGTGAGGACTGCTCTAGAGTCGAGTTCGCGGACTCAGGCGTCGAACAGAACTCGGTGACGACCTCGGAGCAGATCTCCACGCTCGAGCGAGGGGCGACTGCACATTGAGCTCGGAACTCACCCACTCGTCCCCCCGATTGCGGGAAGAGGTTGCGTGACGAGGCACACCCTCGACTCCTGAGCTGAGTACAGCCCGTGGATCTCGATGGCGAAGTTGTTTCAACCTGTCTGCTCACAGGCGGAAAGTGTCGAGCCGCTGCCCGAGAAGAGATCGAGCACGTTCTCTCCCGGCCGCGAGCTGTGCTGCATCGCGCGCACCGCGAGTTCGACCGGCTTCTCGGTCAAGTGCACCATGGCCGTGTGGTTGAGCTTCTTGACCTCCCACAGATCCGTCGCTTTGTTCGGTCCGAAGAACTGGTGCGCGGCGCCTTCGAGCCAACCGTAGAACGCGAGTTCGAACGCGCCCATCATGTCCTTGCGCGTGAGGACTGGATGACACTTGTCCCACACGATGGCCTGCGAGAAGTTAGAGGCCGTTCTCTTTCAACGCGCTCGGGTAGTTGGCGAGGTTCGCGTAGCCGCCTCAGATGTAGAACCCACGCCCCGGCTCGAGCGCGTAGGCGAAGTTGCCGAACCACGCGCGCAGCATGGCGTCGAACGCCTCGTCGGTGACGAAGTCGTTTGCGAGCGGACGGTCCTTCGGCCGCATCTTCTCGGTCGTCTTCTTGCTGTTCTGATTGTAAGCGTCTGCCGGTCCCTCAGCTTTTGGCCTGGACACCCCCCGGTGTCAGGATAGTTGTCGGCTCCCGAGCGAGGGGTCCTATCGCGTCGCGTAGCGGCGTGATGGGCTCGCCGGACGCGCCCGCAGGGCGTGT
>JAWXBU010000168.1:0-9394 GCA_034440255.1 Planctomycetota bacterium | reverse complement strand
GCAGCGCATCGGGGAAAAATTGCTCTGGCTCGGTACACACACGATCAGCGGACAGCGCGAACCGTCGTGGTTGTCCCTGGCACCGTACGATCGATTCAGGGGCTGTGCACTTGCGGCCGCGTGCGGGCGAGCGCGGCGTAGCACTCGAACGCGGCGCGGTCTTCACCGACGACGCGACGCGCGAGCAACAACAGATCGAGATCCAGGTCGATGTCCGCGAGACCTTCCGTGTTCACGCCGGCTTGGCGCAGACCCATCAAGTCGCCCATGCCCCGCTGACGCATGTCTTCCTCGGCGATCTCGAAGCCGTCGTTCGTGCGCACGAGCGTCGTGAAACGCCTTTCGCCCGACAACGCGCCGAACAAGTAGCACGAGGACGGTGTCGGCCCGCGCCCGACGCGACCGCGCAACTGATGCAATTGCGCGAGGCCCAAGCGTTCGGCCGTTTCGATCACCTTCACGCTCGCCTCGGGCACGTCGACACCGACTTCGATCACCGTCGTCGCGACCAACGTGCGCACGGCACCGCTGCGAAAACGCTCGAGGCGTGCCGAGCGCACGTCGGTCTGCAAACGACCGTGCACGAGTTCGATGCCGTGTTCGGCGAGCGGTGAGCGCGTCAAGCGATCGAAGCGCACTTCGGCGCTCATCGACTTCGCGTCGACCTCCGCGTGCACGTCTTCGGCCTCACCGATCCGCGGCACGACCCAGTAGACGCGTTCGCCGGCGGCGACACGCGTGACGAGCTCGCGCTCGACGCGTTTCTTGTCGCCGCGCACCCACTGCGTCGTGATCGCGCCACGATTCGGCGGACGTTCGTCGAGGACGCTCGTGTCGAGATCGCCGTACGTCGCGAGCGCCTGCGTGCGCGGAATCGGCGTCGCCGTCATCAGGAGCGCGTGCACATCGCGGCCTTTTTCCAGCAGTTCTGCGCGTTGTGCGACGCCGAAACGGTGTTGTTCGTCGATCACGCACAACGCGAGTCGCGCGTACTCGACGTCGGCGCTGAACAGCGCGTGCGTGCCGAACACGACGTCGACCGAACCGTCCGCGATGCGCGCGAGCGCCGCTCTGCGCTCGGCTGTTTTCAGCGAACCGGTGAGGAGACACGAGCGCAGCCCCGCCTGTTCGAGCGTGCGCGCCAAACCGATCCAATGTTGCTCGGCGAGCAGTTCCGTCGGCGCCATGAACGCTGTTTGTCCGCGACTGCGCGCCACGAGCATCGCGGCGTACGTGCCCATCGCCGTCTTGCCCGAACCGACGTCGCCTTGCAGCAAGCGTCGCATCGGCTGCGTGCGTGCGAGATCGCAGCGCAGTTCGTCGGCGACGCGCGTCTGAGCACTCGTCAGTCGAAAGGGAAAGCGTGCGCGGACTGCGCGATCGGCCGTGTCGTCGATCGCCACGGTGAGCGCTCGTCCGCGCGCGACGACGTCTCGACGCGCGCGCAATCGCGCCGACAACTCGAGCAGCGTCTCGAGCGTCAGGCGGCGCCGCGCGGCCGACAGAACCGCGTCGGAACTCGGCTCGTGCATGTCGCGCACTGCCGCTGTCAAGCTGGGCAATCCATGCTTCGCGAGCAGTTGCGGATCGACCGGATCGACGATGCGATCGCCGTATTGCCTCGCGATCGAGCGCACGAGCTTCGCGACGAACGCCGACGAAACCCCTTCGGGAGCGCGGTACTCGACGGCAATTTCATTCGCACCGTGCAGCGGGGATGCGCTCGCCCCGATTTTCGGCGAAGACAGTTTCGGATCCGCGGCGTCGCCGATCTTGCCGCGCAACTGCAGCGTTTCGCCGACGCGCATGCGCTTCAACAGCCACGCCTGATTGAAGAACAACGCCGTCACCGTGCCCGTGTCGTCCGTCACGACGACGCGCACAGTCGAACGCTTGCCGAAGCGCTGCAACGAGGCCTTTTCGATGCGTCCCGCGAGCGTGACCTCGGTGCCGATCCGCCGCAGCGCGTCGGCGATCGTCGTGACGTCCGATCCGCGCACGAGCCGGGTCGGTGCGAGGAACATCAGGTCGCCAATGTCCGCGACCCCGATCGCTGCAAATGCTGCTGCACGCGCCGGACCGATGCCGTCGAGCTCTGTCAGCGGCCCGATTCTCGGTCGGTGGGCAGCCGTCGGCTCGCTGGAGTTCGAGGCGGCCACGCGCATCTCTCTAGAGCAACCGCGTGCGCCGCTCGACGCTCGCTCGCAGCGCTCGAGTCGTCGTGCGCAACGACTTCAATGCGTCGACGACCGCTGTCGATTCGAAGCTCGACGCCCGCTGCGCATGATCGACATCGTCGAGATCGCCGAGCCCCGATCCGCGGCTCGCAACCTTGACGTAGGACAAAATCAAGTCGCGCACTTCGCGCGCATTCTCGAGCCCCGCCAGCGTCACGTTGTGCCCCGTCGACTCGTGCCCCTTGCCGGAACCGCTCGAACCGCCGCCAGCCGTGTCGACGCGCAAGTCCTCGATGCCGAACAACCGCTGTAACGGACCTTGCGTGACCTGCACGTTCTGCACGTTGGCGTACGTCAGCGTCATCTCCTTGAACGTCCACACCCCTTGCCGCACGCGCAGCGAACGATCGGTGACCACGTACGTGCGCAGATCCCATTCGATGCGCACGCAGAACCAAGTGAACGCGAAGAGCAGCGCGAGACCGATCGCAGAGAGGACGATCGCCACCGTCGCGATCGGTTCGTTCGCGAAGAGCGATCCGATGGTCATTGCGAAAGCGAACAGCTCGAGCAGCCCGAAACCGAGCCAGAAGAGCACGAGTCGATAGCTGAGCCAGCGCTTGCTCGCACGAAACACCTGCACGCTCTGGTAGCCGTCCCGCGGTGGATCGGGCGGACGCTCGGGCAACCGTAGAAAATTCAAGACAGCGGATTTCAGGCCGGAATACACGCTCACACCTTCGTTTCGACGGCGCGCCGCGTCGCTTCGAGATCGGCTTGAATCGCGCTCAGGATGGCGACGATTTCGGCGTCGCGACTCGTCGCAGCACCACCCCCACTCGTGTCGTTCGCACTCGAAGCGGCGGCGACTTCGTGTCCGCGCATGCGTCGATAGAGGAATTCGCGCAACGCGTCGAACTCGCGCATGCCCTCGAAGGCGAGCTCCGAACTGGAACTGCCCGACGCCGTCTGCACTTCGACCGTGCCGATGCCGAGCCAGCGCTCGACGAAGTTGCGCTTCACGTGGATGTCTTGGATGCGCTTGTACGTCAAATGCACTTCGCGCCGAAACAGGATGCCCCAGGACGCCGACACACCTTCGCCGTCGAGCTTGTAGCGCAGAGTGTGATATTTGAAGAAGAGCGGGATGAACACGATCGGTGCGAACACGAGAGCCATCAACGACAGCAGCGCGTAGTGCCACAACAAGTTGGGATCAGGCCGCGTGATCGCCTGGATGTACGTGTCGTCGATCGGCCGTGCGCGGGGGGGTTGCTCAGCGGTCATGGGCTTACTCTCCGGATCCCGAGCGCGGTGTGCAACGACGGAACGGTTCGCGCTCGAACCGCCACGAGGTCAGCCGCGTCTTGCGCAGTGGTGACGATCGGGCCCCGCGACATCGCGTACGATCCAGGGCATGGGATTCCCGCCCGTCTTCTTGCATGTCGCCCTGAGTCTCGCGTTCGTCGTCCCGGCTTGGGCCGGGCTGCGGCAAGACGCTGTGGAGACTTTCTCCGAACTCCACGCGAAGGCCGTCCGCGCGCTCGTCGTCGAGCTCGAAAAGCTCGCGGCGTGGAGTTCGGAAAAGGAACTGTTCCTCGAGCGCGACCGCGTCTACCGCGCACTGCTGGAACTCGACTCGGATCATGCCGGAGCGCGAAAAGGCCTGCGTTTTTCGAAAAAGCCCGACGGCTCGTGGGCCGAGCCCGCGCCGCGCGAGGTCAAGAATTTCAATCCGAAAGCGCTCTTGGAGCTGCCGGCGAAACGCGCGGCGGCGGTCGCTCCGTTTGCGAACACGATGCGCACCGCCATTGAACGGTTCGATTCCGACGACGCGACGCGCGGCCTCGTCTACCGCGAAATCCTGTTCGCCGACCCCGACGACGCCGAGACTCACGCCTCACTCGGCGAAGTCAAATCAGGGGAAAACTGGGTGCTCCTGGAGACGCAGATCGGAAAACAGCGGCGCGTCGAACTGAAAGAACTCGTGCGGCGCGCCCTGGAAACTTCGAGCAAGTTGACCGTCGCCGAATTGACCCCGCTCGAGAGTTCGATGGGCATCACGTTCACGCAACACTACGAGACCGCGCACGTGCGCGTCTTCGGGACGGGTCTCTTGCCCGAAGTCGAGAAGGCTGCGCGCGCGTGCGAAGCGGTGGCCGACGTCGCGCACTTCGCGTTCGACACCGACATCCCGCATGCGGACGGCTACACGCTCTTCTTGCTCGCGAACAGCGGCGAGAGCGACCTGGTCCTCGACCAGTTGCCCGGTATCTCGCCGAGCTACCGACAGTTCTTGAAGAACGTCGTCGGCGCGAAGATCCCCGGCCAGCCGTATGTCGTGTTCTGGGACAAGCTCGTCGACAAGCGCGTCGACGGCAGCGTGCGCCAGACGATCGGCGACTTCCTCGGGCGCGGCTTCGGCATCACGCTCGACGCTGGATGGGCGTGGGAAGGTTTCGGCCTGTACCTGACGCGCGAATTGGTCGGCACGCGCCTGACGTGGTTCGTGCAGGAGGGTGGCGCGACGAAGGCCGACACGCTCAAGTCACGCCTGCTCAAACCGGACGCGAATTGGATCAACGAGGCTTTGGAATTGTTGCAGAAGGCCGAGCGTCCGCCGTTCGCGACCACGCTCGACCGCGACGTCAACGCGATGGGTGTGAGCGACGTGCTCTACGCTTACGCGCTGGCTGCCTACCTGATCGAAGCGCGCCCGACCGAGACCGCGCAGTTGCTCCAGCGCATCGGCCAAGGCATCGGCGACGGGCGTGAAAAGACGTCTGCGGCAATCAAGACCGTTTTGAAGCTCGACGCCGGCGGACTCGAGCGGCGTCTGACACGGTGGCTCGCGGAGCGCCGCTGAGGTCGTTCTGGGCGCGGGCTTTGCAGAGGTCTTTCGGAAGTTCCACCCAAGTCTTCCCCGCTTTCCCCGTTCATGTGCGTCGTTCACTGTGGAGGACAGTCCCCGTCCTCAGCCGATCGTGCGCTCGTCCCGAGCTGCACCGGCCTCGCCGCGCTTGGATTCGAATCGATATTGCAGAGGAGAGAGTCCCGATGATGTTCGCACCCCTGGCCTGTGTGGCCGCGCTCGTTTTCTCGTCCGGCTCGACGCCGACGCCCGCCGACGTGACCGTCACGTTCAAGGCCAAAACTTTCACGGCGGATGCACTGCCGGCCGAGCTCACGACGGAGCAGCGCGCGACGGTCAACCGCTATTCACTGTGGGCGGCGAAAAACGGCTACCACATGGACTTCGACGGCCAAGGGCGGCTCTTGCTCGTCACGCACAAGAATCGATCGGGCTTGTCGAGCTCGAAGGCCGTGATGGGCAAGGCCGAGACGTGGTTCGACACGGTGCTGCCGCCGCCCGAACGCACGACCGCCCCGAAGACGGGTCCGGGCGAGGGCAGCACGCGACCCGCTTCGGCGCCGATCCCGGAAGATCCGGAGACGAAATCGGTGCAGGACACGCCGCCGACGAATCCGCCGGCGACCGGCAACCCGCCGGCGGCGCCGGGTACGTGGTCGAGTTCCTGGGGCGCGGGTTCGATCGAACCGGACACGCAGGTCGGGACGCTGTTCGTCGTGAAGAGCGCCGAAGACTACTCCTCGCTCCTCGACGTCTTGGCGGGGGAAACGCACTACCTGAAGGAGTGGATCGAGCACGCGCGCAAGTTCACGGGCTTCACGATCGAGGATCCGCTGGCGGGCGCGTACGTCGAAAACGCAGCCGGCCAAGAAGAGTGGGACGGCAATCACGAACTGATGAATCGCGTCGTGCAGTTGCTGACGCTGCGACGCTTCGGTCAACAGCCGAATTGGTTGGTGCAGGGCATTGCGTGGGATTGCGAGATGGCGACCGACGGCCTCGTGTACTGCTTCCCCTTCCGCGCCGAGTTCGTGTACGCAGCCGAACACGGCGCCTGGCCCAACGAGGTCAAGCTGGTCTTGAAGGACCTCGGTCACGCGCTCGGCCTCGCCGACGTGGCCAAGTGGAAACGCGGCAGTTGGGATGCCAAGTCGGCCAAGCTCGCGTGGGGCATCGCTCACCATCTGCTCGGACAGGGTCCGGGGAAATTGTCGAGCGCGCTCGAAGAGTTGCGCGTCCTGCGCGGCGAGAAGAACAAGCGTTCTACCGGCGAGAACACGTGGGAGACGATTCCGAACTTCGAGCTTGCCGCCGAGCTACAGGCCGGTGCGCTGGAGGCGCGCTTCGGTGCCGACGTGATGAAAGAGGCGGCGAACTCGATGCGCTCGGGCCGCGTGACGGTCAAGAAAGAGCCCAAAGCACCGACGAAGAGCGGCTCGACGAAACGCTGAGCTGTCGGAACAGCGCCGCGGGTGGACTGCCGACCGGTCGGGACTCTAGCAGTCCGTTGAAAAAGTCGACTTGCTCCGCGAAGCAGGCCTTCGCGCTGCGGCGTCGAGCTCGTCGGGCCGTGCTCAATGGCCAGGAAGTCCATTTCCGCTGTGAGCGCTCACTACGGAGGCTTCACCTCCTGACACGGGAACCCTGGCCATCCAACTGTCGCTCTCCTTCCATCGCAAACGCCTGCTTCGCGGGGCAAGTCGACTTTTTCAACGGACCGCTAGGAAGAGTTCGCGCACTTCCAAACAACGACGTGCTGCCACATCCGGCGACATGGAGTAGGCTCCGAAGAGGAGACTCCATGCGCCGCATCCTATTGGCCCCGCTCGCACTCGCCCTAATCGCCCTGAGCACGAGTCTGCTTTCGAGCTTTCAAGGCACGCCCTACGAGGCTCCGCGCCGCCTACACCACGGCACGTTTCCGACCACGTGGATCAACGGCACGAACTGCGCGACCGAGCCGGCGTTCCAAGTGCACTGGTACAACGCGGACTTCGCGATCCTGCGTCAGTCGCTGTGCACGAACTTCGAAGCGCCGTTTCTGTTCCTCTTGTTCGGGACGCAGAAGGCGATCCTCTTCGACAGCGGCGCCGGCGGAGTTCCCGTGCGCACGACCGTGCAAGGCTTGATGGCGACCTACGCTGCCGCTCACGGCGGAGCGCCCATTCAGCTCGTCGTCGCGCACTTGCACGGACACGGCGACCACGTCGCCGGGGACTCGCAATTCATCGGGCAACCGAACACGACGGTGGTCGGAACGTCGCAGACCGCCGTCTCGAATTTCTTCGGTCTCGCGCCCTGGCCGACGCAGCAAGGCACGTACGACTTGGGCGGGCGTGTGCTCGACGTCCTGGCGATCCCCGGACATCACACGGCGCACATCGCCGTTTACGATCGGCGCACGGGCGTGCTTCTGACCGGTGACAGCTTGTATCCCGGCCGCTTGTACGTGAACGGCGCGAGTTCGCAGGGCAACTGGGCCGTCTTCAAGACGAGCATGCAGCGCTTGGTCGATTTCACGTCGACGCATCCGACGACTTGGGTCCTCGGCACGCACATCGAGATGACGACGACGCCTGGAGTCGACATCCCGCTCGGGGCGGCGACTCATCCGAATGAGCGCGTGCTGCAGTTGACACGCGCGCACTTGATCGAGCTGTCGACTGCGCTTCAAGCCTTGCCGACGCCGACCTACCAGGTGCGCAACGACTTCATCATCTATCCGGTGAACTGAGCTCGGACCCGCTCGATTCGAGCCGGAGCCCGACTCGAATTCCCTGCGGGAAGCGTGACAACTTCCCGCTTTCGCGTGCCCGAACGCGCTCAGAGCCGGTTAGAACGGCGGTTCGTGAGCGAGACCCGCGAACCATGTCGCACAACGATCCGATCGTGTCGGAAAATGAATCCGTCGATGCGCCCCTCCACCGCGTTGCGCCGTCCGACTTGCGCGATGCGTGGCCGGTGCTCGACGCCGAAGCACGTGTCGAGGGCTTTCGCTACCTGAGCTCGGGCGACGCCGAGGAATTCTTCCTCGAGCTCGGCGCTTTCGACCGCGCCACGATCATCCAAGGTCTGCCCTCGGCCGAACAGCGTTGGTGGATCCGCGCGCTGCCGCCCGACGACGTGGCCGACGTGATCCAAGCCGTGCACGAGGACGAGCGCGCGAAGGTGTTGGCGCTGCTCGACGACACTTCACGGCGCGAGATCAACGCGTTGCTCGCGTACTCGGAGGACGAGGCCGGCGGATTGATGAATCCGCGTTACGCGCGCCTGCGTCCCGACATGAGCGTCGACGAAGCGATCAGCTACCTGCGCCGTCAGACGCGCGAACGCGTCGAGAGCATCTACTACGCCTACGTGCTCGACCATCAGGCTCATCTGCAGGGCGTCGTCTCCTTCCGCCAATTGATGATGGCGCGCGGCGACGCATTCGTGCACGACGTGATGGAGACAGAGATCGTGCGCGTCTCGGAAGAGATGGATCAAGAAGCGCTCTCCCGACTCTTCGCGCAGCACAATTTTCTTTCGCTCCCCGTCGTCGATTCGGACGGTCGCATGAAGGGCATCGTGACGGCCGACGACATCGTCGACGTGGTGCGCGAGGAAGCAACCGAGGACATCCAGAAGATCGGTGGTACGGCCGCGCTGGATGCGCCGTACCTGCAGATCGGCTTCCTGTCGATGCTCAAGAAGCGCGCCGGCTGGCTCGTCATCTTGTTCATCGGCTCGATGCTCACGATCAGCGCGATGAAACACTTCGAAAGCGATCTGCAGCGCGCCCAAGTGTTGATGGGGTTCATCGCGATGATCATTTCGAGTGGCGGGAACTGCGGTTCGCAAGCATCCACCCTCGTGATCCGAGCGATGGCCCTGGGCGAAGTCCGGCTGCGCGACTGGTGGCGCGTCTTCCTGCGCGAAGCCATGGCCGGGCTCGCGCTCGGCGGCCTGCTCGCGACACTCGGCTTCCTGCGCATCGTCGCGTGGCACCACTTTTTCGAAGACGCCAACGGGCCGATGTACGGCGATAACTTCGTGCTGATCGGACTGACGGTGTCGCTCTCCGTGATCGGCGTCGCGTTGTGGGGCACGCTCGTGGGAGCACTGCTGCCTTTCTTATTGAAGCGCGCTGGGCTCGACCCCGCGAGTGCGTCGGCGCCGCTGGTTGCCACGTTGTCCGACGTGACTGGGTTGATCATCTACTTCACCATGGCGAGCATCGTGCTCGGCGACGTAGCGCTCTGATCCTGATACTGGCCCCTTTCGTTGGCGAATTACGCGCGAGGCGCCACCCGCCACTCGAAGAAATTGCTTTTGGTGAAGCGGCGGGCGACGACGCCTGCGAGTT
>JAWXBU010000167.1:0-9589 GCA_034440255.1 Planctomycetota bacterium | reverse complement strand
TTCTTGGACACGATCCCCGATCACGCCGCGGTTTCGGAAACGGTGCGCGCGGCCTACGACGTGCTCGGACCGAAGAAAGCGCAGTACGTGAATGCGTGTCTGCGAGCTGCGATTCGTGCGCGCAAGAACGGCCTGTCGGGCGATCCGCGTCAGGATCTGCCGTTGCGCAACTTGCACTTGGACTCGGCCGTGTTCAGTGATCCGAAGATCCATCCGCTCTTGTGGGCCGAGGAAGCGCTGTCGATGCCGGTGCCGCTCGTGAAGCGTTGGTCGAAGCGCTACGGCAGCGAAAAGGCCTTGGAATTGGCTCGAAATGCGCTGGTCGAGCCCGATCTCTCGATCCGAGTCGTGCGCGGAGATCGCGCCGACGTCGAGCGCGCATTCGACGGCCGCGTCACGTTCCGACACGGAGTTCACGACTCGATCTTGATCGCATCGATGCACACGGTCGCACCGATTCTCACGTCAGAACTCTTCGTGAACGGAACGATCACGGTTCAAGGTGAGAGCGCGTTGCGGGCAGCGGAACTCGTCGAAGCTCGCGCCGGTGAGCGCGTTCTCGACCTGTGCGCTGCGCCCGGCGGGAAGACAGCCGTGCTCGCAGCGAGCGGCGCCCACGTCACCGCGTGCGACGACGACGAAAAACGCTGCGCACGTCTGCGGCAGACCGTCGAACGCATCGTCCCGAATGCGGCGATCGACGTGCGCGTGCACGACGCAGCCGCAGGGCTCGAGCCTGCGAGCTTCGACGCCGTCCTCGTCGACGTGCCGTGCAGCAATACCGGCGTGCTCGCAGCGCGACCCGGAGCGCGTTGGCGCTTCTCGCCCGACTCGCAGAAAGCGCTCGCCGAACTGCAGATGCGCTTGCTCCTCGCGGCCTCGACGTGCGTGAAGCCGGGTGGTCGACTCGTCTATTCGACGTGCAGCATCGAGCCCGAGGAGAATCAGCGCCGCGTGAAATCGTTCCTCGCCGAACACTCTGGTTTCGCGCTCGAACGCGAGATCGACTCGTTGCCTGCCGCGAACGGCGGCGCCGGTCCCGTCGACGGTGGCTACGCAGCATGCCTGGTGCGTTTGCCATGAATTTCTCGAGCGAATCCCCGCGTCGAGCACTCGTCACCGGCGCCTCGTCTGGCATCGGCGCAGCGACGGCGAGACGCCTCGCGCGCGAGGGTTACCGTGTCGCGTTGCTCGCTCGACGCGCCGACAAGCTCGAGGCGCTCGCTCGCGAGCTGGACGGATCGGCGAATCGAAAGCACCTTGTTTTGCCGTGTGATTTGCGCGAACCGGAAGCGATCAACGCGGCTTTCGACACTTTGTCGAAAGCGTTCGGCGGCCTCGATCTGCTCGTCAACAACGCCGGCATGGGCTATCGCGCGCGCGTCGATGAACTCGAACCAGCCTTGCTTGCGCGCGTCTTCGACACGAACGTGTTCGGACTCCTCTTATGCTGCAAAGCAGCGCTGCCGCTATTGCGTCGCGGCACGAAACCCGTCGTCGTCAACGTCGCGAGCGTCGTCGGTCGACGCGGCATCCCCGGCCAATCTGCTTATTCCGCGAGCAAGGCGGCGGTTGTTTCCATCGGTGAATCGTTGCGCGTCGAGTGGCAACACGAAGGCATTGCCGTGTGCACGCTCAACCCCGGATTGACCGCGACGGGCTTCTTCGATGCACAGCCGAATCCGTCGAACTTGCCCGATCCCGACATGGCCTCGAGCACAGGTGCAGATCACGTCGCCGAACACGTGCTCGCGCTCGATCGTTCACCTCGACCCGAGATCAACTTGCGCGCCAAATGGCGCCTGCTCGCGATCCTCTCTCTCGTCGCGCCGCGCATCGCCGATCGCATGCTCGTCGATCGGCTGGGTTGGAAGTCCCCGCGCGCGCCTTGAGCTCAGTGCGGCGGCGGTTCCATCTGCCCCGGAATCAAGTTGAGCAGCACTGCTGCGTCCGCTTGATCGAAGATGTCGCCCCACTCATTCGCGGATTGCGCGGTGTCTTGCGGCGTGATGGTCGGCAACACAGCTGCGATCTCTTGGTGTAAATGCCGCTCGATCCAGCGTCGATTCGTCTGCACGGTGCCAACGACGGGCAACACGGTCAGATCGGATTCCGCAGCGAGCAGCGCGAGTACGTCGGCCGGCACCATGCCCGGCATTACAACCGTCAGCAATTGACCGAAGCGACCCAGCGGCACGAGTCCATGCTCGATCAGGAATGCCGTGTTGAGCCCTTTGCGCGCCGTCATGTCGGGCTCGTACATCTCCACCGTGACGAACGGCATGTTGTAGATCTCGCACACGACGCGAGAGAGTTCCCAATCGCTGACGAGACTCGCGCTCACGACGGCTTCGGCGAAAGGAGCGTTGCCACGCGTGCTGAACTGCAGCGCTTCGCGAAGCGCTTGCGGGTCGCACATGCCGCGCTCGGCGAGGACTTCGGACAAGCGCGCGTACTCGAGACGTTGGTTGTTCTTCACGGTGGGATCGTGTGTCTGAGCGGAGGTAGGGCACACCTCGACGCAACTTTCTTTCGGCACGAGAACCCGCGTTTCTGAAGGGTCGAGAAGAAAGTTCTCGCGCTCAGCGCGTTACGATTTCGACGTGGGGCCGCCCGACCCGCCGACTGTGCAGAACGTGAACGAACTTCGAACCCCGCGCTGGGTGTGGGTTCTGCTCACGGTGCTCGTGATTGCGACTACGGCTGCTCGTTTCATCGGCATCGATTCGCTGTTGCCGCACGCGCCCGAACCTGACGCGGTGATCGTTTGGCAAGCGAGCTACCTCGATCGGCCCGAGGGCGAGGGTGTCACCGCGCGCTCTTATCCGGCGACGTACTATCCGACGTTGCTCGCGCACATCGTCGCAGGTGCGCCGGGTCATTCGCATCTGACGCCTGCTCCGCCGGGAGCGACCGACGACGAGCTGCGTGTTGTGGCGAGCGAACCGTACGTCAAAGCGCGCTCCGTCATCGCGCTCTTGTCGACGCTGCTCGTTCCGTTCACGTTCCTCGTCGCACGCAGATTCTTCTCACCCGGCTGGGCTGTATGCGCGAGCGCATTCGTCGCGACGAGTTTGTTGGCGACCGAGTACGCGCGGCACTCGCGACCGCACGCACCGAGTGCGGCGATGAACATGATCGGTGTGGCTGCTGCGCTCGTCGTTGTGTCGCGACCCAGCGTGCGCAACTACGTCACGGCCGGGTTCGCGGCGGCACTTGCGGTCGGGACGTTGCACAACGGTGTCTTCGTGCTGCCGGCTCTGTTTCTGGCGCATTGTCTCGCGCGTGGGCGCCGCTGGATCGGGCTCGCACTCGCGTTGACGCTCGTCGCACTGTCGGTGTGGATCTTTTATCCGTGGATGTTCAATGCGGGCATATTCGCGCCGGACGATTCGGGGCGCCTCGACATCGGCGGTCAGGCCCTGGGTGCTGAACATTTCACAGCAGCCGGTTTCTACGAGATCCCACGCGGACTCTTCGGGCACGATCCGCTGCTCGTGATCGTTGCAGCTGTCGGCCTCGCGGTCGGCATCGTCGCGTGCATTCGGCCTGCGACGAGACCCCGGGGTGAACTGCGTGCACAGCTGCTCGTGTTGCTGGCGTTCCCGATCTCCTTCACGTTGCTCTGGGGCATGATGAGTCGCGTCGAGCCGCGCTTCGTCGTTTCGCTCGTGCCCTACGCAGCCTTGCTCGCGACGCTCGCGTTGCGCTCCATCACACGAGCCTTCGGCTTTGGCACTATCGCATCGATCGCAACATCACTCGCTGTCTTGGGTGTGCCCACGTACGCCTGCGGCAAGCACTTCCTCTTGGCTGCAAGAGCGGACACCTGGAAGCTCGCGACGCGTTGGGTCGAGGAGCACACCGACCGCAATGCGGATTGCATCGGGATTCCGTTTCTCTACTCGCTCCCCTTGCGCGAGCGTCGAGCCGGACTCGAAGCGTTGCCGCTGTACGCGCGCAACAACTGGGAGTGCTATCAGCTGGCGCTCGATCCGAGCATGGACAGCGGTTGGAATACGCGCTGGATGTTCCGCGCAGGAATGCTGGCCGATCGTCTGCTGTCGGGCGACGAGGCCGTTTCAGCCGCGCGCCAAGACGGCGTGACGTACGCGCTCGTCATGGTGCCCGCCGATCTCGCGATCTCGATCGACAAGACGTACGAGGGCATTTCGAAAGCGGGTGAGCTCGTCTTGCGCATCGATCCCAGCGATACCGGTGCGCCGCAGCTCGTGGGCGCCGGGCTCGATCGTCAGTGGCGCGCATTCGAGTTCGTGATGAAGTCGGATCGCCTGGGTCCGATCATCGAGATCTATCGGATGAAGTGAGCAGAGCAAATCCGGGTGCGCTGGTGTCCAGCAACCAAGATCTGTGCGTCCACTCGAACCCTCGATCATGACCCGCGAGCCACGATTCGTCTCGACACGTGGCGTTGCCGTGCTCATGCCGAAAAACTCAGCACACCCCACCGCCACGCACATGTTCTTCTCCTGACAGAATTCCCTGACACGTGAATGCCGGTACTCCGCCACGCACATGTCAGTCATCAGCGAGGCGCAGCACGCTTGTGAAGTCCGTTGCTCCCCTTCGCCCTCGCAGCCCACGACCCTTCGCGTCCCTCACACTCACACGTCCAAATTCGTGATCTCGAGTGCGTGCCGTTCGATGTACGCGCGCCGCTCCTCAACACCCTCACTCATCAAAATAGTGAAGATCTGATCCGCCGCAAACGCATCATCCATCGTCACCTGGAACAAGGTCCTCTTCGCCGGATCCATCGTGGACTCCCACAACTGATCGGCATCCATCTCACCCAAACCCTTGTAGCGCTGGATGTCGATGTCCGCCTGCGCGCCCTTCTTGAGCGCGAGTGACAACTGAATCGGATCCGTGCACACGAGCGGTTCCTTGCCGCCGACCACTGTCCACTCACCCCCGCCCTGGAATTGCAGGCCTTTCGTGACAAGTGAGTTGAGCACCTTCGTCAGATCTTCCGTGTGCGAAAGATGGCACACGACGACGTCGGCATCATCGCGCGACATCGAACTCTGCGGTCCCTCGTACACCTTCATGTCGCGGAACTTGGCCTTCATCAGTTCGAGGAAGTTCTTCTGCTCACCCAGCGAATCGAACCAATGCTCGACGCCACCGGTCGCGGCCCAGTGCGTGCGCACGTGCTTGCCGTCGAAGCTCTTCACGAGTTCGGCGAAGTTCAAACGCGCCCACGGCGGCGCGACGGTCGCAGCGAGTTCTTCCAAGCGCCGCAAGTCCTCGCTCAACGCGCGCAATTGCACGCCGTCCCACGTCTTCTTCGACTTCGTTTCGACGACCGAGAGCGCATCGACTCCGCGATCGATCAAGATCTGACGCAGCTCGGCATCCGTCGTGACGTAGCGGCTGTCTTTCTTCGTCGTGAGCTTGTAGAGCGGCGGTTGCGCGATGTAGAGGTGTCCTTCGTCGACGAGCTGACGCATGTGACGGAAGAAGAACGTCAACAGCAACGTGCGGATGTGACTGCCGTCGACATCGGCGTCCGTCATGATGATCGTCTTGCCGTAGCGCAGCTTCGTCAGATCGAATTCATCGGCGATGCCCGTGCCCATCGCCGAGATGATGAGTTGAATTTCCGAGTGCGCGAGCATCTTGTCGAGTCGCGCGCGCTCGACGTTCAGGATCTTGCCCTTGAGCGGCAAAATGGCCTGAAAACGGCGATCGCGGCCCATCTTGGCCGAGCCACCGGCCGAGTCACCTTCGACGAGGTAGAGCTCGCTCTCCTCGAGGTTCGAGCTCTGACAATCGGCCAGCTTGCCCGGCAGATTGCCCGACGCGAGCGCGCTCTTGCGACGCACGAGATCGCGCGCTTTGCGAGCTGCTTCGCGCGCTGCTTGAGCACGCACGGCCTTCATCACGATGGCCTTGGCCACGGCCGGATGTTCTTCGAGGTACGTCGACAGCGTCTCGTTCACGACAGACTCGACGATGCCTTGTGCTTCGCGATTGCCGAGCTTGTCCTTCGTCTGCCCTTCGAACTGGGGCTCGGGGACCTTGAGCGACAGCACGGCCGCGAGGCCTTCGCGGAAGTCATCGCCGGACGGCAGCTCGTCCGCGTCCTTCACGATCTTCTGTTGCTTCGCGTAGTTGTTGAGCGTGCGCGTCAGGCCACTCTTCAAACCCGCCAAGTGCGTGCCGCCGCCGTGCGTGTTGATGTTGTTGACGAACGTGTAGACCGTCTCTTGGTAGGTGTCGTTGTACTGAAGCGCCAGTTCGACTTCGTACTCGCGATCAGGACGTTCGGTGCTCGGCACCGTTTTCAACAAGTGCACGACGTCGGGATGCAACGCGTCTTTGTTTTTGTTGATGTTCTCGACGAACGTCACCAAGCCTTGCGGGAACTCGAAGTGTTCCGCGTTGCCCGTGCGCTCGTCGAGGAGATCGATCGAGATGCCGCGCGTGCCCATCAAGTAGGCCATTTCGCGCAGACGCTTCGAAACGATGTCGTACTCGATCTCGGTCGTGCTGAAGATCGTCGGGTCGGGATGGAACGTGACGGTCGTGCCCGTCGCCGAACTCGTGCCGATCACTTCGAGCGCCGTCTTGCGAATGCCGCGCGTGAACGTCATGCGGTACTTCTTCGAATCGCGATCGACGACGACCTCGAGCTCTTCGGAGAGCGCGTTCACGCAAGAGACGCCGACGCCGTGAAGACCGCCCGAGACCTTGTAGGAGTTCTTGTTGAACTTGCCGCCCGCGTGCAGCTTCGTGAGCGCCACTTCGACCGCCGGCATTTTTTCGGTCGGGTGCATGTCGACCGGGATGCCGCGACCGTCGTCGCGCACACTGATCGCGCCGTCGGCTTTGATGGTGACCCAGCAGTGGCGCGCGTAACCGGCGAGCGCCTCGTCCATCGAGTTGTCGACGACCTCCCAGATCAAGTGGTGCAAGCCGCGCACATCGGTGTCGCCGATGTACATCGCAGGCCGCACGCGCACGGCTTCGAGTCCTTCGAGCACCGTGATCGACTCGGCGTCGTACGTCGGAGGCTTCGAATCGTCGGACTTCTTCTCCGGTTTCAATTCGACCGGTTTCGCGTCGGCCTTCTTCGCATCCGCGCTCTTCGAATCCACCGCTTCAGGGACCGAAGTCTTCAGATCACCTGCCTTCGGATCGATCGACTTCGCCGACTTCTTGTCGCCCGACTTGCCCGGTTTCGGTTCGTCCGGTTGACCGGGTTTCGCATCGCCGTCGTGTGTCATCGTCTTGGTCATCGATCGAGCCTGAAGGTGATCTTCCGCACTTCGTCGCGGCCGAGGATTTGGTTGGTGCGCGCGCGAATTTCCTCGCCACGGAAACTCTTCAGTTCGGCGAGATGCGGCGCGGAGGAAACTTGCACGACGAGTTCGCCGCGTGAGAAACGAACCGCACGTGCATGCCGTGCGAACGCGACGCCGGCAGCTTCCTTGAACGCGCGAAACTCGAGCGGCGGGCCGAAGCGTTCGCCGATGCCGCTCGTTTTCAGGAAGCTCTTGAGCGCGTCGTCGAGGGACGCGAGGCCCTTGCGATCGCTTTTCGGTGCAACCCCGCGGCCTCGCATGTCCTTCTTGCCTTCGCGTTCCACGACGATCAAGTGTCCACCGTGATGGGCATCACGATGTAGATGTAGTTTTCGCCGAGCGTGAATTTGCCCGGGCTCGTCTTCTCGTTGAACTCGAGCCTCAACACGGGTGACTCGCAGTTCTTCAAGCCTTCGAGCACGAAGTCGGGGTTGAACGCGATCTCGGCAGCCGCGCCTTTGAACGTCACGTCGAGGCGCGCGTGCGCTTCGCCACGGCCGACGCTCTGTCCGAAGAGCTCGAGGTTGTTCGGCGTGAGACGCATGCGCACAGCTCGCGCTTCAGTGCCGGTGACGTTCGCCACGAGGCGCAACTTGCGCGCGAGCATCTCGGGATCGGCCTCGATGTAGTTCCCCGATTCCTTCGGGATCACAGCCGCGTAACGCGGGAATTCGCCATCGATCAAACGTGCGAAAATCTCGGCGTTCTTCGTCTTCAAGCCGACTTGGTTCTCGCCGAAGTGCAGCTGCACTTGCTCGAGCGGATCGGTGATGACGCGACAGAAAAGCTGCATGCCTTTCGTCGGCACGATCGCGGGGCGCGAGCGATCTACGGGTCGCGATTGGCACTCCATCGTCGACAACGCCAAACGCCGACCGTCCGTCGCAACGAGTTTGAGCATCCCGTCTTCGACTTCAGCCAACACGCCGTGCATCGCGTAGCGACCCGCCTCGCGTGCAGCCGCGAATGCGGTGCGGCCGACGAGACGCGTGAAGTTCCCGCCCTGGATCGACAGCGTCGGCGTGTCGCCGAAGCTCGAGATCACCGGGAATTCATCCGGGTCGACGGTGACGAGCTCGCACTTGTCCTCGCCGCTCTGGATGACGCAGTTCTGCTCGTGAGTCGTGAGTTCGACTTCCGAACCCGACAGGTCGCGCACGAAGTCGAGAGTGACGCGCGACGGCACGACTGCGATGCCCGGCTCGATGACTTTGACGAGGGGCATTTTCATGTCGCCTTCGCCCGATCCGTCCGAGACCGGAATCCGGAAGCGCACCGAACATTCGAGATCCGTTCCGAGGATCTCGATCGCATCGACGGTCGCCACCAAGCACACGTTCTCGAGAACGGGCTTGGTGCTTTTCGCCGGGATGACGTTGTTCACGACGGCGAGGGCTTCGCGCAGCTTCTCGCGATCGCAGATGATCTTCATGCTCGACTACTCCGTTGTTCGACTTGGGGCGGGTGTGTGGTGGTGAGTTGCATGGTCAGCTTGCGTGGCGTGTGACCTGCGTGTGCGTGCGTTGAGCTTCGTGGAATCGAGGAGCGGAGAGCGTTGAGTTGTGCACACCTGGACGGGGCGTGCGTGGTTCCTCTCCTAGATAGATATCTTTCTCATCGTCATCATCTAGGCGCGCCAAAACGTGGACAACCCAGGACCCGACGCACAACCAACGCCCCACCAGCGAGTTGCACTCGTCCGTGAAGCTGTGCACAGATCCACCACGCGTGTGGACAACACGACACTCAGACCCCACTTCCCCACGCTTGTCCCCGATTCGGGCGACGAGTGCGAAAGGGCGGTGGAGAATGACGTGGTTGCCCACATTGTGCGCACGTGTTTTCCGGAAGCGTCGAGGGGGTTATGCACAGGAAAGCTCGGGGTCTGGCGCGTCGAAAAACACCCTGAAAACAAGGGCTTTTCGCCGACTCGCCAAGTGCGCCAAGGGTATGCGATTCGTGCTCCGGAAGCAAAGGCCGAGCAGCCTGTTTTGGTCCATAAAAGTGGCCCTTTTTCGGCGGTCAACTTGCACTCGCGCGGGCTTGGAACCGCAGGCGGCAGATGGCCTTCGCCTGGTGTGTTGGCGCATGGCCGAACTGTACTTGGGCGCACTCAGCCGCCACGTTGCTGAGAGCTGAGAGTGCATCGGCCCGCCAGGTCGGCGCAGTGGACCATCACGGATCCCGACTTGGCTGCAGCAGAGCCGCACTTGGTCGCAACCGAGCGGCAACCGAGGCGCAATCGAGCGGCAACCGAG
>JAWXBU010000166.1:0-53584 GCA_034440255.1 Planctomycetota bacterium | reverse complement strand
TCACGTGCCAAGACCTCGTCGTCGAAGGGACATTCACGACCGGCGAGCGCCCGACGGTCGTCACGAACAAAGTGCACGCGAGAACCGACGTGCACGTCGACTACGTGGGCCGCGGCGAATTGGTCGGCGACGGCGACGAGTTCACGCTCGACGAAAACGGCTTGGCGCGTCTGGCAGCGACGGAGGGGCGCCAAGTCCGCGCGAAGGGCAAGCTCGTCGGCACGTTGATTCCATTCGCCGTCGACGCCGATTGGATCGAGGTCGATCGCGAGCACTTCGCGGCACAGAACGCGAAAGCGCGCCTCGATCCACCGGCCAAAGCGATCGACGCCGCATTCGTGCCCGAACCGAGCGCCGTCCCCGCGAGTCAGGGCCCTGGCAGCGATCCTGCCGTCTTGCGTGAATTGCGCGCGAACATGATCCGCGCCGATAGGAGCGAGATCTCGCTCATCGGTGACGCGCATGTCGAAGGAGCTACGTTCGACGGCGAGCAGTGGAGGATCGACGCCGGGTCGATTCGCATGCAAGGCAAGTTCGACGACGCGAAACGCCTGGAAACCAAGCAAATTGCATCGATCGATGCCGACGGCGGGTTCCGCGCGGTGATGGGAGAGCGCTTGGATGCCGACGGCGAAACCTTGCACGCCGTTCCCGATCGGGTGCGCGTCGAAGGCACTCCGGCGCACATGACTCTGCTCGACGCCGAGTGGCAATCGTCGTGGATCCAGTACGACACGATGAACATGCTGCTCTCGACCGACAGAGGTGCGCTGCGCTCGAAAGTCGGCGCACCGGGCATGTCGTGGTCGATCGAATACGAGTCGATGCAGCCCTTCGATCAGGATCAGAAAACGATCCTCGTCATGCGCAATCCGCGCTTCCGTTTCGGTGCCGATCAGTTGTTCGCCGAGTGGACGTTGTTCTGGGTCGATCGCGAAGAGTGGAGGAACAGCGGAAAGAAGAAGCTGGACGAGTCCGTGCGCGGTCGCGACCTGCGCGTCGACAAGCCCGTGGATGCGCCCGTACCTGCACCGCCCCCGGCTGCTCCGGGGCGAGCGAACATGTTCTTGAAGTTGCCGGCGGTCTTGAAGGCGGCGCAGGAAAACACGCTCTTCAAAGTGCTTTCAGAGCTCTACATCGAAGGCAATATCGAGGGTTTCTCCGAGGGCGAACGCACAGCACGGGCGTCGGCGATCTATCTCGACATCATCGACACGCAAGGCTGGATCCAAGACGCCGACGTTTCCGTCGACGTCGACATCCGCGGGTTCCGTCAACGACTGCGTGCGCGGACGGGATGGATGCGGATCGCTCCGACTCCCGACGGGCCTTCGTTGCGCGCCGAGAACGCGGAGATCACATCGTGCGAGTTCGACCACCCGCACTACGTCATCGAGACGGGCGACATGCGCATCACGCCGAAGAAGAACGCGGCGGACGAGCGCGTCGCGTACAGCTTCTCGACGCGTAAGAATCGGTTGCGCTTCGAGAACGGTCTGCAGATTCCGCTGCCGTCGTTCACGCCGGATTTCGATCGCGAGGGCAAGCCGCTCATCGATCGATTGGTGCTCGGAAACAGCGCGAAGTACGGCGCTGCGATTCGCGCCACGCTCAATGACGAACTCGGTCCCGTGGGGAAGGCCGCAGGTCGCACGATCGGCAAAGTCCTCAAGATTCCCGACATCGATCTGCGCGGCAATTGGCACTACAACTTGGGCATCCTCGGTTCGCGCGGCGTGCTCGCCGGCATCGGAATCGATTTCTATGCGGGCGACAAGTTTCACCTCGAGACGGAATTCGACGGCATCCCGGATCGCAAGAGCGACCGCGGTCTCGTGCGCGTCGAAGAAGACGATCGATCGTTGATCCGCACGTGGTTCCGCGCACGGACGCGCTACACGATCCGCGAAGGTGAGTGGGTCGACGTCGCCTTCAGTCGTCAAAGCGATGCCGGCGTGCAGAGCGAATTCTTCGAACGCGACTATCTGCGCTACGAAACGAAGGACAACTACGTTCATTGGCGCAAGGCGAAGGACGAGTGGTACTTCAATGCGAGTGCGAAGACGCGCCTCGAAAATCGCCGCGACGTAGACGAACTGCCTTCGCTCGGCGCGTTCCGCGGCCGTACGCGCATCGGCTACGCGTTCGACAATCCGATCTACTATTCCGGCCGTTTGGATGCCGCGTACCTCCGTCGTCGCGACGGCGACGAGCGCTACTACGATCCGTTCGAGGACGGTCTAGGCCGGCGCGACGTGTTGCGCATCGACACCGAGCACAAGGTCGAAGCGCCGTTCAGTCTGGGCGTACTCTCCGCGCGCGGCACGCCGTACGCGACTGCGCGCTCGACGTTCTGGAACGAAGGCGCCGAAGAGGATGCGCAGCCCGCCCGCTCGGCGTTGATCGTCGGTTTCGACGCGACGACGACATTCTGGAAGCGCTTCTCGGGCGGAAGCGTGCACACGATCAGTCCGACGATCGGCGTGCACACCGACATCGTCAGCCAAGAATCGGGCGGCGATCTCATCTTGATCGACCGGACCGAAGATCCGCTGCGCGGTCAATTCATCGATTTCGGCCTGCGCTCACGCTGGTGGGTGCCGGACACGCACGAACACATGGACGTGAGCATTCGCGCGAGCAGCGCGTCGGATCTTCCGGACAGCGCGCGCACAGGATTGCAGCCGATTCAGACGCTCGCCGATTACTTGACGTACTTCGGCGAGGTGCCCGTCGGCATGACCCACGATGCGCGCTACGACACGCGCAGCGGCAACACGACGTATTCGTTGAGCTCGATCGGCTTCGAGCCGTGGCAAACCGTGGGCGTCGAATTCGGATACCAACGTGGCCTGTCGACGGAAGACCAAGTGCGCCTTTTCGAATCCGCATCGGTCGCGGCGCGCTGGCGCTGGACCCCGAAGTGGGAGCTCGAAGCCGGGCAGTCGTACGCGATCGCCGAGGGAACGGGCGTCGGCAACAGCCTCACGTTGCGTCGCCTCGGCCACGATTTCGTGATCGAAATCGAGGTCTCGCACCGATCCGGTGAAGGCTCTGCGTTCAATTTCAATTTCCAACCGCGCATCTCGTGGAAGCGCTCCGGGCTGGGCCTGCTCGATCGTTGGTTGGGCATGTACCACTGACATGTGCGACACGGCCATCCTCTGGATTCCGAGCCTCAGCTGGACCGAACTCTTCGTTTGCGCAGCCGTCACCGGTTGGTTTTTCGGCAGCCGCCTCGAAGCCGCGTGGCATGCGATCGCCAAACGGCTGGGCCAATGGCTTTGAAACCGCGCGCTCGTCGGGATCGTGATTTAGAGTAGTCCTCGATGTTCGCGCTTCTCGACAACCTCGGCACGCCCGAGATCATCCTCTGCGCAATCGCTGCGTTGCTCGTCTTTGGACGCAGGCTGCCCGAGGTCGCGGCGCAAGCGGGTCAGACGCTCTCGAAGTTTCGCAAGGGCCTCGACAGCGCCATCCAGGAATCGGGCGTCGAAAAAGAGATCCAGAAGATCAAGCAAGCGCTGCCGACCGACATGTCCGTGCGCGATGTCGCGCGCGCGGCGACACGCAGGGTCGAGGATCGAATGCGCGAACTTTCAGCGGAGGCGAACAAGATCGAGAAGGAAGTCACCGCTTCGCTGACGCCGACGATCGACGCAGCTACGACCGAGCAGAGCGACATGACGACGACTTCGAGCGACGCTCAGGACGCGCTGCCGGATTCCAAGTCGACTTCATCGACAGGTGCGCCGTCGGCTCGCAACGACGCACTCACGACCGAAGCACCGCCGCCGATCAAGCCGCGCACGAGCGACGGCATCGACCCTGCGAAGAACTTCGGTCCGCCCGGCAGCGTGCCGCGCGAGTGACGCGCTGCTGACAGAACGCACTTGTTCCGCCTCGGATACAACACGAACGGGCTCGCGCACCATCGCCTCGCCGACGCGTTCACGCTGCTGGCCGAGCTCGGTTACCAGGGCGTCGCGATCACACCCGACGTGGGCGAGCTCGATCCGCTGTGCCTGAATCACGCGATGGTCGACGCCTTGGCGAGGCGAGCGCGCGACCTCGATCTGACGCTCGTCGTCGAAACCGGCGCGCGTTTCGTGCTCGATCCACGGCGCAAACATCGTCCGTCGCTGCTCGAGGACTCCGCCAGCGATCGTGAGCGGCGCATCGAGTTCTATCGCGCTTCGATCGAGCTTGCGCACGGACTCGGAGCTCCGATCGTGTCGATCTGGTCCGGTTCGGCGCCGACTCCGAACGCTGGCGATGCGCGTGATGCGAATCGCGACATCGTCGAGCCGTTGTGGGATCGGCTCACGACGAGCCTCGTCCCCGTGCTCGATCATGCGCGCTCTGCGAACGTGCGCATCGCATTCGAGCCGGAACCAGGCATGTTCGTCGAGCGCACGATCGGCTACTTGGAGCTCGTGCGTCGACTCGGTGATCGAGGCCGCGAACTCGCGCTCACGCTCGACGTCGGTCACTTGCTCGTCACGAACGACGTTCCGGTCGGAGAACGGATTCGCGCTCTCGCGGCGCATCTCGCTCACGTACATCTCGACGACATCCGCGGTCGCGTTCACGAACACCGCATGTTCGGCGAGGGCGAGCTCGATCTCGCCGAGACACTCTCCGCCCTGCGCGCGATAGATTTCCACGGGATGGCGGCCGTCGAATTGTCGCGCGACAGTCACCGCGGCGCCGACGCGGCCGCCGAATCGATGCTGCACCTGCGGCGCGCGCTCTGAAGAAAACGCGCTCAGAGGCGCGTGAGTGGCACTCGACGTACTCCTACACAACGCGTTCTTGCCGTGCCGTCGATCGGTGGAGGACAATGGCCGCGCACGCGTCGCGCTACCGACGTGGGCCGCCCCTGCCCGGGCGTCCAGCTCGATCCACCTCCAAGAGAACCTCGCATGCCCGACACGAACCCAGGTCTACAGCTCTGCCCGACGCGGATCGATCGGGCTCCCGTGCTGTTCGCGCACAAGGTCACGCAGTCGCAATGCCAGGACCGCCAGCGCGGCCAGTACCACAAGTGCTTCACTTGCGCGTACAACAACCCGTATGTGCAGTTGCACGGCAAACCGGGTGCGGGCGCGCTGGTCGCGTCGAAACCGCCCAACATCCAGGTCGGCTGAGCCCAGGTCGGATCGCGAGAAGGGAAACGATGAACGCTGATGATGGGAGTGCGCCGCGCGTGCTCGCACGAGCCGACCTCGACGCCCTGATCGAGCGCCATCTCGCCGTTCTGCGTTACTACGTGCGCTTGCGCGCCGGGCCGCTCTTGCGCTCGAAAGAGCCCGTGTCGGACATCGTGCA
Source organism: Planctomycetota bacterium (assembly GCA_034440255.1). Classification (GTDB taxonomy): domain Bacteria; phylum Planctomycetota; class UBA1135; order UBA1135; genus JAEUIA01. The sequence goes on along the minus strand of JAWXBU010000166.1, from coordinate 48,253 downwards.
GTCCGCGCTGCGCGAGATCATCGAGGCCAGTCCCGGTTTCGTGTACACGAGCGACGCCGCGTTCCGTCGCTGGATCCATCGCATCGCGACGAACAAGATCATCAGTAAGCATCGCTATCACTTGGCGGCACGGCGCAATGCAGCGCGCGAAGAGAGTCTGGCCAGTCGCGTGTGGGACATCGCGCAGCCGGGCGACAGTTCACCCGATCATTCGCCGTCGAAACACGCAGCGCACGTCGAGGACTTGGAGCGCTTGCAGACCGCGTTCGACGAGCTCGACGACGAAGACCGTCAGATCCTGTCGATGCGCCGCATTTTCGACATTCCGGCGCCGCAGATCGCCGAAGAGCTGGGCATCGCGGAATCGACAGTGCGCTGGCGGCTCGCGACGATCATGGCGAAGTTGTCGAGCAAGATGGGCTGAAGCTTTCAGGTTTGGAGCAGGAGTCCGAAACCAGAGTCGCTGCCGTTGAACTGCGCAGCGGATCCGGTTCGAGTTGCGACACGCATGCAGGTTGGCTTGGACTTCGAGCGCAAGATCAGAGTGCGTCGACGTCGCGCCTTGATTTGAATCACGCAAACAATCGAAGAAGGGCGTAGAGCCTTTCGCTGTGAGTGCGGCGCTCCTTGCGGAGAGCTTTGCTAATCCCTTCGGGGATCTTCGCTCGCGGGGTGGACAACACGCACCTCGGATCGCGCGAGGGCACCGTCGCCCCGTGCGCCGCTCTCGCTCGAATGGAACACAGATCTCGAGGATCAACGTGATCGAACGCTCAACCATGAAGAAGAACCTCGTCGCGCTCATGATCGCGACCGTTGCCCCCGCGGCTTCGGCGCAGATCACTGGGCCGAGCAGCTCACAATCCCCCTACCTCCTCCCCTCCGCGGGAACGGTTGGCGTGAAAACCGTTTCGCTCCTCACTGTCGGTGATGCGCCGAACGGCTACCGACTGGCCGGAATCCCTGACGGAATGGGCGCATTCAAGCGCGCTCCCGAAGCCCGCATCTTCGGCTTGCTCGTGAATCACGAGCTCCAACCGACGGCGGGGGCAATCCATGCGCACGGCAGCAAGGGTGCGTTCGTTTCCTTTTGGGCGGTGAATCCGAACGACAAGTCGGTGTTCTCGGGCCGCGACCTGATCACGTCGGTCACCACGACGGGATCGAGCGCGCTCGGACGGCTCTGCTCGGGAGATCTCGCCGAGCGTACTGCGTACTGGCCGCTCGTGACGCCGGACGGTCCCGAGCCGTTCATCTTCTTGAGTGGTGAGGAAACGGGCGCGGAGGGACGCGCCTTTGCTCACGTGGCCTCGGGGCCGGACGCGCAGAAGTCCTTCGAGTTGCCCTACCTCGGCAAATACAGTTGGGAGAACGCGCTCGCGCGTCCTTACCCGTCGCCGAAGACGGTTGTCATCGGCCTCGACGACTCGACGCCTGGTCAGGTGTACGTTTACGTCGGTGACAAGCAACCGGCCGGCAACGTGATCCAGCGCGCAGGGCTCGAAGGTGGCGTGAAGTACGGCATCAAGGTTCCCAGCGTTCCGCTCGAAGATCGCACGACGGGGATCGGCTCGGCGACGCGCTTCGAAATGGCGAACCTCGGAGACGTCTCGACGCTCACCGGCGCTCAACTCCAAACGGCCAGTGTCACCGCCGGCGTGACCGAGTTCTTGCGTCCCGAGGACGGTACGTGGGATCCGCTCAATCCGCGTGATTTCTACTTCGTGACGACCGACCGTTTCAACACCGTGACGACGGTGGGCCGCAGTCGCCTCTGGAAGCTGCGCTTCGACGACGCGAACGACGTCACGCTCGGCGGGGACATTTTCATGTTGCTCGACGGCACCGAGGGCCAGCAGATGTTCGACAATCTGTGCATCGACACGCGTGGTCACCTCATGATCCAAGAGGATCCGGGCAATCAAGTTCACATCGCCAAGGTGTGGCAGTACGACATTGCGACCGACGCGCTCACACTGCTGGTCGAGCACGATTCGGCGCGCTTCATCGTCGGCGGCGCGAACTTCATCACGCAGGACGAAGAGTCGTCCGGCATCATCGACGCGAGCCGCTTCCTCGGCAAGGGCTGGTTCATCGCGAACGTGCAAGCGCACGCGGCGAACCCTGATCCGGAGCTGGTTGAGTTCGGTCAGCTCGTCGCGATCTTCAACCCGGCATCGATGTAGTCGACCTCGTTTCGAAGGGATCGTTCGCGCCGCGGTGAGTGATACCGCCGCGGCGCGAGCGATGCGCCACTGCTCCATGATTCAAACCGCAGCTGCTTTCGGCCTGTGTTTGGCACTCCAGGTGTCTTTCGACGCAGCCGCAGGAACGCGAGACGAGGCCGAAGTACGCGCATCCGTCGTACGGGGCCACGCGGAATGGTGTCATCGTGTGTACACCGACAGCGCCAAAGCGGCCTCCGCACTCGAGGTCTCCGTACACGAATTCGTCGCACATCCGACGCAGGCCAAGTTGGAGAGCGCGCGCTCGTCGTGGATCACCGCGCGCAAGTCGTACTGTCTCAGCGAGGCTCTGCGCTTCTGCGATGGCCCGATCGAAGCTGTCGAACCGCTGTTGAACGCATGGCCCATCGACGAGGCGTACATCGATTCCGTCGTCGGTCGACCAGCTAGCGGCATCATCAACGACACGACGCGTTTCCCTGCGCTCGGTGAAACCGTGCTGCTCGTCGCGAACGAACGTGGTGGCGAAACCAACGTCAGCGTCGGTTGGCACGCGATCGAGTTCATGTTGTGGGGACAGGACCTCGACACGGACGGACCTGGTCGCCGACCTTTCAGCGACTTCGTCGCGGGAAAGTCGCCGCACGCCGAGCGACGCGGCGAGTACTTGCTCGCGACCACGGGCCTCCTCGAGCGACAACTCGCTGAACTGGCGGCGGCGTGGGCGCCGAATCGAGCCAACTACAGACGTAAGTTCGAAGCCGACGTCGACGGCGCTCTGCGCAAGATCCTCACCGGGTGCATCGTGTTGACTTCATTCGAGCTGCGCGGCGAACGTCTGGCGGTCGCGTTCGAAACGCGAGACCAAGAGCAAGAGCACTCGTGCTTCAGCGACACGACGCACTTCGACCTGCGCGCGAATCAGGCCGGCATCGTCGCGATTCTCACCGGCCAGCATGACGACGCGCGATTCGGGCCGGGATTGCTCGGGGCTTTGAGACCGGAGCACGACGCGCTCGCTCTGAATCTGATGGCCAAAGTGTCTCGCGTTTCCTCGGCGATGCACGCGATACCGGCGCCGTTCGATCGAGCCTACTTGGGCGACGACGCCGCGCCCGGACGACGTGCGATTCAAGCTGCGCTCGACGCGCTCGATGCACAGACCGATGCGATCGCGATCGTCGGTCGCGCACTGGGCTACAAGTTGCCCCTCGCGCCGGGCGGTTGAACATGATTTCCCGCTTGATATGGGGCGCTTCCGCGAGCTTGGTCGCGTTGCTCGCCGTTGCGCAGGATGTGCAGCCCGTCACACTCCCGCGATCGGGAGGAGCTGCCACGGTCGACGACGCGAGTGCGAACGCATTCGGCTTTCCAGCCGCGTTGTTGAGCGGCACCGACCGTCAAGCGTTCGCGGTCGGCAACTCGTTCTTCCGTCAGAACTGGGTCGAAGCGCCGAGCAGCACGACGGGGCGCGACGGACTCGGACCACTCTTCAACGCACGTTCGTGCAGCAGTTGTCATTCGAAGGACGGGCGTAGTCGTCCGCCAGACGAACACGAGTTCGATCGTTTCGGACTCTTGTTCCGCGTCGGGGTCAAGCAGATCGATGGGACCGATCTCACGCATCCGATCTACGGTGAGCAATTGCAGGACAGCGCCGTGCTCGGTGTGCGACCCGAGGCGCGCATTTCGATTCGTTACGAGTCACGCGTCGGTCGCTACGGCGACGGATCGTCGTTCGTACTTCTTGCGCCGCAGTACGAGGTGTCGGCGCTCGCGTACGGTGCGCTCGGAGACGACGCAGTCATCGGAGCGCGCACTGCACCGCAACTCATCGGCGCGGGATTGTTGGAAGCAGTGTCCGATGCCGAAATCATGTCGCGCGCGGACGAGGACGATCGCGACGGAGACGGAGTTTCCGGTCGCGCTCATCTCGTGCGCGACGGAAGTGCGACGCGCGTCGGCCGCTTCGGATGGAAAGCTACGCAACCCGACGTGCCCGCGCAGGTCGCGGCGGCGTTCGTGAACGACATGGGCATCACGTCGAGCCGGCGCCCGAACGAAACGATCTCCGTGGCCGAACACGAAGCGATCTCGTTCGCATCAGGCGGGGAGCCCGAGATCGAAGACAAGGCGTTCGAGCGCGTCGTCTTCTACACGCGAGCACTCGCCGTTCCTGCCGCGCGCCACGAGAACCGCGACGACGTTCGCTTCGGCCGCCGACTGTTCGGCGAATTCGGGTGCAACGTGTGTCACACGCCGATCTTGACCACCGGCGACAACGCATTTCATCCGGGTTATGCGCGCCAAACGTTCGCACCGTTCACCGATTTGTTGTTGCACGACATGGGGCCCGGCCTTGCCGATCCCAAGCGCGACGGCGATGCGGAGCCCGCAGAATGGCGCACTCCGCCTCTGTGGGGCATCGGCCTCGTGTCGGTCGTGAACGGGCACACACGCTTGCTTCATGACGGTCGCGCTCGCGATGTCGCGGAGGCGATCTTGTGGCACGGCGGAGAGGCCGAGAGTTCACGCGAACGCTTTCGCAATGCAAGTCGCGAACGTCGCCAAGCCCTGATCGCGTTCGTCGAATCGCTCTGAAAATCCGGCCGTTTCAGCGCGGCATGGCTTCCGGCGGTCGGCGTTCGATCGTGAGTTCGACCTTGACCACGCGACCGTCACGAAAGAGTTCGAGGCTCACCCTCTTACCGGCACCGGCCAGATAGAGATACCGCTGGAAATCCACTGGGGAAAACACTTTGTACGCATCGAAGCCGACCAAAAAATCACCCGGCAATACGCCTGCGGCCTGCGCAGGACTCGGCGTGAAGACGCTCTCGATCAAGATGCCTGATTTCGGTTTCACGAGCGCGTTGAACGCATCGATTCCGCGCACCAACGCGATTTCGTCGCGGCTCATCACCGAGAATCCGAGCCACGGCGATTGAAAGGATTTCACCGTGCGGATCGATTGGTGGAGACCGCGGACGATCTTGCTCGGCAATGCGAGTTCGAGCCCGCTCTTCGGTGTGTTCGCAAACGTGCCTGCACCGAAATCGCGCGGTGCGAGAATGCCGACCACCTCACCGTTCAGATTCACGAGTGGCCCACCGTACGCGAGCGGTGGTACGACGAGCGCGGCGAGCGCGAAGAACGAGCTCATCGAATCTTGGTAGCACTCGCGCACAGGATTCGACACGAACGTGCCGGCTGAGAAGAAACGCCCCGGGCCCGCCGGATCGCCGAATGCGAAGGCCCAATCTCCGGATTCCATCGCGTCGCTGTCGCCGAATTTCAACGCAGGCAGCCGACCCGCGTGTTCGACGGGAAACACCGTGCAACGCACGATCGCAAGATTCACAGTCGGCTCACCGCCGATGAAATCGGCCAGGATGTGACTCCCGTCTGCGGTCTCGATGTCGATGAGGTCCGCGGGTGTGCCGTCTGGTTTTTGCAGCACGTGAGCGCACGTCAGCACCTCGCCTGTCTCGTCGATCACGAATCCGGAGCTCGAATTCATGAGCTCGTGACCGAAGTAGGTCGCGTTGGCGTCCTCGCCACTCCATCCGAATTCAGGCGCTTTCGCCGCCGGATTCGCCAACGTTCCCGACTTCACGAATGCCCGCACGGTGACGATGCTCGGTCCCACGCGCCGAGCGAGTTCGCGGAACTCCTCTTGAAGGGCGCGAGCCGTGCCTAGCGCCAGCGCGTCCTGCTTCGTGTCGTCGACGACGCCATGGGACACGAGTGTCGTTCGTTCGTTCGTCGTCGCGGCTTCGGTCGGCGTGGCGTGGCGCGCAGTAGAACAGCCACTCGAGTACGCGGCGAGCACCAACGCGCAGGCATGCAGAGTCTTCATGAGAGGAGCGAAGTAACCGAAGCTCACAAAGATGTGACCGCAGAATCGTCCGTGATTTCGTGAAGACGGCGCGAACCTCACTCGCCAGTGTGATCCATGCGAACGCTGGCAACGCTCCGACCATGAAGGCCTCACCGCTCGCGCGAGTCTGCTCGCATATCTCGAACTAAACCCTCGCCAGCGCGATGCTTCGGGTTGGACCCGTAGCAACGGCAACATTCTCCGGCGCAGCGTCGGTTGCTCTCGACTTCACGGCTTCACCCCTCGTCGGAACGATCGTGGCTGAGGATGCGCGCACGTTCCGGTGTGGGTACCGGAGCACCGTCGTCGGCGGAACGGGATTCAATCTGTCGGATGGCTCTAGCGCGCGTTTCTGTCCGCGAACGTTCCGACTTCGGCGCTCACATCAAGAGTCGTTTCGACAGCATGTCGAAGTCGACGAGTTTCACGTGCCGCGGATCGATCGGACCCAGTCGCGCGAACTTCTCGCGCTCTTTGTCGGAACCGGTTTCCATGCGCAGGGCGTGATCGCGACGCTGCTTCGAGGTGAGCGCTTTTACGGGCGGCGCTTCGCCGACGACTTTCACGAGGTTCGAAGCGAGTTCTTTCGGCAAGGCTTCCCGACGTTCGAGTGCCGAGCGCGCGCGCAGGCACACGTCGAGCGTGCTCTGCAGGTTGGTGCGGATGCGCGTCAAGCGTTCCGTGTCCGCGTCAGGACCCGCGAGGCTCTTGCGCACTTTCGCGGTCGCGACTTCCAGGACGGCGATCAGGCAATTGAGCTTCCGGAGTAGGCGCTCGCGGTACTCGGGCGACTCGAGATGCGACTCGGAAAAGGGTTCGTCCTGCTGGCTCATGCGGTGCTCGTGTGTGCTCGAAAGGGCTTTGCGACTTCTTAGAGTACCCCACGATTCCACAGGCATGAGAGGTGCGAAACGGCGGAAATCGAGCGTGTTCGCAGGCAAAAAGTGCCCAGGTCAGCGATCGTTTCCGAGGATGCGGCCGCGTAGGTCGATGGCGTAGAGGCGCGCATTCGTGGCACGGCCTCCGGCGCGCAAAGCGAGGTCACGCAGAGCGACGAGCGATTCTTTCCAACCGGGCGTAAACGCAATCAACAGGGTTGCATGGCTCGATGGCAACGACGTCACGTGCTCTGCATGCGGAGGAGACGTCGAGCGTTGCGCTCAACACGGGCCGCAGCCGGGTTCGAATACGTTCGAGAAACCCCCAACAACCGGCGCGGACGATCCAGAAGTCTTGCGACCTGCGCGGGATCAGCGCGCTGACTTCAAGACGCGCAATACGTCGTCTTCGCTGATCTTGCCGACCACGAAGAGTTGCGAGCCGCCTTGCTCGACCTCGGCGATCGTCAGCGCACCCGCGTTCATCAGACGCACTTTGTAGGGGGCGGGCAGCGTCGGGACACTCGCAGTTTGCTCTTCGGGTTGTTGGGTCCTCGAAGTCGAGCGCGTAGGGGTCGCCAGATCTCCGACGCCGACGTGCGCTGTCTTTTCGAGCACGAGCAGGTTTTCGACTCCGTCGCTGTACACGTGACGCAGCCAAGCTTCGTCCGCGGCATCGCGCAGGATTTCGGAGTGCAGATGCTGATAGCCGGCAGGCAAAAGACGCGGCACGTGCGGTTTGAAGGCCAGCCCGGCCGCAGCGTGATTCGCCGGATCGAACGGCGTACCGTCGTAGCGCGGCGTGAACCACGCGACGTTGTCGAGCACGGGATCGAGCGTGAAATCGACGAACTCGACGCGGGCCACTTCGCCACCGCTTTCTGCGAACTCGATCGAGCGCAGCACGAGCGCGGTCTGCACGTCGACGGCCAGACGGTATTTATCGCCGGTGCCCGTTTTGCGCTCGACCTCGAACTCGTTGCACGCGCGACCGACCACGACCGGATTCGTGTGCAGGTCGACGATGCGGTAGTTGGCGAGGAACAGATCGCGTTGGCGCACGCCGAAATCGCGGAAGCGATGGAAGAAGCCTTCGCGGTTCTTCTGGAGGAGCTCGAACACTTCGTGTTGCTCGACGGTCATCGCCGGTTCGACGACGCGCAACGGATCGATCGCGAAGCGGCCGGTTCCGTCGGCGGTCATGCGCTCTTCGTAGCGCATCGTGTGCGCGACGCCAGCGATGTCGTAGTGGAACACGAGACGGCGCGTGCCGCTGTGGCGCACCGTCGTCGGCGCCAAACGCATGCGCTCTTGAATCGGAGCTTGTGCCAACACGAAGTCCGCGCCGCCGGATTGCGCCGACACTTCCTGCGCGGACGTGGGCGCGTGAGAGCGCGAGCACGACGCAGCGAACACGCTCGCGAGCGACGCGAGCACAGTCGACGCAAAGATCGCGCGCGCGCTCACAGCTTCTTCTCCCGCACGATGCGGTCGGCATCGGGTGCTCCGCCGAGCAGGCCCGACAACGTCGAGCGCCACAGCGGATCGAAAGCCTCGGGCGACGTGACGCGCTCGATGACGAACTGCGGTTCGGCCGCCGTGACTTCGCCGGAGCGCGCGACGAGCCACGTGGCCGTCACGGTGATCCCGACGAGCACGAGCGCAGCCGTCGCGAAGGCGAGCCGACGCGCCGCTCGTTCTCGCCGCTTGGCGCCGAACTCGTAGACCTTGCCGACGCGCGCGTCGAGATCGCGCGGTGCACTCAAACGCTCGATTCGCCCGGCAAAACGGCGCGCGAACGAGTGCGTCGGATCCTGCAAGCTGCGGTTGACGAGGTCGTCGAGCACCGGCGGCGCGCTCACGCCGATCGGCCAGATCGCGTGGTCGACTTCGGGCGGCATCGTGGCGCGACCGATCGAGCGCAGCGCGGCGACGGCGCGCTCTTGCCGATGGCCGGCTTGCGTGGCGGCGACGACGAGGCCGTGCAATTCGCGCGGCGCAGGCAAAGGCGTGAGTCCACGCAGAGCGCGCACTTGAGTCTGGACGCTGGCGAGGAACGCGTTGCAGCCGCCACACGCGATCAAATGCGCCTCGAGCGCGAGATCGCGCATCGCTTCGCCCGCAGCGACGGCGACGAGCGTGTCACGTCGATCGGGGCAGGCGTGTGTGGAGGAGCGGCTCATGATCAGCGCAGGTAGTGCTTGTCGATGACGGGCGTGAGTTCGCGATCGAGCGCTTCGTGAGCGCGCGACAAACGCGACTTCACGGTTCCGAGCGAGATCTGGAGTGACTCCGAAATTTCCTCGTACGACAGGTTCTCGACGTAGCGCAAAACCGTGATCGCGCGCATTTTCGGCGAGAGCCGCGCGATGGCCGATTGGATTTCGGCCTCGAGCTCGTGACGCGACGCAGCCGCGATCGGCATTTCGATGCGCTCGTCGCGCACGTCGTACTTGGAAACTTCGTCGCGCGTCGAATCAGTGTTCGCTTCGAGCGAAGTCAGCGCGCGCGTGCTCGAACGGCGCTTGTGGTCGATCGACGCATTGACGGCGATGCGGTAGACCCAGCTCGAGAACTTCGACTCGAACCGGAAGTCGCGGATCTTGCGGAACATGATTCCGAAGGTCTCTTGCGAAGCGTCGAGCGCGTCGGACGGATTGGCCGTGATGCGGTAGCAGACGTTGTAGACGCGATCTTTGAACTGGTCGTACAGCGTTCGGAAGGAGCCCTCCAACCCGGTGGGGGTCGTGGCTTGGCAGGCCTCCACCAGCTCTCGATCAGGGTCGATTTTCATCAGGCGAATGTGGGGTGAAGTGCGTCAGGGCGGCGCGAAGGTGAACGACCCGCTCCGGCGCGCGTGTCAGCCAATCTGGAGAATGGCCGGATGAGCGCTTGGGCATACGGCTCAGCCCAGGCTGCGTTGACCGCCGGGGACTGCTTCGAATAGGCGTCCATCGCGAGCACCACGCTCTTCTTCATTAGATACCAGACGGAGAGAGTGCGGGGCCGGTTCCCTCTGGAATCACGCTTTGAACGGCTTTTCCGCCTTCGAACGTGCAATTGCGTTCACGAAAAAACCGGGCCCAGTGGGGCGCCCGGTGGGGTGCGAAATTCGAAGAATGGGCGGCGACTCCCGCGCCCGTTCTCAGCCGCCGAGCAAGACGAGCGGATCGACGGTGCGGTAGGTGTTCCCGACGCTGGAGGTGCACGAAGGCGGACAGTATCCGTCCCAACCGCTGGCGCAGTCCGCCGAGATGATCTCGTTCGTGAGGAAAGCTCCGTCAGAGGCGACGGTGCTCGTGCGCTGGAAGCAGACTTCGCCCGGCGCCCAACCCGCAGGTGCGCCCATCGAGCTGCTGCCCGTCGACGGCGGAACGAGCGGAACGTAGATGGTGCCGCGGCCGTTTTGCGGATACGTGCCTGCGTACGGGCTCGCTTGCGCGACGACCGGTGCCGGAACCGGCATGGCGAAAACGACGACGCCACCGAGGCTCGAAAGCTGAATGGCGGCGCCGAATTGTTCCGACTCGAAGCCGGGCAGCGAAGCGCTCGCCCAGAGCGTCAACGCTCCCGCCGCGTGCACGAGACTCGGGCTGAAGCGCACGTCGATGACAGCGACGGCACCAGTCGGTGTGATCGAAGGCTTGAAGTCGAGAGAGGAAGTCGCCGCGAGGAAAGTGTTGGAGAGAACCAGCGTGCGGTCGTTGCTGAAGAGGCCAATTTGCAGGTTTTTTTGCCGCAAATCCGTGTCGTCCATGTAGATGCACACGAGCGCGTGCAAGCCATCCGATTGCGCGTTGGCCGTGAGCGCGAGGCCGAGACGCTTCGCCGGATTCGGCAAGCTGGTCGCGCTCAAAGGTGAAGAGTTGCGCGCGAGTTCCTCGAGATCACCGACGCCGTCGCCGTCCGTGTCGGCGTTGGTCGGACTCGTCCCGAGAATTTTCTCCTGCATGATCGAGAGGCCGTCGCCGTCCTCGTCGCTGCTCGAGATGTTCGTCTGCGCGAACGCAGGTGCGCCGAAAAACGCAAGCGCTCCAAAAAGCGCTGACGAGAACACGACGACACGCGCCCGAGGAGTGGACGCTGAGAGAGATCGTCTGGAATTCAATTTCATGGTCGGTCCGCCGAGAGTCGTTCTGTGGCACCACCAGGTCCGAGGGACTTGCTCAGAATAGGTCCAACCGTGGAAAACGGTCAAGGTAACCGGCTTTCGTGGTCGGGGGGGGGCGAGTGCGGAGCCTCGAAGGCAGGGGCGAGCGCACTGCGATTTGCGGGGATACGCACGTCACGTTGCTGAAGCGCCTCACGGGACGGTCCGCTGCGCCCCCGCAGCGTGCTCTGTCTACGCCTTGCAAGCGGACTCCAGACCCGGCCTAATTCCGCCATGCACAACAACGAAATCCAGCAATTGATCCAGTCCTTCACCGCCCAGATCGAAGCCGCCGCCAAGCGAGCCGCCCTGGAGCAAGTGATCGCCACGCTCGGCGGAATCGCGCCGGCAGCCAAACGCGGTCCCGGTCGCCCCAAGGGTTCGACGGTCGCTGGCAAGGCGAGTGGTCGCTCGACACAGGACGTCGGACAGATGGGTGAAGTCCTGCTCGACTTCGTGCGCGCGAATCCGGGTCAGAGATCCGATCAGATCGCGAAGGCGCTGGGAACGACGCCCGATCTGATGCGCAAACCGATGACGGCGCTGCTCGAATCGAAGAAGGTCAAGAAGCGCGGGATCCAGCGGGGGACGACGTACTTCGTTGCGTGAGGGGCGGGCTCGCGAGCGAATGGCGGCGAGAGGAAGGACATCGCGTTCGGCTGCCCGATTCGGAGCTACGTGCTGACGCAGTCTCGAAGGGTGAAGGATCGCTGCACCAAATAGCAGGCGGGCGATGTAGAGCGGATCCTGTATGAGGATCTGGACGAGTTCGACCGCGCCTTCATCCTTCGGGAAGCCAGGGCCAGTCTCGTGCACGAGGACGACCTCGAGATCGACCGAGCGGGCCCCTTATGACGGCGGCTCGAGCTCGAACACTTCGGTCTGATCCCATCGACCGATTTCCTTCAGCTGTGTCTCGATGAACTCAAACATCAGCCAGCGATCCTCGTCCAATCGCGCTTGAGGGTAGTCGATGTCATCGATCAGGTTGAACGCGAGACGGTTCGCGAAATACACCCGCATGATCCGTCTGTTCAGCACTACGTGGGTGATTCCGGCATCCCGTAGCTCCCGCACATAGGGTTCGACAGCTCCGGCGCGGCGCAGCCGAGCGAGACCAGACGGCGCCTCGTAAGCACTGTCGGCGAAGAACGGCCGCTCGAGGAAGAAGAAGACGTTGTCCCACAGGATGAGCACCTTGCCGTCCTGTGCCACTGTGCGGTTCAGGAACTGGCAGACTTCGTAGTTACTATTCTTGACCCGATAGTTCTCTCGTGATTCGAACAGCAGCCCGAGCGGCGGCCGAGCGAACGGCGCCTGGTAAAGCCCGACCGTGCAGACAATGACGGCGCACGCCCAGAAGCTGCGCGGCCAGCGTCTCAATGGAATCAGGGCGAGGGACGCGACGAGTGTCATGGCGGGTACCCACCCAACCAGGAATCGGCCCTGCCGGATGCTGAAAGCCCACCCGAGAAAGCCGACCACGACAATGAGGACGAGAAACCGGACCGAGGACCTGTACGAGGTGGGCAGTACGAGGGCGATCAGGAATAACACCATCAGGGAGGCCGAGAAGCTTGGCGAGTAGAAGAACCCTCCACGCATCAGCTTGAACGGAAGTGTCGGAAGGCTCTCGAGGTAGCCCTCGGATCCCCCTGCATGCAGATCCGACCGCAGGAGATGCGTCTCCTGAATCTGAGACCAGTTAGCGCCATCCAAAATCCGGTACAGGTTCGGATAGAAGGGATTCCCCGTCATGGCGGCGTTCTTGATTAGCCATGGAAGCACGACAAGAGCGCAGATCCCGACGATGATGGCGCACTGGCGCCACCGGCCCGCGCGGTGGCCGGAAGTTCGAAGAACCACCACAAGCGTCACTACCAGAATCGCGGCGGCGAAGAACCAAGCTGAGTACTTCGCCGAACAGGCGAGGCCGCACGCGATTCCGACAATGTGCAAGTACCGGGTGTGTTGTGTTTCCTGCCAGCGGAGGAAGGCCAGGATCGCGCCCAGAAGAAACAGTGCGACCGTTGGCTCGACGTTAGCGAGTCCCAGATGAAACTGGATGTTCTGTCCTGACACGAACAACAGCGCTATGACGCCCGACCCCAGTCGCCCCAAACGAGGCAACGTGAACGAGAGGAGTCCAACCAGAAGCCAAGCATGGGACGCGAAGCTCAGCACCTTAGGCGCGGTGTAGTCGCCAATAGCCATGGCCCACGCGTACCACAGCTCGACGAGGTGCGGCATGTTGGCGAACAGGTTATACGGTAAAGGTATAAGGGCGTGGTGCTCTAGATAGAGCCGCGGAATGAGCAGATGGTAGACACTCTCATCGTGCCCCAGGATTGGCGAGACAGCGTAAGGGAGGAATGAGGCGGTAAAGGCGACGGCGATCGCGAGCGGGATATCGTCCGCCGTTGGCCGGAAAGAAATGTTCCGCAGCGCCCGAAACGCGGAGGGTGTTCCAATCACGCAAAGGGCGAGCGTGATGCCGATCAGGATCCCTGAGTAAAGCAGGTGGGTCACCCCAAGCGTGAATGCGCCGACTGCAAGAACGCCGACACCCAAGCACAAGGAGAGAAACGCGTCGCACACAGGGTTCGTTGTTCGATCGGTGCGACCGAAAAGCGCTCGCATCACGAATGAACCCGTCGTCCAGGCCGCCAGGTGAAGGCAGGCCACCCATGCGAGGGGGATCAAGATCGATGAGCTCAAAGCTGGCGGACCGCTCATGCCGACACGATACATCACACCACGGATGGCAGGCACTCTTAGACCCACAGCGTTTCAGGCGCCGCGCTGCGCGGTGGTGCGCCGAGTTGTGAGCAACTCCTAAGTTACGTGAGGGTCAACCCGGCTCATGCGCGAATCAGATCGCGAATGGGCGTCGACGGCAACCAGGCGGACAGCAACTTCTCCGGATCGAGTGCGGTCCACGTTTTCGCCCGGAGCGGACCGACATGGAGTCAGCAGACCTACCTGAAAGCCTCCAACACGGATGCAAACGATCACTTCGGCTATTCAGTGTCCATCTCCTGACACGATCATGGTCGGCGAACCCGGAGAAGACAGTTGCGCGACTGGAGTCAACGGCAACGGAGCGGACCACAGCTTCGCGGGCACCTGAGCGGCGTACGTCTTTGGGCGTAACGGCACGACCTGGAGCCAACAGGCCTATCCCGAGGCATCGAACCTGGGTGGAGAATTTGGATTCTCGGTGTCGGCCTCTAGCGACACGGTGATCCGCGGCTGATCCCCGCCTACGTGCGCACTTCGGCGTACTGCTGCCGCGCTGAACCTCCGGCTACTTGTACACCATGTACACATCCATTCTGCTCGCGTCCGTGTTCCTCTCCCTCCCAGGAGCAGCCCTGGCGCAGAACCTGCAGTTCAAGCCGCGCGTCGACTTCGATTTCGCGGCTGAGCTGCCGCGTCAGATGGCGATGGCCGATTTCGATCACGACGGCAACCTGGATCTCGCCACGACGAACCTCGGCAACGGCGGTGGCCGCATCGACGTGCACTTCGGCGACGGACACTCCGACTTCCCGTCCAGCTACGAGATCCCGCTGGTCTCGGCCGAGGCGCTCGGAGTGGGTGACTTCGATGGCGACGGCTGGGTGGACATCGCCGCCGGTGTCACCGTCTGGGCCCATCAGGACGTCCACATCTTTCGCAATGACCACAACGGCGGGTTCACGGCGGCCAGCGTGGTCTACCCGCTCGCCTACGGTCCGCTGGGGATCGCCACGGCCGATTTCGACGGGGACGGCAATCTCGACATCGCGGTTGCCTCGACGTCCAGTTCCTATGCGCTGACCTGGTTCTCGGGCAACGGGAACATGACCTTCGGTGCTGGCCACATCGTGCCCTCGACGAGCCAGGACTCCGCAACCCGTCTGATCGCGGCCGACTTCAACAACGACGGCAAGCCCGACATGGCGATGGCTCGCACCACGGGCGCGCGCGTATTCATCAACCCGCTGCCCGGCTTCCAGTTCCAGAATGCCTTCGATCTGCCGGTGAGTTACGCGATTCAGAGCCTGGCTGCAGCGGACGTGGACGGCGACGGGTTCCTCGATCTCCTGACGGAGAGTTCGTCCGGCCACTTCCTCGTCTGGCACGGAGTCGGCGATGGCACGTTTATCTTGCTCCACGACTACGCCGTCACGGGCAACGGGACGGACATGCGCACTGGCGACATCGACATGGACGGGTTCACCGACGTGATGATCTCGAGCTTCAGCGGAATTCAGATCTACCCTGGTCAAGGTGGCGGTTCGTTCGGCGCGGTGCAAAGCGTCGCAACGGGCGTCGAGCCGATGGCGTGCGGTCTCGGCGACTGGAATGGCGACGGGTGGCTCGACCTCGCGGTCGCGTGTAGCAACTTCGCGGGGCAGGCTTACCTCTCGGTGCACGAGCGAATCCCGCCCGCGGTCACGACGGGAACGCCTTATTGCTTCGGTGACGGTTCAGGCACGGCCTGTCCGTGCGGCAACGCGGGATCTGTCGGAAAGGGTTGCGGGAACTTCTCCTTCACGAGTGGCGCGAAGTTGGATTTCAGCGGATTCGCGAGCATCAGCAATGACACGCTGACCCTGACGGCGGCAACGGCGAGCGCGTTCGGGCCGGGGTTGTACTTCCAGGGCAGCACGTCGGCCGGTCCCGGAGTCGTGTTCGGGAACGGGCTCCTATGCGTAGGTGGAGCCACGTCGCGCTTGGAGATCAGGATGGCGGACGCAAGTGGAGGCTCGTCGACCACGGTCCCGATCCACGTGTTCGGCTCGACCGCCGCCGGCAATATGCGCTTTTACCAGCTGTGGTATCGGGATCAGACCGGGTTCTGCACGGGAGCACGCTTCAACCTGTCGAACGCACTCAGCCTCACCTGGGGGATGTGACCTGGATGGAGCGGGTTCGCGCCGGTTCAATGGATAGCGGCACGAACTTCGGGCTAGAGTTTCCGCCCGTGTTTGCAGCGGGCCGTGTCTCCATCTCGATCAGCAGTGCGCGGAACCTCGGCTAAGCGTTCAGGTCGTCGACGCGGATCTGGAGCGAACTCTAAACGTAAACGAGGCGATCCAGGTCCAAGTGATTCAGCCGCGGGTCTTAGGCTTCGTGCCGCAATCAAGGGACCCACGTCACGCTCAGACCATTCGTGCCGTTGTCTTTCCTGAAGGTGCAGTAGAACAGCTTCTTGTCCTTGTACAGGATCTGATAGTGACGGACCGATCCGGCGGTCGTCATGCCGAGAACGCTGAGGGGTACTTCACCGGCAGACGGGAACATGACGACGCCTGAAGGCTTGGGAGTGTGCACCTTCGACAAGATCTGCACGCCGCCCACGCATAGAAGGCCGTCCCCGAACACGATCCCGTTGCCGCCGCCGAGCTGCGAGGAACCCGACGCGACGTAAGCCGGTCCGCTGATGTACTGGCCCTTCAGGACCAACGTGTCCGCCGACACGCTGGCGAGGCCCGTGTCAGTCAACAGCCCACCATGGACGAACTTGCTGTTGCGACAGCCGTGGCCTGGCGAGCCGCTGTTTCCACAGGGACAGGCGAGTCCGCTCCCGTCTCCGACGCAGTAGGGAGTTCCCGACATCGCCGGCGCGCTCGAGCCGCTCGACAGAAAGACGAACAGCACGGGAGCGAGATGTGACACGAGGGATGCGAGTTGGAGCTTCATGATCGTCATATTCGTCGCGGAGCGCTGCGGCCGGCGACCACCGCCGATCAAATCAACCGCTGCGAGGAGTAGTTGCAGCGGACCGGCCCAACCGGACACTTTTTCTTCTAGAAAGAACCGGACAGACCATGCGGGCGTGTCGGCGGCGCACGTCGCGCACTGCGCTCTGAGTGACGCCGAGATGGCGGGCGAGGTTTGGAGCGAGCGCGGTCCGAACCTCGCGCCCGCAGATTGCAGCGCCGATTGCAGCGACAGTTGGCCGCACTTGGCGCGACTTGGCGTTCCTTGGCGCGGATAGCGGTTTTCGAGGCTCGGCGGTGAGGCTCGGCCCGTTCGGCCAAGTCGCTCCAAGAAGCGCCAACTGACGCCAGGAACCGCCACAAGAGTGGTACGCCCGACTGGATTCGAACCAGTGGCCTACAGCTTCGGAGGCTGTCGCTCTATCCAACTGAGCTACGGGCGCGTGATTGGGGCGGAGAGCTTAGCAAAAGCGAACGAGTTGTCGTCGTGCGCACACCTCACTGTCGCGTGGCCGTCGCCGGGGCGGCGCGAGCAGAGCAACTCGAGGAAACTGCGGGTGCAGCTGTCTGTGGTGACGGCACACACGAGAAGATCGGCCCGGGCATCGACCCCAGCACGATCGCGAGTATGCGTCGGCATGTTGCTCGTCACTCAGAGCGTGACGTGACACGCAGCGTATGGTCGGTGGGTGAGCACATCGAGCATCGTGCGCTCGCCGTAAAAGGCGTCTGCGAAGAGTTCGAGAGCGCGCAGCCGCCTTCGTCGCGGACGCGGCTCACTTTCAGCGGTCGTTGCGTTTTCTGGATAGGTCGAATTCCTCGCGGACGTGCTCAAGCGGCGGCATTTACGAGACCGCAGCGTGAGGTGAGCGCGGAAGAATGGAACGCGATGCTCGACGACATTGAGCTTCGCTCCACAACCTTGCTCTACGAATGGTGCGCGCGCGGGAACGGCCTGAAGCAGTTCGGTTCGAGCACTTTGCGTTGGGCAGGCTGCGGCGCGATCGAGTGTTGCGCTTGGACGACATTCACGATCGAGATCACCTGCGAATGTTCGGGCGAGGCATGTCTGGGCACGCTGATCGAAATTGGCGTCGCTCATAGACAGCACGAGAGGACGTGCATGGCGCAAACAGATCGAAGAGGGACTCTGCTGGTGCGCGCATACCGGGCTAAGTTGCCTTTTGATCGCCGTCGCGTGGAAGGGAGAGACCGTTTCGTACGGACCGGCTGCGCGGCGGCGGTCGAACTCCCGCAAGAGCGCGTACGAACCGGCAGTAGAAGTGTGGGGGAGGAGCCGCTCATCGTCAGCACGAAGCGGCGTTCGTGTCGTTGCCATTTCCGCCGATTCAAGTTCACTTGCACGCAGGTCGCTTTTAGCTCGTCGACCGCGCGCGCCACGATTCGAACGGCGTCAGGCACGCGAACAACAAGAGCTGGCTCACGAAGGCGCCGGCGAGACCCGCCATGCATCAGGTGGTGAAGACCAACCATTTCAGAAAGCTGAGTGCGCCCCCAGCAACGGCGATCGGCCGGCCGTGTGCGCTCCCTTCGCGAAGAGCCCGATGCACGCGATAAGAGCGAGACGCGACACCGCAGCAGAAGATCGAACGGCAGAGCCAGGACTGCGCACCTGCGCCGACAGCGAGCGCTTCCCCACGCAGGCCCCAGGCTGTTTCCAGCTTCGATCCGGTATCCGCGCGGCGGGGCGGGGACGACGATGCGAGCGCGATGTCAGCGATACATCGCTGAATGCAGCGAGAAATCAGGCCTGAATCACGAGAGTGCTCCGGCGGCGGCGCAGGAAAGCGCGTCCCCGGGCAAACTCAGTGAGCAGCCCCGTCCGAATCGTCACCGCTTTTGTCGGTGACCATTCAGACGAGCTGTTCGTCACTCAGACGGGCAAGTACGTCATACCGCGACGTTGACCGGCAGTGCGCACGCGACCATCGGCGATCAGATTCTTCATCACCGGACGCATCACGTCGACGTCCGTCATCAACGCGGCCGCGATGTGCTCGCCACGCAAACCGGGGTTCGAGCGCACGTACGACAGCAGAATGTCGCTGTCGACTGCGCCACCGCGCGGGATGCGTTTCACGGAGGAACCGCGCGAGGTCAGCGTGATGCCTTTGAGTTGGAGGCACGCCGACAATGTCGCACGCGCTTCTTCGAGCGCACGGCGCATGGCGCCGTCTTGAGTTTCAGAAGCCGCTTGATCGACCGCTTTCAACGCTTTCGACACGTAGCGCAGCGCGGGATCCTTGGTGACTTTCTTGGCTTCAGCTTTGGCTTTCAGCGCGGCGATTTGAGCTTCTAGAGCTGCGATGCGCTGTTCTTCGGAACGACGGGGCATGTTGCGGGTCCAAATTTTCGGGTACGAACGACGAGCAGAACAAAGGGCTGAGGGAGTCAGCCACCTGAGGAAATCGAGCCGAACAGGATGCCAGATTCGGCCCTATTTTGCAGCCCGTAAAGCCTACTTCTTCGCCGGAACAGCGCCGGCAACGTAGTACTTCGTGCCGCGGCGGACGCCTTGTGTCTTCACTTTCTTGGATGCCAAGAGAGCCAGCATCGGCAGACGCATGGTGCTCGGCTCGGTGCGGAGCGCAGTCGCGATTTGATCGGCGCGCTGACCCGGATTCGCCTTGATGTAGTCGGTCAGCGTCTGGCCCATCGCGGCGACGTCCTCTTGCGAGCGACGCTTGCCTTTGCGGACGGCCTTGATCGCCGGACGAGCGGCCGCGGGGGCTCCAGACACAGCAGGAGCTGCAATCGTCGAGCCTTTCGGGCGACCAGGGCCACGGCGCATGCCGCCACTGGATTGGCCGCCGAGAGTGGCGATCACTTGCTCGAGAGCGGCACGCTTGGCGAGCGCTTCGAGCTGAGTGGCGAAGGAGGAGATCAGTTGCTGAATTTCGGTGTTGGCCATAGGAATTCGATGTGATGGTTTGGGGAGCGGCAGCATTAGGCCGTTCGGTGCGCTCTCTGGCAATGATCGTCTCAGTAATCTCCGTGTGACGAAATCACATCCGACAACTATCCGAAAGGGCCTGGCTGGAAACTAGCACTGAGTGATGACTATCGGCCCAAGCCTGCCTCAGCTCGGAAACTGGGCAAAGGTGACGAAGTCTCCACCCGGTTCCCGATAGCCGATTTCAGTCGAACCGTAGAAGGTCTGACGACGCGGCAGGACGATTTGACAGCCCGCGAGGGCTCTTTCCACGGCATCGATGTCAGTGACTTCGATGAAGAGAAACGTGCGGCCATGGCGCTCTCGGGCTCCGACAAACGGAACATCTTCGGCTGCGCTGGCGAAGGTCTGATGCATGATCTCGACGGTTTCGTTCGAGAACGCTGCGAAACAGAGCGCGGCTCCGATCGAAACTTCGAGGGTGCGCGTGAAGCCGAGCTTGTCCTCCCAGAAGGCACAGGAAGGCTCGATCGCGTCGACGAAGAGTACGGGCGTGGATTTCTTGACGAGAGAAGGGCTCATGTAGGAAGTCTGAGTCAGAGGATCGACCGGGTCCAGCGTCGCGAGTGTCTGAAAGTATGAAGCAGCGCACCGACAGCGGTTGCACGCGGACAAAGCGCCGCTGCGAACTCAGGCGGAGACAGCCTGGGAGGAGCGCTGTGCAATGAAGCGCGGAGCAGCGGTCTCCGTCCACGCGACGGCTCCCGCGAGCGACGTGGTGACTTGCAAACGCGGTGAAGTCGGCAAGCGCTGCAGCAATTCCGTGGAGCTCATCGTCTTGCCCCACAGACCGATCAAGATCTCGGCGCGCGACTCGACAGCCAAGAGCCGTTTGCAGAACGAGCGAATGTGCAGGAAATGCGCCGGGAGCACCGAGGACACGACGACGAGATCGACCTCGCCGCTCCGCATCGAGTCGGAGACTTCGGCGAGCGACCTTTCAGGGCCCGCGTACGTGACCTCGATTCCGCGGCGCTTGCATTCGAGGGCGAACACGCGCGCTCCGACCGAATCGAACGCGTCCCGTGCTCCGATGCACAAGACACGCGGGATTCCGCCAGCCGTCGCAGCTGCAACTTCCTGCTGCAAATCGGCCAGCTCATCGACGATTCCGTGCGCGATCGAGCCGATCACCTCGAGTCCCGGCCTGTCGACACGACCGTCACCACGAGTCGACGCAACCAATCCCAACGCAGGCATCAGAACATCATCGACCGCGGCGAGCGTCGAAGTACGGGCGGCTTCTGCCCGAACAATCTCCCACGATTCGTCCGAATCGTTCGCAAGCAAACGATGATAGAGACGCGCGCCCTTCGACATCACCGGCTCGTCGCCGAACAGGATGTCCAGGAAGTGCATGCTCGGCACGTATTTGCCGACGACCATCAAGCACACAGTGAGCGGCGTCGAGAGCACGAGCCCCGCCGGTCCCCAGATCCACGTCCAAAGTGCCGCCGAAATGAGCAGTGCGAGCGGCGAGACACCGGTGGAAGCGCCGTAGAGCAACGGCTCGACGATGTTGTTCGTGACGATTTCGAGCACCAAGAGCGCGCTCGCTGTGATCCACATTTGCGTCCATCCGTCCGAACTCGCGAACGACACGAGGATCGGTGCGACCGTGCCTGCAATCGGACCTAAGTACGGAACGAAGCGCAGCACTCCTGCCAGAAATCCCCACACGAGCGGATTGGGGACGCCGATGCACCACAAAAGGATGCCGACCGCTGTGCCGTGCATCGAATTGACAAGCAACTGGCGTCGCAAGTAGAGACTGATCTTCGCCGACGCCTCTTGGCCGGCGCGCGTCGTGACGGCCAGATCGCTCATGCCCGCAAGTGCGAGCAAGCGATCGCGCAAGTCCTCCCAACAGAACAGCATCACCGTCGCGAGCAAGAAGACGAACGCGGCGATCATCGATGTGCCGAGAACAGAACCCAATGCATCTTGCAGCTTGCCGCCGATGCCGGATTCGGGGGCAGGCTCCGGGGCAGGCGGTGTCGCATCGCTCGAATTCCCCGTCGGGTTGGACAGGTCATCGCCGATCGCACGAATCGTCGTCTTCGCCTCCTCGACTCGATCGCCCAGCGTGGAGCGGATATCGGCCGCTTTGGCGCGCATGTTCTCGCGGTAGTCGGGCAGGTTGTCCGTGAAGCTGCGCAGCTGGGCGACCAAGAGCCAACCGATACCGATGACGAGAATGCTGCTGCTCGCCATCGTGATCATGGTCGCCACGGCGCGCGGAACGCCTGCACGTACCAACCGACGAACGAGCGGCGCCAATATGAACGCGAGGAAGATCGCGAGTGCGATAGGCAGCAGGAAGTCCCGCGCGAGCGCCAGTGCAGCAACGACGCTGCAGACGATGAACCATGTCATCGCACGCCTGCTGATCAAACTCGTTTCCATGGTGGGGGAGCCTGGAGAATATGCGCGTCGAGGGACGCTGCTTCGATCAAGCTCGCTGCGACTTTCCTCCGCGCAGCGTCAAGGCAAGCCCGCCGACGGCGAGCGCGCCGCCGCCGATCAAGTACCACATGGTCTTGTCCGTGTAGCGACCGGTGACGCCCTCCTTCACCGAGTCGGCAAAGGAATCCGACGCATTGAAACCGAAAGCGAGCAAGAGGAGGCCAGCGACGAGCAGAACGATACCGAGGATGCGAGGTGTCATGATGATTGGAGTCAGCGTGGTTGTGGTTTTCGAAGAGAGAACGGCGAGTACGGAGTTAGATCCAGCTGCCGGTTACGAAGTTGCTCCGCACCCGCCGTGTACGTTCACGAGGCTGCCTCACGGCTCGAAGCCTCGGCGACACCGATCGAATCGGCGCGATGTCGTTCGAAGATCTCGATGGCGCGCGTGGTCTCGACTGCGCCCTCGACGAGAACCGCGATCCAGGCGTGTCCGGCACGCAAGTGATTCTCGAGCTGCTTGGCTTCGAAGTGCGGGAGGCCCAGTATGTTCAGTGAGTGATCGATTCCCTGCGAGGCTGCGAGCTTGTTGGCGAGCAGGATTCCGTGCAGCGGCCCCGTCGCGAGACAGGCACCCACTCCCGAGACGGCCAAGAGGCCGATTCCGCCCGCCCATCCGCCGGCTAACTCCCGAGCGCCGAGCCGATCCTGGAGAACGACGGAGATGTCTTCGCGCGGGAAACCGAAAGCACGCAAATCGTCCACGACGGTATTCGCGCACGAGGCGTCGTGTACGGTGCAGATAGCGGAGTGCGACATGGTGGCGGACGATGTGCAGCAAACGAAACTCGATCGCTGGCACGCGGGTCAGAAAGCAAGCGACGTGCCGCAACGGTTGTGCTGGAAACGACGCAATGTCCCGATGAAAAGTGCAGGAACTACAAAACTCCACGATTCGAGCTGTCGACCGTGGATGCACGCGCAGCGGAACACGCCTGACGCGCACGAAAAACAAAGCGGCGCGACGGAATGTCCGTCGCGCGTAGCACTGACATGCAGTCCGCACTCAGATGCCGAATGTCAATCCAACTTCGAGCACGTGTTGCTGGGTCTCGAGATCGAATTCAGCGGAACCGATGCCGTCGTCGATCTCGGCGTCGTCGATGTTCAGAAAGCGATAACCGAAGTTGAATGCGGTGTTCTCGCTGAAGTGCCACATGACCCCAGCGCGGGCTTGCCACGCGAGGAACGGACCGTCTTCGTCATCGAAGTCGTTGAGGGAATCGCTCCCCGTACCGACGTCCAACCATGCAACGCCGATGCCGGCACCACCGTAGAGCGTGAACGCATCGGCGATGCGGAAGTCGAGCGTGCCGTTGAGCAGCGCGCCGATCACGGTCACGTCCGAGACCGCCTGAAGCGTACCTTTGCTGTCTGCGTCTTGGTCAGTCCAAAGACCTTCGATCTCGAGGCCGAAACCCAGGCCGTTTTCGCTTGCGCCCATGCGTCGACCGAAAGCGACGCCGAGCAGATAGCCCTCGTCGAACTCGAGGTCTTCGTCGGGACCGCTCGAGTCTTCCGTCGTGACGAGGCCGCCGCTCAGACGCACGTACGAGTTGCGCTCGGTTCTGTTGCGATCCGTGTGCGACTCAGCCGCATAGTAGGGCGCCGACCACGAAGCGATCGGATCGGGAGCAGGCGTCGCGGTCGCGGTCGCCGCCGCAAGCGAGATGAGGAGGATGGGGATCATAGTGGGTCTACCTTGTGTGTTGTTCCATCGGCCCGCTTCCGCGTTTCGCAGAAGCAACGAGGCCGTCGGTCTTGTCATCGCAACGCTCATGCTGATCACGAGCTTGTTCTTCAGCAG
This sequence comes from Planctomycetota bacterium, assembly GCA_034440255.1. Taxonomy (GTDB): domain Bacteria; phylum Planctomycetota; class UBA1135; order UBA1135; genus JAEUIA01. The sequence goes on along the minus strand of JAWXBU010000166.1, from coordinate 24,201 downwards.
TGGTCGGAGACTTCGCTGTGGGCACCGTCAATCCGACCAAGCGCAGGATCTCCGGCATGAACTGCACGCCCATCGCTGCGAGCGCCAGCGGCATCGAATTCGGTTTGCCTTCGACCCCGGCGCGCTTGCGTCGACGCGAAATCATGGACATCGTCAGAGCGGCAGCTCCGCCCATCGCGAGGATCGGATGCCGTTTCGCGAACGCGCTCGCGGTGTCACCGACACGAGCGGGGACGAGTCTCGCGTGCGCCCAAGCCTTGTGGCGCTCGGTCCGAGCCAGGCGGCGCAATTCGTCGAGTTCTTTGCTCATGACATGGACTCCGCAGGCTTCGAATCAGCGCGACGATCCAATTCGCGGCGCGTTTCGGCCAACGTCGAGCGATGGACCCAGCGACGAACCGCGTGCGCGATTCCAATGAGTAGCGCCAACAGTGCTACTGCCAGCACCAAGTCGCTCCACCAAGCATCATTCGTCCACATCTGCATGCCGCGTCGCGCACTCGTGACGACGAGGAAGGTTGCGATGAGTGCAACCGCCAACCCTGAAATCGCCGCTGCCGCGAAGCCCGCAACGCGATAACCGGTATCGAATATCGAAAGCCCGAGGACTCGCTTCTCGATGTACAGCGAGCGCTTCAAACCGTTGAAGACGCCGTCGATCTCAGCACTCAACGCCTCGCGAGCGAGGCGCAGTTCCTCGCTCGCGGGGTGTTCGGACGGATTGCGGTTCCGCGGGTGCAACAGCTCGTTGAACGCCTTGATCATGTGGTTCGGTATCCGAATTCAGAGCAGTTTGTGGGATCGCGGAAACACAACGTCATGCGCCTCGCTCAGTCGCGCCTGCGCAGGCTGTAGCCGATCAGCGCACCGATGCCGGCTGCGATGAGAATCGCCTTGAACGGGTTTTCGGAGACGTAACCCTCGAACCCCTCACGCGCCTCGCCGGCCTTCTCCTTGCCCTTCTCGAGCAATTGGTGGCCGCGCTCTTTGGCGTGGTCGATGACTTCGTTGCCGCGTTCCTTGACCGATTGAATTGCATCGCCAGCACCGGCGAGGGCGATGTTGCCGAGTTCGCGAACGTCGTCCGCGACCTTGCTGGATTGCTCGCCGAAGGAAACGGGGCGGCCACCCGAGCCCGAACGTTGGAGTGTGCTGGGATTGGTCGTCGAATCGTTCGTTGCAGCCATGATGGATCTTTCTGTCGGATGTCGTGTCGTGAATGCCGTCGTCACGTGACGCGGCTACGCGATCGAGGAAGCAAGCCCCGTTCCAATGCCGTGCTCAGCGCAGATCATGGTTCGTCGAGTCCGACGCCGCGCGTTTGTACAAGTTGCAGAGAAGTGCAGGAACGCCCGGGCATCGGCACGTGAGCAGCTCGGAGAAGTGGAATGGGATGCGTGTGAAGGAGCGAAGCAGCGCAGCAGTTTCTCGTCGTCCTTCATGCAATCAGCGAGGACGGTCTCGCGGACCGTCCTCGCTGATTTGTCCGAGCTTGGTTGTGCTCGAACTCAATCGCGGTGTTTCACCGCGGGCTCCACATCATCAAGGGCTTTGCTTCGGAAGCCTGTGGGCCGAGGCAAAGCGCGTGGTCTTCCAGAACGGATCCGCCGAGTAGTACGTCGACACTTCCGTGAGCCACGGCGTGCTCGACATGCGCTTCCAGTCCTTCTTGTCGTACTCAGGCGCTGATTGGAAGCGCGCGATTTCGACGGTAGTCGTCGCCATGAGCTTCTTGTCCGCGTCGAACGCGTAATTCAAACGCGAAAACGGCAACGCGACGTCTTTGTCGCCCGCTTCTTTCTTCGTGTCGACGATCGCGTAAGCGATGCAGCCGTTTTGCGGCGCGATGATCAGATCCTGAACGCTGCCGATTTCTTTGCCAGCCGGATCCTTGACGTTGACACCGTCGAGCTCGGAGAGGCGCGCGAACATCGGCTTGCCGTCGCCATTGAACGCCCACATGTCGTTCTTGCCGAAGGCCGACTCAACGCGCTTGTCGAGATCAGCGTCGAACACTTGGTCTTTCTTGCACGCCGGCGAGGCCTTCACCTGCGCCTCGGTCAAATTGGTGCGCGCGTGGCACTTGGCCGCATCCTTCTCGTCTTGCATGACGTGTACGTAGGCCCACGGGATCACGCGGTGATCCTCGCCCATGCCGAGGAAACCACCGACGTCGATGATCGCGTAGCGCAGTTCTCCCGAGCGCGGATCGATCAACACGTCGCCGATCTCCCCGAGGCTCTTGTCGGCCTCGTTGTGAACGTTGAGGCCGATGATTTTGGCCGACGGTGCCAGGACGTAGGTCGAGCCTGCGTCGCGTGCGACAGGGGCCGCACTCTGCGCGAAGGCTTGTGAGCCGAGCGCCATGACGGCGGCGGCGAGAAGCGGTTGCTGAATCTTCATAGGGATCTCCGTGAGAATGGTTCGTGTGAATCTGACCCATCGGCACATGTCGCATGTTCGCGCGCATTCGCGCGGGAACAGCTGGCCGAGGTTCCGAAGAGCCCGTTCGCAATGCGCGTGCCGCGCTGGTTCTGTTGGCGTGAGCGTGGTTCGCCACGGCAGATTGTTCAAACGCGCGTCGGGTTGGCCCCGCGCTTGCAATGTGCGCCGGATGCGCGCCGTCCCGGCTCGCGTCGCTACTCTTCCGCTCCTGGACCCCCTAGAGAGATCCCTATGACGTCGAACTCCAAGTCACTCGTTTTGCTCGTCGTCGACGATGACCAAGACTTCCGTGAGAGCCTCGTGCACTTGCTCGAACGCGAGAAGCACACCGTCGTCGGAGCTGGCGATCTGACATCCGCGCGCGCCGAGCTCGGCAAGCGGCACTTCGATGCCATGCTCGTCGACCAGGAACTGCCTGATGGAAAGGGCGACGAATTGATCGAAGACGCGAGCCGGCCGCCGAGCACGGAACTCGTCGTCATCACCGGCAACGCGACGATCTCGTCGGCCGTCGATGCGCTGCGCCGCGGCGCCGCGGATTACTTGACGAAGCCGACCGATCCGACGGCGCTCGCGGCGACGTTGTCACGCTTGTCGAAGGTGCGCGAACTGCGCCGCGAGGTCGACGATCTGCGCGAGACGTTGCGCGGTCGCGGTCGGCTCGGTCCGATCATCGGACGCTCGAATGCGATGCAACCGGTGTTCGACATGATCCAGCGCGTCGCACCCACGGACGCCAGCGTGCTCATCCAAGGCGAGAGCGGCACGGGCAAGGAAGTCGTCGCTCAAGCGTTGCACGAATTGAGTCGACGCAAGAGCGCTCCGCTAGTCGCCGTGAACTGCGGCGCGATCCCCGAGAACCTGATCGAAAGTGAGCTTTTCGGGCATGAAAAGGGCAGTTTCACGGGCGCGGACCGTCAGCATAAAGGCTTCTTCGAGCGCGCCGACGGCGGCACGTTGTTCCTCGACGAGATCACCGAAATGCCCGCGCAGTTGCAGGTGAAATTGTTACGCGTGCTCGAAACGGGCCGCGTGCAGCGAGTCGGCGGGACGACTCCGATCCAGACGAACGTGCGTGTGCTCGCCGCGACGAACCGCGACCCCGAAGACGCGATCAAGAACGGCAAGTTGCGCGAGGACTTGTTCTTCCGCTTGGCCGTCTTCCCGATTCGCTTGCCCCCGCTGCGCGAACGCGAAGGCGACGTCGCGTTGATCGCTCAGCACTTCCTCGACGCGCACAACAAAGCGCACGGAACGGACAAGCGTTGGTCGCCCGGCGCGCTCGCACAACTCGCCAAGCGCGACTGGCGCGGGAACGCGCGGGAATTGCGCAACGCCGTGCAACGCGCCTTCATCCTGACCGACGACGAACTGCGCGCTGAAGACGCCGTCGCGGGGATCGAGCGCGCGTCGGCTCCGAGCACTGTGAACGGCGAGATGGCGATCCGCGTCGGGGCTTCGATCGCAGATGTCGAGCGCATGCTGATTCGCGCGACTCTCGAGCAGGTCGGTGGCGAAAAACCCGAGGCGGCACGCATCCTCGGCATCAGCTTGAAGACGCTCTACAACCGCCTGAACGTGTACGAAGCGGCTGGTTCTTGAAGCGCGACTTGTAGAAATGACAACCCGAACCTGGCCGCACGGCGCGTAAATGGGGAAGGCGCACTGGCACGGGAAGTGCCTTCGACAAGCCTGAAAACGAGCCGTTCGCTCGATCCTCCAAACCTTCAGTCCCGACATTCCTTTCCACGGAGAACGTCATGCTTCGCTGGGCCCTCATCTTTCTCGTCGTCGCTCTCATCGCGGCCGTCCTCGGATTCGGCAACATCGCAGGTTCCGCCTCGGGAATCGCCATGACGCTCTTCTGGGTGTTCGTTGCTCTGTTCGTCATCTCGCTGCTCGTCAGCTTGGTGACCGGTAAGAGAACTCCAATCCCCTGATGTGTGCCGATTTCGGCTCGCCGCCGCCCGTGGTCCAAAGCGGATCACGCTGGCGGCGATCGCCGTTGTAGCGGCCTGACCAGATGTCCATGCGAGGGTCGGCCCGCGAGCAGTAGGGTCGATTTCGAACAACCGGGTAGACAACGCAGTCGTTCATTTTGGATCGTGGTCGTCAATGGATTCTCGCCGTGAAACTTCAGGGAAGGAAGTGCCTCTGGTTCGCTTCCTCGAACGCATTCGCAAGTCGTTCAGTCACGACCTGCGTACACCGCTCGGGACGATCGTGAATTACGCGGCTGTGCTCGAGGCGAACGAGGGTGCCAGCGCGGAGGAAGTGCGCGATCTAGGCCGCCGCATTCGCGCCAACGCTCAGCGAGTCGCTCGCATGGTTCAGCTGCTCGCGACGGCGACGGGCCTCGCGGGTCGACCGATTCGCAATGCATCGACCGATCTCATCGTGCTCGCGAAGTCCGTGCTTCAGGACGCCGGCGGTGCAGGTCGCGTTCTCATGATCGGCGATCCCAAGAAGACGGTCGCAGACGTCGACGCAGAGATCCTCGGCTTCGCGTGGCGTGCTTTCGTAGCCGTGCAAAGCGATGCACGCGGCCAGGCCATCGGCGAGGCTCAAATCTCGCTTCGAGCCGTGGGCGACACGATTCAGGTCGACTTGACCTGCGGCGCCGACGAAGCCGATGTCGCGAACACATCCGCCGTCCAGCCCGTACTCGAGTTGCCGGCTTTCTTGCGGAGCAACAACGGCAGCGCCCGCTTGGAAAACGGAATGGGGCTCGCGCTCGCGCAAGATCTAGTGATGAGCCACGGCGGCGAGTTGAGAGTCTGGGGCAAGGCTGGCTCCGAAGCAGGTATCCGCGTGAGCTTGGACAAGGCCGCTGCTTAGTGAGCAGTCTCGCGACGCGATCCCGTTTGTACGATCGCTCGCGGTAGACGCTGCGCATCTTGCAGCCATCGCGCTCAGCTCGCTTGGAACGCGGCTTGCTTTCTTCGTGACGACATCGAGCACGGGGCTCATGTCGGTTTTTTTTCCCGTGTACGCACGTGACGAACCACGAGGAGTTTCTCCATGCATCGCTATTCATCGTCAGATCGAGACGACCGCTTCCAAGAGAACGACCGCAACAGCGAGTCGAGACCTTACGGACAAGGACGAGACGTCGACTTCGAGCGCGGGCACGACCGTCCGTCGTTGCCGCGCTACGAAGACGACACCCGCTCCGCCACGCGTGCTTACGGAAGTGCACGCGATGAAGGAACGCCGCGCAACTTCGGAGAATGGCGCGAGTCCACCCGCCAAGAGCCCAACTACACGCGTGACATGCAGCGGAGCACAGGCTCCAGCCGCGGCTACGCCAACTCTGCGCGCACCGAATTGCCGCAGGATTACAGCGATTTCCGTCCCGCATGGTCGGGCGAGGATTCGCGCGGCGGGCGCACGGACTCCGTGCGCGGAGGACGCGGCGGCTTCGGCGAAAGCTACGGTTCCGGCAGCGACGACGATCGCTTCGGCAGCGGTCGTCGAGAGGTATACGGGTCTTCGTCGCAACGCGGCAGCTCCAGCGCTTTCTCAGACGGCGACAGGAACTCGCGTGTCGGCGGAGCGTTCTCGTCCATGGGCGGAACGTCGAACGGCACCTACTCGAGCCAGTCTCATCCCTCGACGAGCTTCGCCGGCAAGGGACCGAAGGGCTTCCAGCGCAGCGACGAGCGCATTCGCGAGACCGTCTGCGAACGCCTGGAAAGCGCGCATGAAGTCGACGCCTCGGACATCGAAGTCGAGGTCAAGGACGGTGAAGTCACGCTCAAGGGAACAGTCGGTTCGCGCAGCATGAAGCGCTCAGCGGAAGATCACGTCGAATCGCTGTCCGGCGTCAAGGACGTCACGAACAACCTGCGCGTCAAGACCGTAGGTGCTCGCGAAGAGCGCGACAGCGCTTCGAACGAGCGTTCCAACTCGAGCACGGATCGCTCGACGCCTTCCACTTCGGTCGGTCATACGCCGAGTGCGGCCGGTTCCAACAAGAACTCCTCGCGCGCGGGCTCTGTTTCCTGACCCACCCACCCTCGGCCTACGTCGAGGAACGGGTCCCTCGTCCACTTCCCCGGGGACGGGGGACCTTTTTGTTTTCGATCCGAATCCGACCCGCAGTGAGGCCACAACATGACGACCACCGTCGAAACGAGTCTTGCGTTGGAAGCACAACAACCTGTCTACGGCTCACGCGACGCGATGGGATCGGTCCCGGTTTGGCTGCGTACGGCGCCAAGCCCAGCGCGAGCGGCCGCTCCAAGGTGAGGTCGAAGTCGATGTCGCGGTCGTCGGAGGCGGTCTCGTCGGATTGACGACAGCGTACTTGTGCAAACGCGCCGGTCTGCGCGTCGCGGTATTAGAAGCGCACGACATCGGCGGGGGAGAGTCGATGCGCACGACCGCGCACGTCACCGCGCAACCCGACGCTCGCTGGAAGAAGATCGTCAAAGACCTCGGCGCTGCGACGAGCACGCAACTGTGGCATGAGGCGATGGCATCGATCGACGAGTTGGAGCAGATCGTTCACGAGCTGAAGATCGAATGCGATTGGAAACGCGTCGACGGTTACCTCTTCACCGAGTCGGAGGACGGCTTGCCCGCTCTGGGTGAAGAACTAAAAGCAGCTTGTTCTGCGGGTGTTTCGTGCACGCTTTCGACGAATCACGAACTGCTGCCGTGGAGGATCGCCGCGGCGCTGAGAATCGAGCGTCAAGCACAGCTCGATCCTTGGCCTTTCATCTCGGCCCTCGCCGACTTCGTGGACGGAAACGGCAGCCACGTGTTCGAAGGCTCTCCCGTGCTGGAGGTCCACGAGGACGCCAAGATCCGCGTCGTCACTGGTCGCGGAACCGTCATCGCCGACCACGCTGTGATCGCGACGCACGCTCCTTTCACGAACCGCGTCTTGCTGCAGACGAAGATCGCGCACTACCGGTCCTACGCCGTGGCGGTGAGCACCCGTGATCCTTTTCCGAGCGGACTCTTCTGGGACGATCAGGATCCGTATCACTACATCCGAGGGGCGCGCATCGGCGATCGCAGCGTCGTGATCGTCGGTGGGGAAGACCACCGCACCGGGCAAGACGACGACACGAAAGTGCACTTGGCGAATCTAGAAGCTTGGACCGCGCAGCGAATCGTGGGCGCTCGCGTCGAAGCCGCGTGGTCAGGCCAGATTCTCGAACCCGTCGACGGCCTGCCTTACATCGGCCGGAACTCGCTCGACGAGAAGGTGCTCGTCGCCACTGGATTCTCGGGTACCGGCTGGGCCTACGGCGCTCTCGCGGCGCGCATGATCCGCGACAGCATCACCGGCGTGGACCACACGCTGGCATCCGTCTTGGCTGCGACACGCATCACTCCGCTCGCAAGCGCACAGCGCTACGTGAAAGAGAACGCGCAGTTTCCGTGGCAGTTCTTCGGCGGGCATCTCGCAAAAGCGGTCGGAGAAATCGAAGACTTGCCGAACGACGCCGGGAAGTTGATCGCAGTCGCCGACAAGAAGAAGGCGGCGGTGTACCGCGATGCCGAAGGAGGACTGCACGCGTTCTCGGCGGTGTGTCCTCACCTGGGTTGTGTGGTCGACTTCAATCAACTCGAGAAGAGCTGGGATTGTCCGTGCCACGGTTCGCGCTTCGACGTGCACGGGCACGTGTTGAACAGGCCCGCGATTCGTGGGCTGACTCCGCTCGAGATCGAGGAATCGGACCCGCTCTGAACTGAGGATGCGCAACGCCGAAGACGCAGTTGCGTGGGGTGAGGTCAGCGGCCCGAGACCGGCATGCAAGACTTCGTCGCGACCGCGACAGTCCGCACGAGCTCGGCAGGCTCCACCGGTTTGGCCAAGTGCATCAGGCGAGGATCTTCCCGAGCTGCCGACTGAGTGCCCTCGATGCGCGCGCGGATCTTCTCGAACGACAACTTGCGTGAACTCGACGTATCGTCGGAGAACGGCGAGAACCGCAATGGTCCGGCGTACCCAACTGATTTAGCGGGATGAACTCGGAGGGCTACAGCACTCTTCACCCAATCTCGTCGACGTCCGCGAAAACCGGAACGATCGGCGAGACCAGGCCGGCGAAGACACATTGACCGTGCCTCAGATGAGCGCGCACGGTCTTCGACACGCGGATGCCATCGGATTCACCAGCGAGCGGGACGCAGAAGTTGCCGACGCCGAGCTGCAACAGACCCGGAACGAACTTGGCATCGTCCACGTCCTCACTCTGCGTGGAAATCGCGGACGCGGACAGCGCACGTGGTTGGCGCCGTCCGCGAAGCACGGATCACATGCCTTCGATCGTGAAGGGGAAGCGCACCCTGCGCACACCTTGCGCGTCGTAGTGATCGTCCGCAAAGACCTCGATGCCGTTGTTGTTCCCAAGGTTCCTCGTGCTGATCGCTCCGCTGATCGGATCCTTGTCGATGCGCAGGACTTGCGACCACTGATCGGCATTGCTTGGGAAAACGGTCGGGTTGTACATGAGCACCTGCGCGTAGAACTGCGTCGGCAAGTTGGCGTGCGGCAGAGCAGGCATGTCTTCCATCGTCACGGGGTACGAGCGGCGGATGCTCGATAACTGCGTGTCGAAGAGTTGACCGAACAACAACTGTTGCGTGTTGCCCAGACCGAACCCGAGCACCAGGTGGCACTCGGCCGAGAGCAGATTCACGAGGCACGTCGCTGTTCTCTGATTCTGATCCGTCGCCGTGAACGTCACCGTCGTCGAGCCGACTTGGGAACTCGACGGAGTCCAAGTGAACGTTGCGCAGATCGGATTGCCGACGGCCGGCTGAGGAGTGAACGTGGCGCCGGCAGGCAATCCCGTCGCGGTCAAAGTCACAGTCGCGCCTGCATCCGAGTCGGACGCGCAGACCTGAAAAGTCACGGGCACTCCGACGCTGGCCATCACGATGGGTGCGCAAGTCGTGAAAGTCGGAGCCGTATTACCCAGGAATCCATAGGTGATCGTGATGGTCGCCGATGCACGCAAGACGAACTGGGTCACGACGTTGCCGGCGCCCGTCGCGGACGAGATGCCGAAAGCCGTCAGTGTCAAAGCCATCGAACCAGTAGCGCCGGGCGCCGCGGTGAAAACGCCGCGGGGGACGGGCGGCGGAAGCGTGTGCGTCGAGCCGTGGGCGAGATTGATCTCGGGGTGCGTGATCCCCGACGATCCCGCGAAATCCATCGTTCCGTCGTAGGCGGTGAACGTGTCCTGGTAGTTCGCCATCGGAATCGGCATTTGCATCACACTGCCGTCGGGCAGGACGAGGCCGAGGAAGCTCTCGAAAGTGCTACTGACTACGGTCGGCGCAGCGTCGGTGCTCTCGATTCGAACGCGACCGGAAACCGTCTGCGCGATCTGCACGTCGATGGTCTCCAGTGAGCCCAAGGTCGGGTCGAAGAGCGGCAGATTCATGGTGTGCGTCCAGTTCGTCGCTTCCTCGTCGATCGTGGACGTGAAGCTGACATGTTGCAGGCCCTGTGCGTGGACAGAAGGAATCAACACAGCACAGAGCGCGAGGGAGTACAGAATTAGGCGCAGATTCATGATGTCTACTCGACGAAAGCAGTGAGGCGGCGATCGCAGACGGGCCAGAGCGGGCGCCTACGAAGCGTGGGAGGGCAACCGCCGTCGAAGCAATAGGCGCTCCAGTCGATGCAGGACTACCCGAGACTCCGAACGCGCACTCGACGCGGATGGCTGGTGCAGGTTGTACGAGTGACTACAAAGCAGTTGTTGGCTCGTGTCAGGCCGTCATCCGTCTCTGCTCCGGCACGAACATGTGCTCGGAGCGACCTTTGCCTGTTTCTGGAGCACGGCGGGTTCGAGACGCGAGTGAAGCCACGATCTACGGCCGACAGAAGACGGAACCATGAAACGACTATTCCAAAAGTGCGGTTGGAGGAGCCTACTCCTCGCCGCGTTGATCTTGACCGTGATCAGCCAATGGCTAGAAACTCACGCCGAGGTTTCCAAGCAGCGCCACCGCACGCAGACCGTGATGGCCTCCAACTCGAACCCGGCGCAGCAGACACTCGCCTTCCCCACACCGCCGGGTGACCCTCTCCTGCGGAAGACGCGCTGAGCCGATCGCGGCGCTCTTCTGTCTTGTCCTCGCCGATTTCAGAGTGAGCGGCTTGCGTCGAGTCGAATTCATGTGGCTTTCCGAAGAGGGTTGCCGCGCAAATGCAAGGCGCTGACTACCGAATGGACGCCGAAACACGAACAGAAAGGGTCCAACCGAAATTGCAACAACAGCCAAGCCCTGATTGCAGATTGGACAATCGCGCCTGAGGCCGGGCCCATCAGCTCGAACCTGAGCTGGCACGGTACGTGCCGTCAGCAGACAATTCCCATGAAACGCTTCGTCACGATCCTCGCGCTGTCGCTTTCGATTCTCTCCGCATGTCAAACGGTCACGCCTCGAAGAGCCCTCTCCGAAGACGCGCGTGTATTGGACCTGCCGATCGCGACTCAGCAAGACGAGTTCGAGTGCGGCCTGATCGCCATCACCACACTCTGCGCGTACTGGAACATCGAACTTCCCGCAGCCGAGCGCTCTCGACTCCAGCAACTGGCATCCACCGAAGAAGGTCTGTCCGGCGACGAGGTGAAAAGCACGCTGAAGCGCCTGGGGTTCGAGACCTATCTGTTTCGCGGCACGCTCGACCATCAAGCTACAGGATTGATGACGCACGTCGACGCCAAGCGCCCCGTATTGGTGATGATCGCGCCCGAGCCGACGAAACATCACTACGTACTTTTCATCGGTTACGACGAAGTCGAGCGCAACGCATGCCTGCTGGATCCCATGCGCGGACGGATCGTCGTGCCCTACGAAATCTTCGAATCGACCTGGAGTGGCTGTAACAACTTCACGCTCTTGGCCACGCCTGCCTCTCATCCACAACCGAAAGAACCATCATGATCAATCACATCGCCTTGTTCGCAACGCTCACGATGAGCGCCGCTGCTCCTGTCGTTCTGCCCACGAGCAGCTTGTCTGCACTCCATGCTTTCGAAGACCCCAGTCTGGGGACGATGCGGGCTGGCAGCCCGGTGGCGGAGCGACCGCTGACGGAATCGGAGCGCGAGACGCTCCGCAACCTGGATCAGCGCGAGGCTCCGGCCCTCTCGAACCTGCGCGCCGGCGAGATGTCCAACAGCGACTGGCAAACGGTCGGCTGGATCGCGCTCGTCGTCCTGGTCTTGGTGATTCTCCTCTGAACTGATCCCCACAGCATCGTGAGACGAGCACGTTCGCCTCGAACGTGCTCGTCATCTTCCGCCCGAGCGAAACGAATGGTGAGCCACGCGTCTGGTACGGAGAAAATCGCCCTCGCCACCGCACTGGATCGAGCGCAGACTGAGCAACTGCATGTCTTCGAAGCCTGACCCGCATTTCCTGGATCTCTTCGACGTCAGGCGACTGGCCACGAGTCGCAAGGCATCGCTCGACATACCGATCCAACTCGGTTTTCTCTTGCTGGCGACTCTGATCGCCGTTGGAACCTGGACAGGCTACCAGCACACTCAGTCCCTCTACGCTAGCCAAGAGTTCGTCGCGCACACTCACCAAGTCATCAGCCAACTCAGAGGTGTACAGGGGACGCTGATGGAGGAGGAGAGCGCCTCCCGCGCTTTCGTGATCTCGGGCGACGAACGTCACTTCGAATCGTTCGCTCACGCACGCGACCTCGTTCCGGTTCAACTCGACGCGCTCAGCAGTACGGTCTTTCAGAATGACGGTCAGTTGGAGCGAATGGGACGGTTGCGTCCACTGATCGTCGACCGCGAGGCCTTCATCGACGTGACCGTCGGTCACATGCGCTCCGGCGACGCGGAAGAAGCCGTCCGACGCGTACGTACCGGCGAAGGCTGGCGACTGATGGACCAAGTGCACGCGCTCATGGATGAGATGGAGGCCACCGAGCTCGCGCTGCTCTCGTCTAGACAGGCTGAAGCACACGTCAGCTATCAGAAGGCTCAGACGACCGGCATCGCAATCGGTGTCGCCGCATTCGTCCTCGTCGTCGCCGTCTACAATTGGCTCAGGCGCTACGACCGCTTGCGCAGAGTTGCTGCTCGCGAGGTGAACGACGCCAAGAAGCGTTTCGAAGTGGCCCTCGCCAGCATCGGCGATGCCGTCCTCGTCACCGACCCAGCCGGCAGAGTGGCTTACGCCAATGCGGGTTGTCGCACGATCCTTGGGATCGATCTCGACGACATTGGCAAAGTGCTCGACGAGAAGGTCACGTTCGTGACGGAATCGACGGGCAATCCGTTGGAGTCGGTTTTGAACTTCGTGCGCAAGGACGGACACGTGCATCGTGTTGGACGAGACGCGGCCGTGCGTAGATCCGACGGGACGATCATTCCCGTCGACATCACCGCCGCTGCGCTGCATTCCGAGAACGACGAAGCGCAAGGCGTCGTCCTCGTGGTGCTCGACGTTTCCGAACAGCGCGAACGCGAACGTCAGTTGGCGCGCAGCAACGAACGCTTCCAATCGCTCGTACTCGCGACCTCGCAAATCGTGTGGACCACAGACGCAGCCGGTTATGTGCGCGACGATTCACCCGGCTGGCGACAATTGACGGGTCAGACTTACGAGCAGTGGAAGGGTCACGGTTGGTTGGACGCTCTGCACCCGGACGATCGTCAGCGCGTTCTGCACGGATGGCAGCTCGCAGTGGCGGAGAAGCGCCCCTTCTCCGTCGAATACCGTCTCCGCATGGCCAACGGAACCTACCGCTGGAGCATGGTACGCGCCGTGCCCGTCCTCGACCCGGACGGCACCGTGCGCGAATGGGTCGGCATGAACTACGACATTCAACAGCGCAAGGAAGCCGAAGAAGCACAGTTGAACGCGAACCGCCGCAAGGACGAGTTCATCGCCTTGCTCGCGCACGAGCTGCGCAATCCGCTCGCACCTCTGCGCAACGGGATCGAAGTGCTGAAGCATGGCGATCGCGATCAGGAAGAGCGCGCCGTCGAGATGATGGATCGTCAGGTTCAGCACATGGTGCGTCTGATCGACGACCTCCTCGAGTTGAGCCGCATAACGCAAGGCAAGTTGGAGCTCAGGCTGGAGCACTTCGACATGCGCGACATGTTGCGGCAGTCCGTCGACGGCATGAGCCCCTCACTTGCCGGCAAACAACAACAGTTGAGCATGTCGCTTCCCAGAGCTCCGATGTGGATCGAAGGGGATCCCGTCCGCCTCACGCAAGTGGTCACGAACCTACTCAACAATGCCGTCAAGTACAGCGGTGAACATGCGCACATCTGGCTCTCGGCCGAGCGCGAGGGAATGAATCATCGAATCAGCGTGCGAGACACCGGCCAAGGCATTCCGACGGAATTGCGGACACGCATTTGGGACTTGTTCCTGCAAGGCGACGGGCGCGTGGAACGCGTCGCGGGTGGCCTCGGAATCGGGCTCACGCTGGTGAAGCGGATCGTCGAAATGCACAATGGTTCCGTCGACGTGCTCAGCGAGGGATTGGGCAGCGGGAGTGAGTTCATCGTGCGCATACCGGCGGCTAAGACGAGTGTGATCGACGTCGCCGCGCCGACCATCGTCTCGTCGCCAGAGCCTAGACCGCTGCGCATTTTGGTGATCGACGACAACGAAGATTCGGCAGAGAGCTTGTCCATGTTGCTGCGCATCGGTGGCCACTCCGTCCGCGCCGCATTCAGCGGGGATGCGGGCTTGCAAGAATTCAATCGATTCGATCCCGAACTGGTGCTGTGCGACATTCGCATGCCCGACATGAGTGGATACGAAGTCGCACGGCGTTTGCGCGCGCAACCTGAAGGAAAGAAGGCTGTGCTCGTGGCGCTGACCGGCTTCGGTAGTGAATCCGATCGTGAGTCGTCCTTGCGCGCCGGCTTCGATCGCCATCTCGTGAAACCCGTCGATCCAGATCGTCTCGTCGAGACGCTTCATCTGGCGGCGGAACGACCCGTTTCCAGTAAGTGAGCTCTACCGGCTGAGAAGTTCACCAGCGACTCAGCCGGTGCGGCTCGAGATCCGAGATGACGCGCGCCGATTGCGCTGCCGAACCCGGCACTCCGCTCAGAGCTGCCGCGCGTTGAACGTGTCGCCCAAGGTCGGATCGCCCGTGTCGAATCCTTTGCGAAACCAGCGCGCGCGTTGCTCGGCCGTGCCGTGCGTGAATGAATCGGGTGTTGCGTAACCGCGAGCGCGCTTCTGCAGCACGTCGTCGCCGATCTTGCTCGCAGCGCGGAACGCTTCTTCGAAATCACCCGACTCGAGCTGGCCCTGCGCGTGAGCGTAATGGGCCCAAACGCCCGCGAAGAAATCGGCCTGCAACTCGAGACGCACCGACAAGTCGTTGCCGGCGACTTCATCTACGCGACTTTGTTGGTCTTGCACCATGCGCGAGACGCCGATCAAGTTCTGGATGTGGTGACCGATCTCGTGCGCGATGACGTAGGCCTGTGCGAAGTCACCGGGTGCGCCGAGTTCGCGCTCGAGCTGCTCGAAGAACGACAGATCGAGATAGACCTTCGAATCACCCGGGCAATAGAACGGTCCGACCGCCGCGCTCTGACTACCGCACGCGGATTGCGCGACGTCCGTGAAGAGCTGTAGTTTCGGCTCGACGTAGTTCTTGCCGAGGCGCGGCATCTGTTGGTTCCACACGTCTTCGGTGTTCGCGAGAACGGTGCTGACGAAAGCAGCAGCACGGTCTTCGCCGGGCGAACGCGGACGCTCTTGCGTTTGCGAGCCGACGCTGCCGGATTCTGTCAATCCTCCGAGAAGCCCGCTCGGATCACCACCCATCAACATCACGATGACGGCGATGACGATCACGCCGAGTCC
Organism: Planctomycetota bacterium; assembly: GCA_034440255.1. GTDB lineage: Bacteria > Planctomycetota > UBA1135 > UBA1135 > JAEUIA01. Next base: position 8,910 of record JAWXBU010000166.1, on the reverse strand, counting down.
GCCGCCGGCCATCTTGCCGATCGGCAATCCGCGACCGCCGCCGCCCATGCCGCGCCGATCTTCCACGTTGTCGCTGCGTCGGCCGTCTTCCCACTTCATTGCGTCAAACTCCGAATTGCCTCAGATGATGATCGAGGTGTTTCCACTGCAACGCCGTCCACTCTTCTGCAATCATCGGACCGAAGAAAGGATGAGGCGCCTGCGTCAATGAAGCGGGGCCGCCCTCGCCGAAGCGACGCACGAGATCGAGGAGCGTGCGCCGCTCGGACTCGAAGTCAGGCGTCTTCGCAATGCGGAATTCGGGCGCGGTCGGCATGCCCTGCCCCCAGGGTTTCCCGGCGAGCAATCTCTTCTTGGCCATTTTGCCGAAGAGCTTGCCGATCAAGCTGTGCTTCAAACGCAATTGACCGATCGCAACGCGCAGCGGTTGTTGCGAGTGCCACAGCATCTGCGCCGCGTTCATCTTGCCCCAATGGGGTGGTGAATCAGCGCGCAACGCCTTGATGCGTGCTTCGATGGCTGCGCGATCCGCAGTCACCCACAACGAAGCATTCGTCATCGCACAGCCTCTCTCGAATCGGTCGACATGTTGCGGCGCAGTCTAACGCTGCGAACGGCCACTCGATCGCCAGACCGTGAAATGAGCTTGTTCCAGGCTGAATCGGCTCAAATCCTCGAAACGATGCAAAACGGCGGACCGGGTCGAACCGATCCGCCGTGTGAACTCAGCTGCGCGGCGACTGACGACTGCTGTGGAGCCAACACCCGCGCCTCCGACTCGAGGCAGTTGAACCAACGACACGCCGTTGCTCAGATTGTTCGTGACCGACGCGCAGTAGGCGATCGCGTCGCGGCACCAGACTTGGCAGTAGCGCAATCCACCGCCGACACCGGCCCATCCCGTTTGCGACAGAGTCGGAGCGCCGACTCCCGGAAACGTGGCCGAACCGCCCGCTGCGAACTTGGCGCCGATGCGCACGATCGTGCCGCTCGCGCACAACACGCCGTCGTCGAGCGCGACGCCATCGACGCGTACACATCGATGTCCGTCGTGCTGCCGAAATACGACTCGGTGAACTGCACGCCGGTCCCGCGATGCGAACTCCGACCACGCCAGCGCCGGATCAGGAGCCGACAGGACGCGGATCCAACCGCGAACCGGCGCCGCTCAACCGCGACCGTCTGCCAACGGGATCCCGTAGTACGTTGCGAGCTCTTGCGCGTCGTGACCGTAGTCGTAGACGAGCTCTTCACCCGCCGCGATATCTGTCAGCGCGTAGGAATCCATCGTGCGCTCTTCCTCGTTCGAATCGAGCCGCACGTTCTCCGGCAGACCGTGATTGATCAAGCTGCCGAGTCCGAACACGACGCACAGATCACCGTCGTCGTTCCATTCGAAAACGTAGCGACCGACGACGCACGGATCCGTGTACTGCGATTCGACCTTCGGCACGAAGACGATCGGATCCGAAAGAAGGCGCGTGCCCTTCTTGATGTCTTGGCTCGCGAAAATGCCGCGCCCGCGGCCGGGCACGAGTCGAACGGTGAGGGCGGGCAAGGTGAGCTTCGTTGCAGTCGTGGCGTTCATGAGGGCGAAGAGGTTACGGACCACGCGCAAGCGATCAAGGGCTAACATCCAGGCGCGATGTACATGAGCGGTATCACGGTTCCGGCCTCGGGCACCATCGAGAGGTGGTGCTTCGACTTCGTCACCAGCGCGGAAAGTGCCGCGAAATTCAGCCCCCAAGCGCCCACCGGCGATCTCGCCTGGGAGCGCGATCCACCGGCGCGACGCATCGATCGACCGGGCCGGCCGGCGGAGTGGCGGATCGTCACACGCAGCCCTTCGACCCCTAGGGCCGAAGCGCTGGTCCAGGCCTCGGCGCGCGCAAAACTGTTCCAGCGCTTCGTCCATCACGAACTTCAAGCGGCCGAATTGTTCGCTTGGGCAGTGCTGGCCTTTCCGTCGACGCCACACGCATTCCGTGCGGGCCTCGTGCGCCTGTGCAGCGAGGAGATCGCGCACATGCAGCTCTATCTCGCGCACATGCGTTCACTCGGAGTCGAATTCGACGCATTTCCGGTGCGCGATTGGTTTTGGGAGCGCGTGCCGTCGTGTTCCGACGCAGCGGCGTTCGTCGCGCTGCAAGGCGTCGGGCTCGAAGGCGCGAACTTGGAACACAGTGCGCGTTTCGCCGCGCAGTTCCGTGCCGTCGGCGACGAACGCGCGGCCGAAATCCTCGAGCGCGTCGAGCGCGACGAGATCGCTCACGTCGCATTCGCGAAGGTTTGGTTCGAACACTTCACGGGCGCACCGCTCACGTTCGAAGCGTGGCGCGCGAAACTGCCGGCGCCACTGACTCCGTCGGTGTTGCAAGGCACTCCGATCAATCGCGCCGCGCGCAATCGTGCCGGACTCGACGACGCATTCGTCGACGCGCTCATTTCGTCGCCACCGACGGGCTTGAGGCGCGCGAAATGAGCGAGCGCCGCGCCTGGTTCCTGAACCTCGACGCCGAGCACGAGCTCGAAGCGCTGAAGAGCTATGCGCCGACGCAGAACCTGCGCGAGATCGTTGCGCGTGAAAGTGTGCGCTTGATCGGCAAACTCGTCGCTCCGGACGACGTGGTGCTCACCGAAGAAGACGTCCGCCTCGAAACGGCTGCATTTTCGGCGGCGAAAGGGCTGGTCGGCGTCGCTTGGAGTCCGACGCGGCGCGCACTGGAACTTCTGGCTGCGGCCGGGACACGCGCAGAAACAGCTCCGTCGATGGAGGTCTTGCGCGCCGTCAACGCGCGGCCGTTCGCAGCACGATTGCGCGAGCCTTTCGCCGAGTCGAGCTTCGTGAAGCATGTCGTGACAACGCTCGACGAGACGTTGGCCGTGCTCGCGCGAACCGCGACGGACGGCTGGCTCGTGCGGCGTACGTTTGGCGCTGCGGGTCGTGGAAGAAGACGTATTTCAGCCGGAAAACCGCGTCCCGAGGAGCTCGCGTGGATCGCCGCGAGTCTGAAATTCGGCCCACTCGTCGTCGAACCGTGGGTGCAGATCCTGTGTGAGTACACCAGGTCCGGCTGGGTCGGCGCCGACGGCTCGATCGCGATTTCACGGCCATGTTTCCAACAGACCAACGAGCACGGTACATGGACGCGAACGGATGCGGTCGCAGCGCACGAAGTCTCGCGCGAAGACGACGATCGATTGTCGGCGACGATGCAACACGTCGGTGAAGCGCTCTTCGTTGCTGGCTACTTCGGTCCGTTCGGAATCGATGCGTATCGACATCGCGCGGTCGACGGCTCACACGCAACCGCGTTGAATCCCTTGAGCGAGATCAACGCGCGCTTCACGATGGATTGGGCGACGGCGTTCGCGGCGGATCCGCGGCAGGGCGACGCTCACATGCTCGCGACAGGTTTTTCGAATCGCGACATGACGAGTGCGCGTTCGGGCGCGACTTGATGCGTGCCGCTACGAACCCCACGTCACGACGAGCGCCTGGCTCAAGTTGAACGTCCCGCTCGCGCAGAAGCCGATCACCGCATCGCGGTAGTACGCCTGGTAGACGCGACTCGACCCCGGCGTCAGCGGATCACCGAGCGCTGCCGAGCGCGCCGACACCGACGCATCGCCGACTTGCGGCACGGTCAGAGCGCCTCCGGTCGCTACAGCCAGATACATGCGCTTCAGATTGCCACCCGCGCACAGCAGTCCGTCGCCGAATGCGAGCGGTGCGACGAGCGCATTGCCTTGCACGACGAGCGTCAGCGCGCCCGGAACCTCGCCCGAAACGGAGAACACGATGCTGTCGTTCGAGAGGTTGGCCGAGCCCGCTCCAATGAGCAATGCACCGCCGCTTGCAGCCGAGTTGTTGCAACCACGCCGCGCAAGACCAGCGTTTCCACACGGACACGTCGTCGCGTCACCCACGCACGTCGTCGTAAAGATCGGACCGCGATCACGAACATAGGAGTGGTACAGACTGCTCGGATTCGGCGTGCCCATGTTCGAAGCCGTCGTGAAGAAGGTGACGAGGCGCGCGTCCGCCGAGATCGCGCCGCCCCAGCTCCAACTGTCCGCGTCAGGCGGAGCTCCACTCGCGCCCGCACTCACCCAATCTGTTCTGCCGGTCCAGCGATCGTGCACGAACATGTCGCGGAATCCGCCGTCGCCAGGAGCAAGGTTCGTCGCGTCGCTGAGCACTGCGACGAAGCGACCGTCGGGCGTGATGCCGCTCCCCGTGCTCCACGCGTCGGCTTGTCCGCCGTCCGAACGCACGCTCACGCGCGTCGTCACGCTCGTTGCGAGCTCGTGGACGAAGACGTCAGCCACACCGTTCGTATCGCCCGCGACGAGGTTCGTGGCGAGGCTCACATACGTGGCGAAGCGGCCGTCTGCCGACAGGTAGCCCGCGTGGGTGTCGCCGTTGCTCTGCGTGCCGATCGAATCGACCGTGATGCGCCGCGTCGTCCCGAGCAAACGATCACGCACGAAGACATCGCGTTCGTTGTTCGTGTCGCCCGGCACGATATCGGTGGCAACGCTGCTGAACAGCACGAAGCGACCGCCTTCCGAGAGTGACGTGCAGTAGCTGTCGCCGTGGACTTGCGCGCCGCCGGAGGTGACATTCGCGCGCTCGATCGTGCCTGTCTGCAAGTCGCGCACGAAGACGTCCCACTCCGCGTTCGTGTCGCCTGGGACGAGATTAGACGCGACACTGCGGAACGCGATGAAACGACCGTCGGGCGAGACGACGCCCACGTTGCTCGCGCCGTTGCCCTGTACGCCGGCGGAGTCGACGCTGAGAGGAAGCGTCGTTCCCGCCGCGCGATCGCGCACGAAAACGTCGCTGTCGCCGATGGCATCGCCTGAGATCAATCCGCCGGCCACGCTCGAAAACGCGACGAAACGACCATCCGCCGAGATCGCGTCCGCGACGCTGCCGCCAACGGCGTGCGCGCCGCTCGAGTCGACGTTGACGAGCTCGGTCACACCTGTCGAGAGGTCGCGCACATAGGCATCGGGAAGCACGTCGATGTCGTTCGCGACGAGGTCGGTCGCTCTGCTCGTGAACATGATGCAACGACCGTCGAGACTGATCGAGGGCTGCTCGCTGTGGCCGTTGCCCGGCACTCCGACGCTGTTCACGCTCACGAGCACCGTCGTCTGCGCGAGTGCAGGAGTAGGCGCGAGAAGCAAAAGGAGAGCGCAGCGTTCGAGCTCGAAGTGCATCAGAGGACCCCTCGGAGTATGTGCCGTCGTCCCGAAATCTGCTAGCTGCTGAGCTCAGGGTTTGCGCGTCGCGACGCGCTCGGCGCCGCTCTCCGTCGAGTGCGAACGAGGGACACACGAGTCAGCACCCTTCATCGGCCCAATAGCGTGGAGACGAAATAGGTCGGGGAAGTCCTGCAAACGCAGCCGTGGAATGCTGCAGGAACGAACAAGTTGTGGGTCGAGCGCATCCAGCAGGAAGTCGTTGACTGTCCCAGGACCGTAGTCTTCGAAATGCCCACACGATCCGAATTCGCGCAGATCGTCCTTCAACTCGTGGCGCACGCAGATCAAGCGATCGTGATCGGCGCTTACTGGGCGAAAGCGAACTACTTGCGCTTCGCCTCGAAAACGCCACCGCCTTGATGCAGTCGGAACGATTGACCATCGGCTGTGAAACTCACCTTCAGCGTGCGATCGAAATCGGTGCGGAACAGGTCGTTGCCTTGGAACTTCAGGCGGAACTTCTGCTGACCAGGAGCCTTGGCTTGCAGGAAGAGCTGACCGTTTTCGGTCGTGACGTCCGAGTCTAAACCCAAGTCTGCGATCGTGTATTTGCCCACGAGTTGCGCGATACGTTCGGCCGGGATCGGCAGGTCTTTCGCCGCGGGCGGTTCTGTTCCTAGCGCGATCCACACGAGATCGTCGGCGATCTTGCTCGAGCTGATCGGCTCGCCGTTGCTGATCACGGCGATGTGCAGATCGTCGTCGGGGTACCACGCCAGCATCGAATTGAAGCCGAATATGCCGCCGCCGTGTTGCACACGCGCGTGACCTGCCAAATCGTCGATCATCAAGCCGAAGCCGTAGCCGGTGTCTTTGCCATCGGGCAGGATCGTTGCGGTCCGCATGCGTGCAAATGATTCAGCCGAAACGACTTTGCCGGTCGTGAGCGCCATCTGCCAACGCACTAACTCGCGTGCAGTCGACAACAACATGCCTGCAGCACCCGGTTGATTCGTGCCCAAGACTTGATCGTTCACGAGCTTCGATCCGACGAGCGTCCTCTCGATCCCGTATCCCTGCGCCCGATTCTTGATGATGTCGACGTTCGAATCCCGGCGCGTGCGATCGAGCCCCAGCGGTTTCGAGATCTCGCTGACGATCCATTGGCCGTACGACTTGCTGCTGACCTTTTCGATCACCATGCCGAGCAAGTAGTAACCGGTGTTGTTGTACGCCCACTTCGTGCCTGGCTCGAAGTCGAACGGCTTGTCCTTAACCAGTGCGAGCAGTTCCTCGTGCGTCAGCTCGAGCGGCCACTTCTTCGCCCATTCTTCGCCGATATCGGTGTAGCTCGGGATACCTGACGTGTGATCCAGCAGCTGACGGATGGTGACCTTGTGGCCTTGGAGCGGGAAGTCCGGCACGTACTTCGACAAATCGTCGTCGAGCGCGAGCTTCTTCTGCTCGACCAAACGCATCACGAGAGCTGCCGTGAACTGCTTCGTCACCGACCCGATGCGGAACATCGTGTCCACGTCGGCCTTGACGTCGAACTCGACATCAGCGAGGCCGTAACCCTTCGCCAGGACGACTTCGCCACGCCTAGCGATCGCGACCGAGAGCCCGGCGGCCCCCGTTGTTTTCAGGGCCTGGGCGACGAGGGCGTCGACAGCCACCTCGATCTTCACAGAGTCGGTCGCGCGCGCGATCGGCGGCACCGGTTCCTCGGTTCGCGCCTCCACGGAGCCCGCGAAGGCGAGAAGGAGTGCGCAGGATGAAGCAAGCGTGGGGAGGGATCGATACGTCATGGGAAGAAGTCTTTCGAATGGCGGCGGCTAGCGACAGAGAGGCGCGCGTATTTCCTCGCGCGCGGTTATCTTTTTCGCCTCGTCGAACGCCATGGCCGTCACGATCCAACTCTCCTTTCTCTTGCGCGACTACTGCGGCGGCATCGCCGACTTCAAGTTGGATGCGACGAGCGTGCGCAACGCGCTCGAGGTGATCGAGAAGCAGCATCCTGCGCTCTATCGCAGCGTGTGTGACGAGACCGGAGCCGTTCGCAAGCACGTCAACATCTTCGTCAACGATCACAACACTCGCGACGCCGCAGGCATCGAGTCGAAGTTGACGTCGGGCGACGTGGTGACGATCCTTCAAGCCGTTTCAGGAGGTTAGTCAGATGGGTGATCGCGTCGTTCTGTGCATTGGTACCAAGAAGGGGCTCTTCGTCGCGGAAGGCTCGAAATCACGCAAGAATTTCGAGCTGCGCGGGCCTTTCGGCCCTGGCGTCGCCGTCTACTCAGCCTTCGTGGACACGCGCGGCACGCCGAAGATCTATGCGTCGAGCTGCAATCCGTTCTTCGGCATGAAGGTGCTGCGCTCGAGCGATCTGGGCCACTCGTTCAAGGAAACGAAATCGGCGCCGGCGTTCCCGAAAGACGACGGACGCGCGCTCCAAAACATTTGGTCGATCGAGGCGGGTGCGGGGAAAAAGGAACTCTGGTGCGGCGTCGAGCCCGCAGCGCTCTTCAAGAGCTCCGACAACGGCGACTCGTGGCAGATGGTGGAGGGCATCAGCAATCACCCGCACGCTCGTCAATGGCATCCGGGCGCCGGCGGTTTGTGCATGCATACGATCGTGCGCGACGGCAATCGCGTACACCTCGGTATCTCGACCGGCGGTCACTACCTGAGCGAAGACGGCGGCGAGACGTTCCAAGCGTCGAACAACGGCGTCGGCGCCGGATTCGTTCCCGACCCGTTCCCCGAGTTCGGTCAATGCGTGCACAAGATCGCGCGGCACCCCGACGCAACCGGCCGACTGTACATGCAGAATCACGGCGGTTGGGCGAGTTGGGACGGCCCGGGTGGTCCTCGTCCCGACATCGGTGTCTTGCGCAGCGACGATCACGGCAAGTCGTGGCGCTCGATCGCAAAGGGGTTGCCGAGCGATTTCGGTTTCCCGATCGTCGTGCACCCGCACGACCCCGACGTCGTTTACGTGCTGCCGCTCGAGCCGTCGACACGCACCTGCCCCGGCGGGAAGCCGGCCGTGTGGAGGAGCGAAAACGGCGGCAATTCATGGGCGAAATCGGGCAAGGGTCTGCCGAAACGGGAGAGCTTCTTCACTGTGCAGCGCGACTCGATGGACATCGACGAGCTCAAGTCACCTTCGCTCTATTTCGGTACGACGACAGGCCAACTCTGGATGGGACGCGACGGAGGCGAGGAATGGGATTGCCTGTTCGAAGCCCTGCCGCCGATTCATTGCGTCAAGGTCGCGGTCGTTTGATTCGACAAGCGCTTCTGCGGGAACGACGCTGCAATTGAAGCAACGATTGTCATCCAAAGCGATGATTTCGCCGACTCATGAGAGGACCTGACCCGCGCGAGCAGATTGCCCGCGAGTCATGAGTTGGGAATTTGCAGATGAGCGAGCGCGACATCCGCGATCGTCACTTGATCTCGCAGGACCCGAACCGCCAATCGTCGAATCAACCGAACAGCAGCAATCCAGTGCAGCCTAGGCCGAGAGCAGCCATGAACACGCCCGCGGAGCATCCGCCTTTCGACGCCTGCTGTCGAAAGCGAGTTGGGTCCTTCTCTCGCAAGTCGCGTTCGAGCCCATCGACGATGTCTTTGGCGTCTTTGAGTCCCAAGCCACTCACGTCGCGCAATTGCTTGATGGCTTCG
>JAWXBU010000165.1:0-28348 GCA_034440255.1 Planctomycetota bacterium | reverse complement strand
TCATCATGTGCTCCATCATCTTCGCGTGCATGGATTCCATGCGTTCGTTCATGGCGGTCCGCTCTTGCACCATCCGCGTCAGAACCTCGGCAATCGAGCCCAGTTTCTGGTCCGCGGGGGCACTGTTCATCTGCGCGACCTTGGCGGTGAGCGCGGTGTCCTGCGCTTTCATCTCCTCCTTCATGGCCTGCTTCTCGCGCATCATCGCCTTGCAGCTTTCGACCATCGCCATATCGTTGCTCGCGCTGGCCGGAGTCGTCTCGCCACTCATCGGGCCGGTCGTGGAGCGACCTGCGCCAGAAGTCGTCGCAGCGACCGAGCTCTCGACCTTCGCGAGGCGTGTGCGTAGGTCAGCCACCTGCTGAGCGAGCGCGGCATTCGACTCCTGGGCCGGCGTATTGAACTTCTGCGCCTGCGTAACCGGCTGCGCAAACCGATCCCTCGATGTCGTCTTGTCTTGGTTCGGGCCCGCGCATCCGAACGTCGTGAAGAGCGGTGTGCTGACGACGAGCGCGGTGACGATATGTACAAACTTCATTGCGGTTCTCCTGGACTGTTGTTGTGTTCTGCGTGACTTCGAGGCGCACGGATCCTCCCGAGTGCGCGAACACCCTCAGGCTTCGACAGACCACCACGAAGCGTGCCGCTCAACTTTGATCAGCGGCGACCGAACGATGGGAACACGGAAAGAGTAGAGCGAGCGTGTCGTTTTCGGCATCCGCGGTGAAATCTGGCGCAGAGTGAGCGTGATCCATCACCTGTCGCAGCTCGATCGGAATGCTCATCTTCGAACAGCCGATTCCGGGCGCGGCCAAAGCTCCCGTCGCGATCGCGATCGCGCGCGCTTCACTCGCGACGTCGACGATCCACAAGCTGGCCGGGATGACCCTGATCTGGGCGCGTTCGCACGGGAGTCGGAGTTGGCGCCTGATTCTCGACATCGACTTCCGGGAAATCTCGAACGGCCTCTCCAGTGTGCTTGGTTCTTTCGAGCGCGTGGACGGCGCGAAGGGAGCGCTTCTTGGACCCAATCTGCGCGCGCGGCACGAAAAGTCTTCTGGCCTCCGCGTTTTCAAGTCCCTTTGGCACTTGCGCCATGTACTTTGTATGGCAAAGCACAACCGCTACAGCGACTGCCGTGACCTTCGTTTCGAACATCCGCAACTTGCTGCTCCACGACTCCGTGTCGACGGAATGGATCCGCTGCGGCGGCATCGCGGGCAAAGAGCAGTGGTGGGCGGCGTCGACGAAGACCGTGACGGGAACCCTGTTGTCGGCGGCAATCTGCTTCCCGAGTCTCTACATCTTCGCAGTGCTGTCCGGCGCGGACATCCGCGCACAGCACGTGGTCGGACTGTGTCTCACGGTCACGGCGTCGACCGGCGTTTTCCTCGCGGGCTATGGCCCCGTGGCCTGGATTTTCACGCAGTCGTCGAACTCGGTGGCGGTGATCGCGCCGATTCACCTGGTCCTGTAAGTGATTTCACGCATCGTCAGCAAGCGCATCCTCAACGCCGGTCTGTCCCATTGGAAGGCGCGACGCAGCGCACTCTTCGGTCTTTGGATCACGATCTTCCTCGTCACCGGCATGCAGATGATGACGACCCTCCGACCCATGATCGGGCCGTCGCATCACACCTTCGATCCAAAGCGGAAGTTCTTCCTCGAGCATTGGGGAGACACGTTGACCTCAGAGTCGAATCGAAATTGAAATAGGCGCACTGTGCGCGGGACAGGTTCCCGGTTCGCTCACTTGCGCGTTGCGAGGAACTCGGCGAACAAGCTCACGAGCTCTTCGTTCTCAGGGTCGATTTCCGCCGCGAGGCCGAATTGCTTTTGCGCTTCGGCCTTGTCTTCGTCGGAGCCGTCGATCTCCTTCGATTCCGCACCCCACCAGCCGGTCAGACACCACGCCAAATCGGCGCGGTAGACGCCTTCGAGCGGCGACAATTGGATCGCTTGCTGGAAGTCGGCCAGCGCGTTCGGACCGTTGTCCGTGAAGATGTGAGCGTAGCCGCGCGCCCAGTATGCCTCGGGGTTGCGATAACCACTTTCGATCGCAGCATTCAGATCGACGAGTGCTTCCTTGGCCCGTTCCGGATCGAAAGCGCTGCCGTAGCCGCGCAGAAATCGTGCTCGCGCGCCTTCGATGGGCACGGCGGCGACGTAAGCGAGCCACTCCTTTTCGAGCGTCGCGACGTCTTTGATCGCCAGGCGTTTCAGCATCGAAGCGACGATCTCGCTGGCCGCGTACTTGCGTCGCATTCCGGACTTGTCGTCCGATCCCGTGTCGACCACCTCGATCTGCGCGTCCTTCAGTTCGAGCGCGTAGAGGTCTTTGAAGAACTTGTTGAAGGGCTTCTGGTACTTGGGCGAGTTCTGGAAGAAGTACACGAGCGACCACCCGTGTGCGTAATAGAAGCCGTCGTAGCTCTCCTGCTCCGTCGTGAAGAGCTTCTGCAACGGCAGCGTCTTCTTGGCTTTGATCGCCTCCTGCACGGTGAGGATCGAATCCTCGTCGATGCGACCGGGCGTGAGTTGCACCTTGCCTTTGACGACCGAGAGCGTGCACGCCCCGAAGTAGTCCGCGACGGCCTCGTTGATCCAGATCTGGGCCCAGTAGTTGGGGTCGATCAAATGCGTCAGCAAGTGCGTGCACTCGTGCAACGCCGTCAGCTCGCTCCGCGCCGGATCCTTGTAGTCGTGAAAGAAATTCAGCGTCTGCTCCGACGAACTGAAGTATCCGAGTAGGTTCTCGTTCACGAAATCGTCGTTGGCATCGTCGATCATCTCTTGCTGACGCTTGAACACGTTCACGCGCATCTTCGTGCGCGCCATGATCGGCGAGAGCTTGATGCCGATGCGCGAATCCATCAGGTCGTAGTAGGCCTCGATCATGTCGACGTAGTGCTGCAGGATCTCGGGCGAAGTGTTCGACTTGAACCGGAAATGCTTCGACTCGACCTCCCAACCCTTGTCCCACTTCGATCGCGCGGCCAGTTCGGCCGTCCGTTTCCTGCGCACATCGGCGGCTTTTTCGAGTTCGACGGTATAGCCCGCCTTGCTCATCCAACTGCCGCGATGTTTCACGTAGCCCTGCGCGAGAAAGGCCTTCTCCTTGTCGTCCTTCGGAACGTACTCGGACATGTCGCCTTCGATCTCGACCGACGCCACGTGTGTTTTGGGCACGACGATCTCACCGGCTGAGAACCACAAGCGATAGGCGTCCCCTTCTTCGCGCGCCTTCTTGACGTCGATCGCTTGACCGTCCTTCTTGATCAGCGTGTCGGCGCGTGCGCTTGCGAGCGTGAGCCCGGTGGTCACGAGGAGAAGAGCGAGCGCGGTCTTCAGATGGCAGAGCATTGGGCCTCCGGTGGGGGGCGTGGGAGTCGGAGAAGCACGGCGAGTACGCACTTCCCTGGAGTCATGATTCAGCCCGAGGCGAGCGACTGCAAGCGCTGGGCGACACGCTACCCTGTGCGGCTTGAGCACCACCGGACTGAGTTCGAGCGAGGCCCGGGAGCGCCTGCGATCCGAAGGCGCCAACGCGCTGCCTGACGTCGAAGCGCGCGGGACATTCGCGATTGCGCGCGGAGTCGTGCTCGAGCCGATGTTCCTCCTGCTCTCCGCAGCGACGGTCATCTATCTCGCACTCGGAGATGTGAGCGAAGCAGTCGTCCTCAGCTCCTCCATCGTCGGTGTCGTCACGCTGACCGTCGTGCAAGAGCGCCGTGCGGAGCGCGCGCTCGCTGCATTGCGCGGCCTCTCCAGTCCACGCGCACTCGTGATGCGTGACGGAGTGAAGGTCCGCATCGCCGGTCGCGACGTCGTGCGCGGAGACCTCGCCGTCCTCGCGGAAGGCGACCTCGTTCCCGCCGACGGGCGACTCGCGGACGCGCAAGAACTCACGATCGACGAATCGCTGATCACCGGCGAATCGCTGCCTGTGAAGAAGGTCGTGAACGACACGGTCTTCTCCGGTTCGCTCGTGATCACCGGACACGCACGGGCGGAGGTCACGGCGACGGGAGAGCGCAGTGAACTCGGACGCATCGGTCGTTCGCTCGCCGACTTGGAACCGGGGACGACGACACTGGAGCGCGAAACGGCGCGCATGGTGCGCTTCACGGCGATGTTCGCGGTCGCGCTCGCCTTGGCGATGGTCGTCGTGTACGCCGTGCAACGACACGATTGGAAGCAGGGCGTGCTCGCGGGTGTGACGCTCGCGATGGCGTTGATCCCCGAGGAATTCCCCATCGTTTTGACGGTGTTCCTCGCGCTCGGCGCGTGGCGCATCTCACGGCATCGTGTACTCACGCGTCGCATGCCCGCGCTCGAAATGCTCGGCGCGGCGACCGTGTTGTGCGTCGACAAGACCGGCACGCTGACCGAAAATCGGATGCAGGTGGTCGATACGGCACCCGGCGTGATCGACGTGGCCGCGCTGGCCTCGGAGCTCGATGCGTACGATCCGATGGACATCGCCATCATCGCGGCGGCCGGCTCCGACGCGGCTCGTGTTCGCAACGAGTGGACGCTCGAGCGCGACTACCCGTTCAGCGATCGTTTTCTCGCGATGTGTCACGTCTGGCGTGCAACGGACGGCTCGCGTCGCGTCGTCGTCAAGGGGGCGCCCGAAACGGTGTTCGCGCTCTGCGGAGATGCGAGCGAGTCGAAGCGCGTCGAAGAAGAATCCGCCAAAGGTCGTCGGATCCTGGCTGTCGCCGAAGCGCACTTCGAAGGAGCACTGCTCGACGACCCAGCCGGCTATCCGTTCCGGTTCACGGGACTGTTGATGCTCGCCGATCCGTTGCGCGCTTCCGCCCGCGCGTCGGTCGAGGTGTGTCGGCGCGCAGGAATTCGTGTCGTCATGATCACGGGCGACTTCCCCGGAACGGCGCTGAACATCGCGCGTGAAGCCGGTTTGGACGTCGGGCAGGTCGTCACCGGTGCGGAACTGGCAGTGCTCCCCGATGCAGAATTCGCGCGCGTTTCGAGCTCCGTGAACGTGTTCGCCCGCGTGCGCCCCGAACAAAAACTTCGACTCGTCCAAGCTCTTCGCGCCGCCGGCGAAGTGGTCGCGATGACGGGTGACGGTGTGAACGACGCGCCCGCGCTCGAGGCGGCCGACATCGGCATCGCGATGGGGAAACGCGGTACGGACGTCGCCCGGCAAGCCGCGGATCTCGTGCTGCTCGACGACGACTTCGACGCGATCGTCGAGGCCGTGCGCCTCGGCCGGCGTGTGTACGAGAACATTCACAACGCGATGCGCTACTTGATCGCGGTGCACGTCCCGATCGCGGGCATGTCGTTCATCCCCGTGATGCTCGGTGGGCCACTGTTCCTGTTTCCCGTGCACGTCGTGTTCCTCGAGTTCATCATCGATCCAGCCTGCACGCTGGTCTTCGAACGCGAACGAACCGAGCGCGAGCTGATGGAGTCGAAGCCACGTGATCCGCGGCGGCCGTTGTTCACGCGAAGGACGATCCTCGAGAGTCTTGCCGCAGGAATCCTGGCTCTCCTCGGAGTCCTACTGCTCTACGCGTATGCACGCCACGTGGGCCGAACCGAAGCCACCACGCGCGCACTCGGGTTCGCAGCGATCGTCCTCGGCAACTTGGGACTTCTGCTCGTCATGCGAGCAGGTGGACGCTCGATTCGGGCCACGCTCGAGAAGCCGAATGCGGCGTTTCTGTGGATCACTGTTCTCGCCATCACCGCGCTCGGCATCGTGATCTACGTGCCCTGGGCCGCAAACCTGTTCGGATTCGAGCCCCTCGGCTTCCTCGATGCGCTGCTCACGATCGTTCCGGCCGGCGTGACCGTCGCGGTACTCGCCGCATGGAACGCGGTGAGCGGGAGGACGCACACAGCCGCCGTGGATCCACGTCCCAACGTGTAGACTTGACCTCGCATGTCGCGCGGAACCGCCTATCGCCTCGTCACCGAACGCCTCGTCGTCCGCGCGCTCGATCCGCGCGATGCCGAGGAACTCGCTGGCGTCATCGCCGCGAACGAACACCATCTGCGCCCGTGGATCGAATGGGCGCGCGAGGGTCCGCGCACTCTCGAAGCGGCCGTCGACGTGACGCGGCGCATGCGCGGCCGCTTCGACTTGGGTGAGTCGTTCGCGTTCGCGGTGCTTCTCGCCGATCGCATCGTCGGCGGAGCTGCACTGACGCCCAATTCCAGCGACGCGTCGGCTTCGATCGGCTACTGGCTGGCGAAGGACGTGACCGGGAAAGGCTTCGCGTCGGAGACCGTTTCGGCCTTGGTGCGCGCCGCGTTCGAAATCGAGAACCTCGAACTCGTCGAGATCCATTGCGCGCCGGAGAACGAGAAGAGCGCGGCGGTTGCGCGGCGCGTGGGCTTCCGTCACGACGCGACGTTGCGCCTGCGCTTGCGCGCCGAGGACGGTTCGCGCTCCGATCGCGCGACCTACTCGATCACGAAGGCCGACTATCCGAGCACGCCCGCGGCGCGCGCCGTCGTCACTGCGTACGACGTCATCGATCGCGTCGTGCTCGAACCGCGCTCGACTTCAAGTCGTTCGCCGTTTCGCTGACGCGGCTTTGTCTCCGGCCTCGATCAAGGCGCGCACTTCGCCGTCGCTGAGCTCACGAATCGCGCCTGAAGCGAGATCGCCGAGCGCGAGCGGCCCGATCGAGAGGCGTGCCAGCTTGTCGACCCTCGCGCCGACCTCTTTCACCATGCGCCGCACCTGTCGGTTGCGCCCCTCGCTGATCGTCAGTTCGAACTGCGATTTGGGGCCGCGAAACACTTGGTTTTTCACGATCGCCGGACGAGTCGGACCATCCGACAGCGTGACCCCGGCAGCGAGGCGCGCGAGTGCTTCGTCGGTGAGTCGCGGTGTGCACTCGACGCGGTAGGTCTTCGCGACGTGGCTATCCGGGCTCGATACGAGGTCGGCGAAGTGCGTGTCGTTCGTGAAGAGCAACAGACCCGTCGTGTCGAGGTCGAGCCGCCCGACCGGCACGACCCATGCGCCGATCTTGCCGAGCAGTTCGTAGACGGTCAGTCGACCCTCTGGGTCGGAGCGCGTCGTGATGTAGCCGCGCGGTTTGTGCAGCGCGTAGTAGAGCTTCTTCGACGCGCGCAACGACTTGCCGTCGAGCTCGAACTCGTCGACGTCGGGATCGAACCACGCGTCCGGGTCGACGATCACGACGCCGTTCACGCGCACGCGACCGCGGCGGATCAAGTTGCGCGCTTCGTTGCGCGAGCACACGCCGAATTTCGACAGGATGCGCTCGAGTCCGCGGCGACGCGGCTCGCTGTGTCGGCCGCGTTTCACGGCATCTTCCGACCGGTTCCGATCCAACCCTTGCGCTTGAACCACAGCAGCATGACGGCCGCGAGCGCGAACATCGCAGCGAGGCAGATCACGTAGCCGTACGGACTCAGCAATTCCGGCATCGACAAGGGTCCGGCATCGACGTGGAAGTTCATGCCGTACACGCCGGCGATGAAGGTCAAAGGCATGAAGATCGTCGACAGGATCGTGAGCACTTTCATGATCTCGTTCATGCGATTGCTCATCGCGGACAAGTAGACGTCCATCAATCCGGAGGCCATTTCACGGTGATTTTCGACGAGATCCATCAACTGCACCGTGTGGTCGTAGCAGTCGTTCAGGTAGGGTCGGGTCTCGGCGCTGAACGCGTCGGAACTCTCACGCAAGAGGAAATTCAGCGCCTCGCGCATCGGCCACACCGCGCGGCGCAAGACGACCAGGTCGCGTCGCAGTGCGTGGATTTCGTGCAAGCGATTCGAGTTGGGCGACGCCACGAGCGCGTCCTCGAGATCTTCCAAACGCTCGCCGTAGTGCTCGAGCACAGGGAAATATCCATCGATCGTCGCATCGAGCAGTGCGTACGTCAGGTAACCCGGCCCGCCCGTGCGGATCATGCCCTTGCCGCCCCGGATTCTGTCGCGAACGCGATCGAATCCGTCACCGGGCCGCTCTTGGAACGTGATGACGAAGTTCTTCCCGAGGAAGAGCGACAGTTGTTCGGTGTCGAGTCCGCCGTCGACGAGGTCCACCATCACGAGCGCGATGTACTGGTGCGTGTCGTAGCGATCGACGCGCGCGCGCTTGTGAACTTCGGCGACGTCCTCGATCGCGAGGCGGTGCAGCTTGAACGACTCGCCGATCGCGCGAATGACTTCGGCGTCGCCGAGACCGTCGATGTCGAGCCACACGACCGGGTAGCGCTCGAGCAGCGGACCGATGTCTTTCGGGTCCGCAATCGTCTTCTCGAGGATCTCGGTCGCGCTGTACGCGATGACGGAGAGCTTCGGTTTCGGCGACGACGGGTCGACGACGAGCGTGCCCGGCGAACTGCCCGGCGGTTTGCGACGTTTGAAAGCGCGCGTGCGATTCTTCGACTTCTGGCTCATTTGCCGTGCATACCCCAGGTTTCGCGGATCACGGCGATCATCGCAGGAGTTTTGGCCAAGAAGTTCTCGCGATTGCCGTTGCCGAGGAACCACTTCCAGATGAAGGCACCGCGCAACCAATCGGAGCGCGAGCGCATTTCGTCGAGGGCGACGCGTAGGCAACGCGCCTGGAGAGCTTCGGCGCGCGCGCGATCGGCCCCGTGCTCCTCGCGAAAGGTCCACGGTGTGCGGGCCGCGTCGAGCGAACAGTTGTAGCCGAGCTCCGTGAAAACGACGGGCTTGCCGGTGCGTTTCGAAACGCGCTCGAGCCCCGCGAGGTTCTCGGCCCAGCCGGCTCGCAGTTGTTCCTCGGTGGGATCGTCGCTCGAACACAGCGGGAAATACGCATCGACTCCGATCGCGTCGAGTGCATCCCAGAACGGCACGGCGTCGTAGCCCGACCAATTCGCCGCGTACGTCAGCTTCGCGTCCGTCGCTTTGCGCACAGCCAGGATCAGTGCGCGCCATTCCGCGTCGTGCTCCACGAGCTTCTCGAGCTCGTTGCCGATCGAAAAGGCATCCGCTCCTCGCGCACACGCGACGACGTCGACGAGGAATTGCGTGTACGTCGCGAAGAAGCGCGCCAGGCACTCGGCATCTTCGAACTCGATGTCGCCGCGCCAGCGCCACGGACTGCCCCAGTAGGCGATGTGCGGAATGACGAGGATCGATTGACCGCGCGCATGCGCCTCGCGAATCGGTCGCGTGATCCACTCCGGCGGATGCGCCGGATCGATGCGCCGCGCTTCGACGCTGCCGTCTTCGCGAATCGACGCATAGGGATGGATCGCGACCCAGTTCACGCCGATTGCGCCGAGCGCTTCGAGCGCGACGGGGAAGCGATCGCTGCCCCATTCTCGGCCGAAGGTTTCGCACGAGATCGTCATTCCGTGCACGATCGACGCCGGTTTCGAGACCGGACCCGAGCGGTCGGCTTGGAAGTGCGGCGCCAGAGTGAGCGCCAGGAGTGCGACGACTGTTTTCAAGCGGAGTTCCAAGCGAGTTCGAGGCGGGCCCGGCGCGCGGCCGATAGGATAGCCGAGGCGGCTTCGCGAACGTGCCCCTGAACCTGACGGATGGACATCGACAAAGACCTCTTGCGCTGGGTGCTCCTGATCGGCGCGACGCCGATTTGGTTGCCGTTCATTCGCATTTTGTGGCGCGATTTCAATCACGCACTGCGTGACGAGGGCGGTCTGATCGGCGCGCCCCCGCGCGGTCGAGAGGCCGAGCGCTTGCGCGCGGAAAAAGTCTTCGATCGCGATCGACTGCAGAGCGAGCCCATTCTCGGGCCCAAAGACCGCGTCACGCGCCGCATGCAGTCGCCGGGCGCTCGCAAACCGCAGCCCGGCCGCGGACCGTTGCCGAACACGCCGCAGAAACCCGTCGGTTTCAAGAACTCGCGCTCGCGCGGGCGAGGCTAGAGCGCGTTGCGTTCGGTCGTGTCACGCATCGGCGTCGACTACTTGCCGGCGACGAGTCATCCGCCGGGCGTCGGCCGATACGTGCGCGAGTTGGTGCGCGCACTCGTCCGACTCGAGAATCGGCCGGACCTCGCGCTCTTCGAAGTCGGCACCGCGCCGCGCTCGGTCGATCCGCGTGCGCTCGGTCTCACGATCGGTGATGCGCGCGTCGCTCGCGTCGAAAGCAAGCGGCCGCGCGCGCTCGTTCACGCTGCTGCTCTTCTGACGCGCAAGGGCGTCGACGATTCGCTCGGCGGCGTCGACGTGTTCCATCACGCTTTGCTCACGCCGCGCGTGCTGCCGGTGCGCGCTGCCAAGCAATCGATCGCGATCGCAGAGTTGCCCGGCGAACACTCGCCGCAGGAAGCGGTCATGCGCGAGCGCTTGAAACGCATGGATCTCGTGTTCGCGTTCTCGAGCGACAGCCGCGCGCAGTTGATGCAGCGCTTCGGTCTCGAGGCGAAGCGCGTCGTCTTCACGCCGGTCGGCTGCGAGCATTGGAGGCGCAACTTGGCGGCGCTGCCCACTCCGCTCGCACCGCAAAGGATCCTCGTCCTCGGAGCCGTCAAAGCGTCGCGCCGGCCGGTCGCGGTGTTGCGCGCTTTCGAAATCTTGCGCGAGCGTGGCTTCGAGGGAACCCTCGAGTTCCACTGTCTGCCGCCGCCGCGAGGTGCGCCGCTCGATCCGGGCGCCGTCAGCCTCTTGCACGCGGTGCGCGCGTCCAAAGCTCACGCCGCCGTCACGTGGTCGGGCCTGGAACGTGAGGGTCGCGCGGAGGCGCCCAAGGCGGCTGATTTCGAGCGCGCCTTGCCGACGACCGTGGCGCAGGCCGCGTGTCTGGTGCACCTGTCCAGCGGCGAAGCCACGCCGGTGACGCCCCTGGAGGCCCTGGCGCTGGGGGTTCCGGTCGTGGCGAGCCGCATCCCGGCCTTCGTCGAAGCGTTGGGTGACGCGGCGACGCTCCTCGACGACGCGGCGTGCGTGCGCGAGCCGGAACTCCTCGCCGACGCGATCCGCTCGGCCATCGAAAGCCGTGACGACGGGCTCGCAGCCGCGCGGCGCGAGCTCACGGCGCGCAAGTTCACCTGGGAACGCTGCTCGCAAGCGACGCTCGCCGGTTGGCGCGCTCTCTCCTGAATCCGGGTCGAGCGAGCGACAGCCGACGGCAATGTCTTCTCTTTCAGGACGGCGACGCCGATAATCGCTTGAACTGACACGTGCCCCAAGCGATCGTACTCAGCCCATTTTGGGGCGCATTGCGGACGAGCTAGACAGCGAGCAGAACGAGCCATGGCGAGCCAGATGACCGGCGAAACGACTCAAAAGACGGTCGAGATCAGCTTCGAAGGCAAGCGCGTGTCGCTGCCGATCGTACGCGGCACCGAAGACGAAAGTGCGGCGGACATCAGCAAGTTGCGCAGCGCAACCGGGCTGATCACGCTCGATCCGGGCTACGGCAACACGGGTGCTTGTCAGAGCGCGATCACTTTCATCGACGGCGAGAAGGGCATCCTGCGCTACCGCGGATATCCGATCGAAGAGCTCGCCGAGCACTCGACCTTCCTCGAAGTCGCGTGGCTCTTGATCAAGGGCGAATTGCCGACGCGCGCCGACCTCGCGCTCTTCTCGCGCGAGATCACGCGGCACACGATGCTGCACGAGGACTTCCGCGCCTTCTTCGGCGCGCTGCCGAAAGACGCGCATCCGATGCCGGTGTGCGCGGCGACGATCGGAGCACTCGCGACGTTCTACCAAGAGCCCGAGAGCGAGCGTCAGATCCAGAACACGGTCATCCGCTTGCTCGCGAAGATGCCGACGATCGCGGCGTGCTCGTACAAGCACTCGATCGGTCAACCGTTCATCTACCCGCGCAACGACCTCGACTACTGCGCCAATTTCCTGCACATGATGTTCGCGACTCCGTGCGAGGAGTACGAAGTCGACCCGGTCATCAGCAAGGCGGTCGACCTGCTCTTGATCCTGCACGCCGATCACGAGCAGAATTGCTCGACGTCGACGGTGCGCATGGTGGGCAGCTCTCAAGCCAATCTGTTCGCCGGCATTTCAGCCGGGATTTCGGCGCTGTGGGGCCCGCTGCACGGCGGCGCGAACCAGAAAGTGATCGAGATGCTCGAGCAGATCGCACGCGAAGAAGGCAGCGCGGAAAGGTTCCTCACGCGCGCGAAGGACAAGAACGACACGACGCGTTTGATGGGCTTCGGCCACCGCATCTACAAGAACTACGATCCGCGCGCAGCCGTTTTGAAGCGCACTTGCAGCCAAGTGATCAACAAGCTCGGCACGTCGAGCAAGCTGCTCGAAATCGCGATGAAGCTCGAAGAGATCGCGTCGCGCGACGAGTACTTCGTGTCCCGCAAGCTCTACCCGAACGTCGACTTCTACTCGGGCGTCATCTACAAGGCGCTCGGCATCCCGACGAACATGTTCACGGTGATGTTCGCGATGGGACGCTTGCCTGGTTGGGTCGCCCACTTCCTCGAGATGCGCGGTGATCCCGATTTCCGAATCGGTCGCCCGCGCCAGATCTACACCGGCTCGACAGCGCGGCCGTACGTCGGGATGGATCGTCGGTCCTGACGCACTCGGCACGGTGAGACGGATTGTCCCGCGTGTCGACGATTCGACACGCGGCCTCGGCTATCCTCAGAGGCCATGGAGTACATCCTCGCGGCACTCGTGCTCCTCGTCGGCGCACTCCTCGGCGTCATCGTCGGTTGGCTCACCGCGTCGAACCGTGCGGCGAAGACAGCGGTTGAATTGCGTGTCGATTCGGCGCGCTCGCGCGAATCGCTGGCACGGCTCGAAGCGCAATTGGCAGAGCGCACGAACGCGCTCGAGGATCAGAAGACCTTCCTCGTCGACGCGCGTACAGAAGTGCAGAACGCGTTCGCGCGGCTCAGCCAAGAAGCGCTCGATCGCAACAGCAAGACTTTGCTCGACGCGACGAGCGAGCGCTTGATTCCGATGCGCGCCGCACTCGAACGCTTGGACGCGAAGACGAACGAGATCGAGAAAGCGCGCTCCCAAGCTTATGGCAGCCTCGAGAAACATCTGGGCGATCTGGCGCAGATCACGTCGACGTTGCGCTCGTCGAACGAAGTGCTCGTGACCGCGTTCAAAGGCAGCATGACCGCGCGCGGCAAGTTCGGCGAGATCGGCTTGCGCAACTTGGTCGAGTCGGCCGGCATGCTGCAGCACTGCGATTTCATCGAGCAGACCGTGGTCGACGAAGGCGCGCGGCCCGACATGATCATCCGTCTGCCCGAAGGCGACGGTTTACCGGTCGATGCGAAGATGCCGCTGTCGGCGTATTGGGCGGCGGCGGAAGCGAGCGATCCGGAGGTGCGCAAGCGCGCCTTGAAAGAGCATGCCGATCTCGTGCGGCGGCAAGTGCGCGCGCTCGCGAAGCGCGACTACTCGAGCCTCATCGCCGGCCGCATCGATTACTCCGTGCTGTTCTTGCCCGCCGATCCGATCCTGTCGTACGCGTACGAAGCCGATCCCGACGTGTTCGACGAAGCGCTTCGCTCACGCGTGTTGATTGCGACGCCGGTGACTTTGATCGCGATCTTGCGCTCGACAAAAGTGCTGTGGAATCAGCGCGCACTGGCCGAAAACGCGCTCGAAATCCAGCGCGAAGCGAACGAGCTTTACCGCCGTATCGTCAAGTATCACGAGCACGTGAGCAATGTCGGCGCCGGGCTCGAGCGAGCGACGACCGCCTTCAATCAAGCGACGCGCAGCTTCCAAACGCGCGTGTTGCCGGTCGGTCGCAGAATCGAAGAGCTCGGTGGTGCGAACGAGGTCAGTGAAAAACTCGTCGAACTACGCGAGATCGACGTCGTCCCGATTGCGCCCATCGTGCCCGCTCCCACTCTGGGAGGGCACGCGTCCGCGGAGTTCGACTCACGAGCGTCCTGATTCGGGCTGCTGCGGACAGTTCGTGCCCCACTTGATTCGGCGGACATGACGCCTCGGACTCGTGTGTGGAACCAACGCAAGACGGAGCACGCATTCGCGCACTCCGTCCACTGCGTGATCTCGTGACGCTGATCCCAGCGAGGGAGCAGCCGATGCTCACAGCCCCCACATGATCGACAACCCTCGAGTCAGGTCGAACTTGCTCGTGGGCGAGCTTCAACCGCGGATCACGGCATCCACTGCACTTGCACACCGTTGGTCAGGTTGTTCGTGCTCGCCGTGCAGTACACCGCGGCATCGCGATACCACAGTTGATACGTGCGCACGGTCGGTGCTCCAGCGACGAGGCCTGCGACCGAAACCGACGGATCGCCTACGACGGGATAGCTCGACGAGCCGCCGGGCGCCGCCTTCACACCGAGGCGCGTGATCGCCCCGCTGGCGCACAAGAGTCCGTCGCCGAACGAAATGCCGGCACCGCCGCCCGCTTGCATCGTGCCCTGGAAGTAGAGGCCCAGCGTGCCGGGAAGCTGACTCGCGCCCGTCAGCACCAGCGTGTCGTTGCTCAAGCTCGGCACACCGCTCGGAAGCAGTCGCGCTCCCACACCGCCCGAGTGCACGCAACCACGGCCTTGACCCGCCGGCGAATTGTTCGCGCACGGGCACGCCGTCCCGGAACCGTCGCCGATGCAGAAGGACTTCATGAACGTGTGATCGGCCGTGATCGTGCCGACGAGCGTGATCGAACCCGACGCACCCGTGCCCGGATCCGCGAACGCGAACACCGAGCTCACCGGTGCGACCAGGTGGAAGTTCGCGCCTGTCCGCGTGAGGGTGCCGTTGACCGGCGTCGGTGCCCCGGTATTGCCGGCGAGGCTCGTGTTCGACGGTGTGCCGATCAACGGCGTCACGAGCATCGTGCCCGAGAGAGCCGTCAACGTGAGGCTCGCCGTGAAAGCTCCGCCTCCTCCGACGCTGAACGAAGGCGAGCTCGCCTCCATCGTCAATCCCGTGATGTCGATCGTCGCGAGCGTGATGCCGAACGCGCCCGTGACCTTCGCGTGCAACGCGCCGTTCGTCGAGACGACGCCGCCTGTCGTGAAGGCTGAGGTCGCGAAGGGTTGCGCGCCCGACTGGAAGGTGAGGTCGACGTTCTGGCCGCCGAGCAGTTGGAACATGTTCGACGGGTTGCCGACGATCGGTCCCAAAGTCGAGGTCCCGCTGAAGGTGAAGTTGCTGTTCGCTTGATCGAGCGTGAACGGAAAGTTGGTCTGTGCTTCCGCGCCGAGCGTGAACGCAACGACGGCGGCAAGGCTTGCCAAGTGCTTCGAGAGGAACATGCGAACGAACTCCTGAGGGATCCTGTGGATGCGGGTGGACGCTCTCTGCGATCCACTGCTCATCGAGGATACCCGGTCGCGCCGATCCCCGCCCTGCGGCCTCCCGAACGATTTCGCCCCCGCCGGCCCGGCCACCGTGCGCGTACCGAAAGCGTTTCCGGGCACCGCGCCTAAGGGCGCGTGTGGATGCCGCGCCCCAGGCGCGAGTGGATACCGCGCCCCAGGCGCGAGTGGATGCCGCGCCTCAGGCGCAAGTGCATACCGCGCCCCAGGCGCGCGTGGAGGGTGGGGTGGCCAACGGGACTCGAACCCGCGACCCCGAGGACCACAACCTCGTGCTCTAACCAACTGAGCTATGGCCACCGTGCTGCGCCGGTCGTCCGGCGCATCCCCGCAGGACCTGCGGGGGCGAAAAGAATCCGCATCTGTCGCGCGGAAGTCAAGAGAGCGACCGTGCAGAAGCGCGGACGGTTGAGCTAACCTCCCCTCCCACATCATGAGCGCCGATCCGAACGATCGCGGCGACGCAGCCGCACCGAAAAAGAGCTTCGGAAACATGGGCCCCGACCATTGGTCGCGCGCGCGCGAGGGCGAGAACGAAGAGGCCATCGCCTACTACCGCGAACGCTCGAAAGCGCCCGGCGTGGCCGAGGGCGGTGCCGAGCGCAACCACTACTGCATGCGGTGCGACGGCGTTATCCCCTTCGATCTCACGCTCACGCACTGTCCGCACTGCAAGGCTCCGATCGAAGTCGGCATCAAGCGCTACTTCAACTGGGTCGAGATGAACGAGCCGCCGAAATCGGACGTCACTGCGCTGCTCGTGTTCGGCGCGGGCGTCGGCGCACTCATCGTGTTGGTCGGGCTCGGGCTGTGGTGGTGGTCGAAGTGACGAACTTCGAGAAGCGCTTCGAGCGACAGACGCGCTTCGCTCAACTCGGGCGTGAGGGTCAAGCCCGACTGCAGCGCTCGCGCGTGCTCGTCGTCGGTTGTGGCGCGCTCGGCGGATCCATCGCGCAGAGTCTCGCGCGCTCGGGTGTCGGTGAACTCGTGCTCGTCGACCGCGACATCGTCGAAATCTCGAATCTCCCCCGCCAAGTGTTGTTCAGCGAGCGGCACGCGCAGCAGCGCGTCGAGAAAGCGATCGCTGCACGCGAGACGCTGGCGTCGATCGGCGGCCCGACGACGATCACCGCCCTTGTCGAACACGTCGACGCCGACAACGTCGAGCGCTTGATCGAAGGCGCGCACCTCGTTCTCGACGGTACCGACAATCTGGAGACGCGCTACCTGGTCAACGACGTGTGCGTCGAACGCAAGTTGCCGTGGGTCTACGGCGGCGTGGTCGGTTCGGGCGGACTCGTTCTGCCGATCTTGCCGAACCGCGGGCCGTGTCTGGCGTGCATCTTTCCCGAACCGCCGCCGGCCGGCGTCCTGCCGACGTGCGAAACGGCGGGCGTTTTGCAACCGGCGGTCGCGCTCGTCGCAGCACTTCAAGCCGGGCTCGCGTTGCGCATCCTCGTCGAGCGCGATTCGCTCGTGCCGCGCCTCGTCGAGCTCGACGCGTGGGACGGACGTGTGCGCGAATTGAACGTCGGACGCGACGCGAATTGTCGCTGCTGCGCGCGCAGCGAATTTCGATTCCTGCGCGAGCCGGTGACGAAGCGCGCGACGAGTTTGTGCGGACGCAACACGGTGCAAGTGCGCGGGGCACGCGTGAAACCGGATCTGAAACGACTGGCCGAAGGTCTCGCCATCGTCGCGCGCGACGTACGTCATCAAGGCGCGATCCTGCGCTTCAGCGTCGACGACGAGCGCTTCACCGTGTTCGCCGACGGCCGCGCGCTCATCGAAGGCACGGACGATCTGGAGCGCGCACTCACGCTCTACGATCGGTACGTCGGCACGTGAAACCGGCGCTCGTCGTACTGGCGGCCGGCGCGTCGGAGAGGCTCGGCGAGTGCAAGGCGCTGGCTGCGATCACGCCTCGTTCACCGCTCGAACTCTTGCTCGCCGCTGGCGCCATTTTCGACGACGCGGCGCCGCTCGTCGTCACTGGTGCCGATCACGAACGCATTCAGCGCGCCGTCCCACGCGGCGTCGCGATCGCCTTCAATCCGCAGTGGAGGCTCGGCCGCACGAGCGGAATCCAACTGGCACGAGCCCTGCGTTGCGGACTGGATCTGTGCTTGGCTCCGGTCGACGTGCCGATCGTTCCGCGCGCCGTCTTCGACGCATTGTCCCGCGCGTGGCACGCAGCGGGCGCGCCTGCGCAGGGTTGGCTCGCGCCCCAGCACGATTCACGTTTTGGTCATCCGATCATCGTTGGGCGCGTGCTCCTGGAAGAACTTTCGACACTTGCGCCCGACGAACCGCTCCAGCGACTCCGCACGCGCGCACAGCCGCTGTTTTCCATTTCCGTCGAGAGCGCAGAAGTGCTCGACGATCTCGATATCCCAGCCGATCTCGCGCTAATGCGCGCGCGTTTCTACCACTAGTCCCTCCACTTCCTGCACGTTCCGTCTCGATAGACCTGCCTAACGAGATGAGTTTTCAAGGCGATGTTGGTGGCATCGGCCTCGCGGACTTGCTGCAAAGTCTGGCGCGGGGTCGTGATGGGGTCCTGTCCTTGTTGGGCAGGGAGGGCCTCCGTGCAACTTTGGGTTTCCAGGAGGGGCAAGTGCACTTGCTCCCCGATCCCGAGGAGGATCCGGAGATCTGGCGTCATCACGCACGCAGCGCGTGGGTGAAAGATCCCGAAGGGCGCATCGATTCGTTGCGCATGACGGAGATCGCGCGCGCGCACCGCATCGAAATGGTCTACCGGTTGCTCGATTCGGAAGGCGTGCACTTCCGATTCGCGCCCGGGCCGCTGCCTGAAAAGCCGACCGACAGTGCGATCAGTCAAGGCGAGCCGGGCACGGAGCGCGGTGGAACTCGACGCGATGCGATCTACGTCGCGGGCATGTCGGTCGAAGGACTGCTGCTCGAGTATGCGCGGATGAAGGACGAGGCCATGTCGGCCGCGGTCGACTGGCCGAACTTCGAAGACGCAGTGCTCGTTCCGCTCGATCCGTACAAGGGTCAGCAGACGATGTCGCGTTTCTTCGAGGAGTGTGACGGCGCGTCGTCGATCGCGGAGATCGCCGATCGTCTGGCACAACCGCAGCGACAAGTGTTCCTGACCGCGGTGAACGAGTTGCAGCGCGGAACAGCGCGACTCGCCAACCACGAAGAGCTGCTGGTCATGACGCAGCACGAAACCGGCTCGGGCATGGTCGGCCGTGCGGCGTCGCGCTTGCGTGCTTGGCTCGTGTGCGCTCCGTACGGGCCGATGCCGACGGTCGAGGCGCAGATCTTCCAAACCGAATGGGAAGCCGGACGCTTGCAGCCCGTGCTGCGCGAACTGGCCACTCCCAGCCTGCGCGTCTTCTTGCGGCGCCTGGATTGCGCGCTCGGCGTGCCGCTCGTCGCGCTCGATCACTGGAACGAAGTCGCCCGCGTGCGCCGCGACGACCGCATCAGTCAGGTCCGACTCGTGCACTTGCAGGCGATCGCGTCGGCGGATCCGAATGCGCCGGCCCTGCGCGATCTGTTGGCGATGGCGCGCGCGTTCATCGACGCGGAGCGCAAGCTTGCCGCATCCGCAGTGCTGCGCGTGGCCGCATCGAAGCTCCCTGAGTCCACGAATGTGCGACTCGAACTCGGCACGCTCATGTTGCAAGCCGGCATGGGTCTCGAAGCCGGCCCGTGGATTCTCGACGCGGCGGCGACGCTGCTCGAAGAAGGCAACGCCGAGAAGGCGCTGCCGCCGTTGCGCGAGTACGTCGCGATCGATCCGTCGAATCGCGAAGCGCGGCGCTTGCTCGGTCGCGCACGGACGCACGCGGTTCAACGCACGCTCGTCAAGCGCAATTCGCTCGTCGCGATCGCCGTTTTGTTGTCGCTCTCCGTCGGTGCCGTCGTCCAATTCCGCTCGCAGCGCGCGTTCGACGAGAAGATCGAAGCCGTGACGGCTCGCTTGGACGATCCGCACGAAGCGTTGCGCGTCCTCGATTCGCTGTTCCAGGGCGACGACGGTTCGCGCGTGACGCAGATGCGCGCCACGCTCGTCGAAAAGCGCCGCATCGCCGACCAAGCCGGTCGCTCGGCGTGGATGGATCGCTACCGCGAAGCCCAGGTCGAATGCACTCTCGGTGATCCGGTGTTGGGTCTGCGCCGCACGCTCGAAATGCCGCCGCCGCCGAAGTTCGGCGCAAACGAAGAGCCGCTGCCGCTGCTTTCCGACTTGTTCAACAGCCTCGCTGCGCGGGTCGAAGCGTACTTCGTCGAAATCGGTGGGAACGTCGAGGAGTCTCAGCCGCAGTTGAAAGCCGAGGCGCGCATCACGATGTTGCTCTCGGAATTCCTCGACGTGATCGAGAAGGCCGGCTCGAAGCCCGAATCCGTCGAATTCAAAAAGCGCCTCGCGGCGTTCACCGCGCGACTCGACGTGCGCGTCGAAAAGCGCCGAGCAGACCGCGCCGCGAAGGCGAAGAAGGACAACCTCGCGCAACAGGACATGCTGATCGGCGCCGCTCGCGCGCATGCGAGCGCGGGCGACTACGAGCGCGCTCTCGAGCTCTACCGCGAACTCTTCGAGAAGGACGACACGGGCAAGTTGAAGAGCTTGCTCGCGAAGGAAGTGGATGCGGTGCGGGCGAAGAGTCAGGCCTTGATTCGCGCCGAGGAATTGTCGCGCGCGGGACGTCAAGCGGATGCCTACGCACTGCTCGTAGAGGTCTTGAAGGAAGAAGCACAGACGCGCGAATTGCCCTGGAAAGTGGCCTCTTTCCCGGCCGGCGCGCGCGTGACGTTGCCGGATGGTTCGGTGCGCGTGACGCCGTTCATGCTGCAATCCGTGTGGGAAGAGATCATCCCCCTCTCGATGGAACTCGCCGGGTACGAACCCGCGCAATGGAGCGTCGAGCATCCCGCCGATCAGTTCGTCGAACTCTCGCGCATCCCCGATCGTTCCTGGAAACGCGGCGGCCGCGTCGAAGCACTGCCTGTGAAGGTCGGCGAAGACCACGTCGTGTGCGACCGCGACGGCCACATCGCGCGGATCTCGAAGAGCTCGAATCTCACATGGAAGCACGATTTGCAGTCGCTCGGAGGGGTGGCCCGCACACCGGTGTTCTTGACGCAGACGCAAGGCCGCATGTTGATCGCGACCGAGGACGGCGACGCTTTCATCGTCGATGCTTCGAACGGCGCGCTCGAAGGTCCGTGGAGCTACGGCAAACCGCCCACGAGCGGACCCGAAATCGTCGGCGAAGTCGTGCGCGTGCGCTTCCGCGACGGCGCGGTGTACGAGTGGACGAATCGCTTGAAGCCCGAGGAAGTCACGGCCGGTTCGACTGCGGTCGAGCCGAAGGAAATCGGCGCGGTGGACGATGCGGCCTCGACCGCCGGGCTCGCCGTTCTGCGCCGTCGCTCGAGTTCGAACACGGTGCTCGAATCGCCGTGGACCGACCTCGAAGTCGTAGTGGGCGCCGAGACCTTCACGGTGCGCACCAAGTCCGATCAGAAGACGGTGTTCCTCGCCAAGCGCGAAGGCGACTGGACGTACGTGGCGTGGGAAGCGCCGCACGCGCGTGCTTCGCGCGGTCGCTTGTGGACGTCGGACGGCCGCGGATTGCGCTCGTTTTTGCCCTGAGAGCGGCAGAGCGGTGGTCGCTCGCGAAGTGGTCCGCTAGTCTCTCGTCACGATGAGGAAGCGAGGTCAGCTGTTCGCGAGGGCGCTCTGTGCCTCGTTGCCGATGTGGGCCGCTTGCGCTGGTGTGCGTCCGACCACGCCCCCAGACGTAAGCGAGATCACGAGCATCGAGCCGCCGGTCGCCCCGGTCGCGACCGCACTGCCCGTTCGCGAAGTCCCCGCACGTTCCGTCCGCGAGCTCGGGCTCCCGCAAGACTGGAAGGTGCTCTCCGACGAAGCCTTCGACGCGACGCTCGCGCAGTGGACGAAAGACGGCGCGTCGTTGCGGCTCTCCGACACCGATCTCGCCGAACTCGGCCGGGCCTTGGGTGCCAGCGACGCGTCGAGCGCGCGCGCCGCCGTGATCCTCGGGAACACGCGCGATGCCAGAGCGTTCGAGCCACTCGTGCAGCGCCTCGAAGCGCGTGTGCCTGAGGGCGGACGCGAGTTGTCGGGCGACGTCGTCGCAGCGGCTGCGTGTGCATCCGTGGCACCGTCGCGCGCGGCGTTGGCGCGCGTGGAAGCACTCGCGGTCGGCGCACGCCCGCATCCTGCACTGCGCGTGCGCGTCGAGTGCGCGCTGACGTGTCTCGCACTTGGGCGCACGGCCGTCGTCCCCTTCTTGCTCGACGTATTGCGCGAAGGCACGAGTGCTGCCTCCAAGAACACGAGCTGGCGGCGTCTCGATTGGACGGACGAGGGGACGCTGCGGCTGCAGGACCGCATCGGACGCGCCGTGAGCGACGCTGCGGGGATCGAGTGCCTCTACCGAGCGCGCGGTCCGCTCGCCGTGCGCGAGCGCGAGATCGCGCGACTCGCGCGCCACTTCCAAGCCAACCCTCCAGCGAAGTAGATCGGTCTTCGAGCATGAACGCGGCACACGAGCACACGAACAATCGCGCGGTGTGGAGCGCGATCTGCGCGTGTGCAGTGGTTGGATTGCTCGTGTTCGTGACGCTCCGACTGATCGCCAAACCGCGCGTCGTCGTCGTCGAGCAGACGGTGCAACCGCCTACCGCCGTGCAACTGCCGCCCAACCCAGTCGACTCCGCGAACCGCACGAACGCTCCCGCCGTCACACTTGAATCGGCGGACACTCCACCTGCACATGCGGGCACGCGCTACGACGACCCGAGCGCGATGGTCCGCGGTGAGGTGACGAGTCGCGCGATGAACGTTTCGAACGCTCTCGTCGTTATCGTCATCGAGGGCAATGGTGCGGAAGCGCGCGTCGGCGAGACGACGACGGACGCGCAAGGCCGATTCACGTTCTCGAGCGATGGGTTAGGCCGCGCGCTGGGAACAGCGGCCTTTTTGCGCATCGATGCGACGGCGACCGGCTATTTGCCCGGCAGCGCGCGCTACGGGCTGATCTCACAGTCCCCCACGAACAGCATGCGCTGCGACGTGCGCTTGTCGCCGGGTTCTCTCGTCGATGGACGCATCGTCGATGCGAATCGAAGGCCCGTCCTGAATGCGACAGTTGCGTTCTTCGTCGAGAAGGTGACGGGGAGCGTCACGGAGTTCGTGCCCGTGTCGAGCACCACGGTTCGATTCGACGGCACGTTCGCCGTCGGCTTCGATTCGAGCGGCACGTACCGCATCACGGCGCGGGCGGAAGGCGTCGGAACCGCCCTGCTGGAGAAGCTCGAACTCGAGTCGGGCCAGCCGCTCGAGCTCGACGATCTCGTGCTTCAGGGAGGCGCTCCGATCGTCGGCCGCGCCGTCACGACCAGCGGCGATCCCGTCCCCTTCCTCGATCTCTGGGCGATCGACACGAACTACGCGAACGAGCCCGACGCGCTCTCGAAAGCGACGTTGCGCGCAAGGGCGGACGAACGCGGCGACGGGCTCGCGCTCACGAAAACGGCGACCGATGCGGCCGGGCGATTCCTGTTGGGCGGATTGCGTCCCGGACATTACGCGCTGCGCTCACCCGACCGCGCGGTCGTGATCGAACCGCGTCAAGCGCGCTACGAGCCGGGAGCGAGCGGCGTCGATCTGGTCGTGCAGTCGCAGCGCCTCGTGGTGCGCGTCTTGCATTGGAAGCAGAGCGATCGAGGGAGCGTCGATCCGGCCGGTGTCCGCACTGCGCCGCCCAGTTCGCAAGTGCCCATGCGAACTGCGATCGTGCGCATCAGCGACCTTTCCACGCTGGTCGACGGCACGCACCAAGCTTCGAACACACGTGCGCAGAGCGTGAACTCGGAAACGGGCATAGCCACGTTCACGCTCGATCCGGAAGCGCCTGTCGCGGTGCAAGCGTTCGCCGGCGATCGCGCCAGCGCGGAAGAGATCGTCGTGCTGGCGCGGAACGAATGGACGCGCGAGATCACGCTCACGCTCGACGAGGCCGGCGGAAAGGGCAGCGTGCGCTTCGACGTGCTCGGCGAAGACGCACTGCCGCTCACGCAACTCGTCGTGGAAGCGCGTTCGAGCGCGACGCAGATCGTGCGCGACGACATCGGCACGCTCGAGAGCGACGCGCTCGGCGTCGTGAAGGACATCCCGGCCGGCACGTACGCATTCACGATCGGATTCGCACCCGGGACCGACCGCGATCACTTTCATCTGCGCACGTCCGATCCGGTCGTCGTGCGCGGCGGACAAGAGACCGTCGTGTCGTTGCGCGCGCGCCGCGGAGCACGCGTGCGCGTTGCCGTCGATCTCTTGGGTGCGCCGCCGAGCGGATACGACACTCGAGCGAAACTCGCTCCGGAAGAGATGCGCGATCGCTTCGGATCGCGCGTCACGTTGACGGCGGTCAACGCCGGTGCAGCGACGGCGCTGCAGTTTCGGCCGGCGAGCGGTCCGGGCATCGTGGGCGCGATTTTGTCGGGAGAAACGCTGGTTTCAGACACGCTCATCGAGCGCGGCGAATACCAAGTGACGATCGATTCCGCGGTCTTCGTGCTCGCACAACCGCTGCGTGCACTCGTCGTTCCGGGCGCTGTGGCTGAACTGTCCGTCACGGTCGTGACGCGCTGAGCGTTCAGCGTTTCTTCGCGAAGCGCAACTCGACTGCGCCCGGTGCGTGACCCGCGACGAGCGAGCTCGAAACCGGCTCGAAGCTCATGTGCAACGCTTCGATCACGTAGTCGTAGCGCGGCGACAGACCTTCGACCGCGAACTTCCCCTGCGCGTCCGTTCGCGCGAGTTCCCACACGGCCGAGCGCGGATGGCCGTTCGTGCGCACGACGTCGCGGTCGATACGTTCGAGCCTGTCGCGCGAGCTCGGACCGATTCCATTGACCAGCACGAACGCATTCGCGCAGGGCTTCGAGTCGATGTCCAGCACGCGGCCGACGACGCGCGTCGGACGCACGAGGGAGAGCACGAGGTCGCTGCGCATTTCGTGAGCCGCGAGAGCGATCGGCGCGACGAATTCCGGAGCATAGCCCGGCGCTCTCACCACGAATGCGTACGTCCCGGCCGAGAGCGATCCGACATGCACGCGATCGGAGTCGGCAGGGTACGCTCCGATCCAGGCGGTCTGCACCGGCGGCGCCCACAGGAACGACGGCGCGATGTCGACCTCGAAGTGCGCTGGCTGCGTCCCGGGGTCGAGCTTTTCGACTTTCACGCCTTCGATATCGATCGCGACCGGCGCTCGCTTATCGGCATCGACGAGGCGCGCGTGGATTTCGGCACAGTGATGCCCGCGATCGAGGGGATCGTCGCGTCGCTTCAGCGTGACGACGACGTCCGTCGCCCCGGCGCGCACGCCGTCCAGGCAGATCGAGGACCACGGTCCGCGGGAGACTTCGAGGATGTGTCGGCCATCGTCGAGTCCTTGGAAGCGAAAGTCGCCGTTGGTTCCGCCGTCGGCGAAGATCCACTTCCTGGGTTGTGCGGGATCGAGCGCATGCAGCTGCAGGTCGTCGCCGAAGTGAGCTTCGCCCGGGGCGCGCACGACCGCTCGTCCGTCCACGTCGACGAGGCGACCGCGAATTTCGAGGCCTTTCTCGAGCACGACCGTGAGCGTCTGCGAACCCTCCGTGATCTCGAGTTCGCGCCTCACGCGCCGAAGTCCGAGCTCGCGCGGTTCCACGACGAGGAACTTCTTGCCCACGTATTCGCCGTCCAATTGCGCGCGACCTCGAGCGTCGCTCTTCGCGCTGACCTCCCACCGTTCGTCCGACCAGCCGTCCTCGGAATTCACAGCGCGCAAAAGCGTCACGGTCACGCCAGGCACTGCGCCCCCTCCCGCATCAACCAGGTTCACCGCGATCGTGAAGACGCCCTTCCGATCGGTGCGTCGCGGCACGAGCTTCAGCACGCCGACGTCGACTGTCGCGTTGCTTTCGACACGCACGAACTCGTCCGGGTTGGATTCCGCGAGTTGTAGACGGCCCTCGAGCGCAATCTGATAGTTCGTCACGCCGCCCGCCCCGACGGTCGCGCGCAGCGAGAAGCGTCCGTGGCCCTCCGTCCTGCCACGCGCGACCCAACGCGAGAACTTCCCTTGACGCTCGATGGAACTCGCGATGACGACCTGGTCGGCGACGGGGCCGCCCTCGGCATCGACGAGTTGGCCCACGATCGTGCCTATCATTCCTGCGGGCTCTGGGTCCGGCACCGTGGAGTTGGAGAGCCCCTCCTGGACTTTCACCTAAGCCACGGGTGCTCGTGTCGCCACCGAAACGAGCGACTCCAGCGTGGCCGGAGGCGTGACCTGCACCGGAACGACGGTCGGATCGTATGCGACCGCGACGCGCGCCTTCTCCGACCTGCCTGCGAACAAGCGCGGCCCGGCGATGACGATCGTCACCACGAGGAGCATGGTTCCGAGAAGCGCCGCCGCGATCGACGCGGACGCCGTGGCGGGGTGCAAACTGGCGAGCTTCTGCGCCACGAAGATCGGCGCGGTCGGCGCCACCGTCGAAGTTTCGAGTAAGTGTTCGACGTCGAGCGCGACCGCCGACAGACCCGCGCGAGAAAGGCCGTCCTTGAGCCGTTCGAGCGCGCGTTTGACGCGCTCGAAGGCGGCGGGTTCGGAGATCTCCAACGCTTCGCCGATGCGCGCGAAGGTGAGTCCTTCGTGGAATCTCAAGTGCACCGCCGCACGCAGTTCGTCGGGCAAGCGCTCTATGAAGCGCTCGACGGCGGTGGCGGAATCGGCGTCGAGTGCGCGCGCATCCAGGCGTGCTTCGGGTTGCTCCATGGCGTAAGTTTCCTCGCGCTGACGACGATGCGACTGCTCGCGCAAGATCTGGAGACTCCCGCGGATGGCGAACCAGCGCAGGACACGCTCGTCCTCCGTCCCGGACAGCGTGATACGGCCCTCGAGCAACGCGACGTACACGTTTTGCGTCACGTCGAGCGCGGAGTCCACGTCGCGCACTATGCGCAAGGCCGATGCGTAGACCGCCGCGTGATGCTGACGCACCAGCTTGTCGTACGCCGCGCGCGTCAGCCTGTCGTTGGATTCGTGCATCGTCGCTTCCTCTCCGATCCCGCCGAGCGGGTTTCGAAGAGTCCATGCCGCCCAACCCGCGATCTTCGGGGCGAACCGGCCAAAATCGAGTCGGCCTTCAGTTGATCTCGACCGGCTCGCCGTATTCGACATCGAGCGCCGGGGCCGCCCCACCCGGACCGGCGAGATAGTGCTGCATCCACTGCATCATCCGCACCGAGTAATCGAGCTTGCCGCACGCCTTGCGATTGCCGTGACCTTCGCCGGGGTACTGAACCAGACGCACCGGCGCTTGACCGCGCAACTTGAGCCAGCGGTACATCTCCTTCGACTGACTCGGGTCGACGCGCGGATCGTCCTTGCCGCCGAGGATCAAGAGCGGCGTCTTGCAGCGCTCGGCGTATTTGATCGGGCTGCGCTCTTCGAAGAAGTCGAGCATCTCCCAGGGTCGGTGCAGCGCGTGCACGTAGAACTCTTCGTCAGGGATGTCGGTCGTGCCGAATTTCGAAACCTTGTTCGAGATGCCGACGAACATCACGCCCGCCGCGAAGCGCTCCGAGTAGCGCGTCGAGCACCACGCCGTCGCGTAACCGCCGTACGAACCGCCCGTGATGCCGACCTTGGCTCCGTCGACGAGTCCGGTCCCGATCAGGTGATCTACCGCGTCGACGAGATCGTCGAATTCCTTGCCGGCCGCGTCCCCTTGCGACGACTTGGCGAACGCGACGCCGCGTCCGGTGCTGCCGCGATAGTTCGGATAAAAAACCGCCATGCCGCGCGTCGCGGCCATCTGCCCGGGGCGCGAATAGGCCGTGACCCAGCCGTTCGAATCGTGCGCTTCGGGTCCGCCGTGCACGCACAAGATCAGCGGTACGCGTACGCCGGCCTGCTCGCTCATCGGCCGCACGAGGACGCCCTCGATCTCGACGCCGTCGCGCGCCTTGAACTTGACGGCTTCCTGCTTGCCGAAGTGCATCGACTTCATCCACGGATTCGAGTCCGTGCGACGCACGGGCGCCGCGTCACCGTGGCTCAACGTGTAGATCTCGGGCGCGTGCGCAGACGTGTTGGCGATGAACGCGGCTTTCTGTCCGTCCTTGCTGAGCGAAACCGCCGTGAAGATCGCCGTCCTCTCGGGCACGATCACCTTCTTCGCACCTCCGCGACCGGCGAGGAGCTCGATACGCTCGAAGCTCGTCTCGACGCCGTGCGCTGCGACGCACATCAACGCCGTCGAACTGCTCCACGCGAAGGCGGTCGAGTCACCGAGGTAGCCCTCGCCGAGCACGTCGACCGGCGTGCCGCCGGAAGACGGCGCGATCGTGAGCCGGCCCGCAGATGTGTCGTGGATGTCCGCCGCAGCGTGCATCGCGATCCAAGCACCGTTCGGGCTCCACGCGAAAGCACCCATTTTGCCGGGGTTTTCGACAGTGGCGAGCACGCGTCCATCGCTCGCATCGAGGATCTTGACGCGCTGACGCATGTATTCGTCGTCGACGAGCGGCGTCGTGGTGATTCCAGCGGCGAGGCGGTCGTCGACGGGGCTCCATGCGACCGAGTGCACGTGACCGGCGACTCCCAACTTCCTCGGCTTCGCGCTCGCGTCGGAGATGTCGGCGATCCAGATGTTCGCGAACGGAACGTCCTCTTCGAAGACGCTCTGCTTGAATCCCTTCTCGCTCGCCTTTTTGTGCTCGGGCGTCTCGGGCACGTTCGCGACCAGCGCGACGCGTTTGCCATCCCCAGCGCAACTGAACGCGCTGATCGACGTGTCGAGCTCGACGCGCTTGGCCGACTCTCCGCCCAAGATCGAGATCGTGTAGAGCGCCGTCTGCTTGTCGCCGTCGCGCTTGGCGAGGAACGCGAGTTCACTGCCGTTCGGCGTCCACGCGAGCGCGGAGACGTTGACCTTGCCGCCGATGAACGTGCGCTCGCGACCGTCGGCCGTGTCCAGAACGCGGAGCTCGGACCAATTCGCCCCATCGTC
>JAWXBU010000164.1:0-37267 GCA_034440255.1 Planctomycetota bacterium | reverse complement strand
GGGCGTAGTCGCGCGGATTTGAGTGTCTCCAGGTTTATGTTGCATACGGGCACGCTGGCAGCAACCCTCGCGCTCCGACGCTGAGGAGACGGTCCAGCATACCAGCTGGCCCTGAACGCCGGAGCATGTGCCGAGGTCCAGAGCGCAGCACGGGGCGCGCACCCATGCATCCTCCTCACTAAAGCGCCCCAGTATGCACAGGGCTCGAACGCGAGCAGCTTGGATCAGCTGGGATTTACGCCAAGCACAGCCGTCGCTTCGATCTCGACGAGCGCACCCGGCTCGAGCAGGCCGGCGACTTCGACGAGCGCCATCGCGGGAAAATGTTTGCCGAGGATCGTGCGCCAGTGCGCGCCGATGTCACGAGTCGCGGCGAGGTACAGCTTCTTGTCGGTGACGTAACACGTCATGCGCACGATGTGCGCCGATTCGCCGCCGGCAGCGCGCACGATGGCGACGATGTTCTTCAACACTTGCTCGAACTGCGCAGCCATGTCGCCGACACCCACGAGCTTCTGCTGCTCGTCCCACGCGATCTGGCCAGCGATGAAGAGCAGTTTCGAGGCGCCGCTGGCGACGACGCCGTTCGCGTAACCTTTGGGCGCTTTCCAACCGGCAGGTTCGACGTTCTCGATCTTCATCGTGTCATGCGTCGAAGACGCGCAAGGTGTCTTCGTCCTTCAAGCGACCGCGGCCCCCGAGCAACTCGGCAATCTTGCCGTTCTCGTTTCCGGTGACGAAGCGCACGACGATCGCAGCGACTTCCTCGGACGAGATCAACGTGCCGCCCGGATTTTGCGAGGCGAGGAACTCACGCGTTTCCTCGACTGTTTTCTTGGTTTTTTCGACGATCCGCGCGATGGTTTCGTCGGTCATCGGCGACTCGACGTAGTGCGGACACACGAGGTTGAGCGTGACACCTGAGCGCGCGAGTTCACGCGAAGCGCAGCGCGAATACCCGACGAGAGCATGTTTCGACGCGACGTAGGCGGCTGCGTAGGCGTAGCCGATCAAGCCCGCCGACGAAGCGATGTTCACGATGCGACCGCGCTTCGCTTCGATCATCTGCGGAGCGAACTTCTCGATCAACCGTCGCGCTCCGTGGAAGTTCACGTTCATGTGCTTCGCGTAGATGTCCTCGCCACTCGCGCGTCCGTGCCGCAAGAACGCCGCCGTTTCCGCGATGCCGGCGTTGTTGACCAGACACAGGATCGGTCCGTGCTCACGCGCGTCGTGCAAAGCGTCGACGAGGCCAGTCTCGAACGTGTCGGGATCAGCGACGTTCACGTGCGCTGGGTAGGCGATTCCGCCGTCGGCTTGGATCGCGTTGGCGACCTCCGTGCAGGATTCGAGGCTGCGCGCAGCACAGATCACGGGAGCTCCCGCACGCGCGAGCGCGAGCGCGATCGTCGCGCCGATCCCACGACCAGCGCCGGTGACGAGCGTGAGCGGAAGTTTCGCCATACGCGCGGCAGTGTGCCCCGCTCGCGCGCTAGTTTTCAATCGTGTGTGTACCGAGCCAGAGCAATTTTTCCCCGATGCGCTGCGAGCAACTCGATGGATGCCAGTTGCTCGCCCGCGCATCGGGGAAAAATTGCTCTGGCTCGGTACACACACGATTGGACGCGGACTCCACCGATCGGACGAAGCGGACGCTAGAGTTTCGGCCTCGATGCGCCACTCACGCTTCCTCGCCCTGCTTGCGCTCGCGAGCCTAGCTTCGTGCAAGATCGCGAAACCGCCGGAGCTTCCGGCTTCGGCTCCGACCGCTTTCGGCACCGTGCGCGGCACGTCGGAAGAGCGCGTGAAGTACGTCGCGCGCGTGCTCGACGAACTGGCGCCGCAGATTCCGCTCGTCGTGCCCGGCTGCGAAAAGCGCTCGATCGACGTGCGCCTCGTGTCCGAAATGGCGCATCAGAGTTGGAGCGGCGCGACGTTCACCGTGCAGTCGCGACGTTGGATGGAGTTGCCGGAAGCGGACAGCAATCAACGGCTGACGGCGACGATGGCGCACGAGCTCGTGCACTACTTGCTCGGCGCCGAATGGTCGACATTGCCCGGCGTTCTCGAAGAAGGATTGTGCGACAAAGTGGCGCACATGCTCGTGCCTGCGGCCGGCGCGCTCGAGCGCGCGGAGTACGCCGTCATCCTCGGCACCGCGCTCGAAGGTAGCTACCGCTTCGATGCACAGCGCATCGTCGGCAAAGGCAAAGCCGCCCATTTCACACCTGAAATGATGACTTACACCGTGCGCGCGCCGATCGAGCGCGACTCGATACCGTCGTTCGAAGACGCGCTGCGCATGGACAGCGGCGATCTCGAACCTATTCACACGCAAGGCATTCGCGGCGTGCTCGACGCGCTCGGCTACTTGATCGTGTCGCGCATAGGCGTGCACGACTTGCACCGCTTGTGTCAGCGCGCGCAGATCCAGAATCTGACGCGCGTTCCGCCGCTGTGGTTGCTCGAAGCAGCCGGATTGCAACGCGCGGACAGTGCGGGTTGGCGCATCGCGATCGACGGGATGTTCGGTGAGGACGAACGTCGCGCGCTGCTCTTGCACGAAGGACTGCACTTCCAAGACGGGCGATGAGCGCGGCCGACAAGTTGCCGCCCGTGCGCTGGCCGTCGCTCTCGGAGGCGCGCGCAAGCACGCTGTTTTCGGCCGCAATTGTCGGCTCCTTCACATCGCGCACGCGCACGTGGGTGCCAGCGATGGTGCCGTGGCGAGCCGACGAAAACGGCTTCGTCACGAAGGACGTCCTCGATTGGTACGGACGATTCGCAGACGGTCGACCCGGTGTACTCGTCGTCGAAGCGACCGGAGTTCGCGACGTGCCGAGCGGCCCGTTGTTGCGCATCGGCGACGATCGCTTCGTCGCTGGATTGCGCGAACTGACGGCTCTCGTTCGAGAGCGCTCGGCGGGCGAGACGAAGCTCGTCGTGCAGATCATCGACTTCCTTTCGATCCGGCGACGGCCGACCAGAGAGAACTTCCTCGGACGATTCCTCGTCGTCACCGACGCACATCGAGCTGCCTTGGGAATGTGCGGCACATCGGTCGACGATGTGCGAACCGCTTTGCTCGCACTTCCCCTCGGTGAACTCGCGAACGTGCTCTCACCGCGCGAGATCGACGACATGGAACGTGGATATCGCGAGCGCGTCACCGACACGCACCTTCCGCACATCGCCGACTTGCCGCGCGTCCTGCCGCAGATCTTCGCCGACGCGGCGGAACGAGCACGTGACGCGGGTTTCGACGGCGTCGAACTGCACTACGCGCACGCGTACACGATGGCGTCGTTCCTTTCGAAGCTAAACACGCGCAGCGACGGCTACGGTGGTTCGCGCGAAGAGCGCGTGCGCCTGCCGATCGAAGTGCTGCGCGCCGTCCGCGATCGCGTCGGCGCGGATTTCACCGTCGGTTGTCGCTTGCTCGGCGACGAAGTGATCGACGGCGGATCGCGCATCGACGATGCGTGTTTCTTCTCAGCGGAACTCGCGCGCGCCGGCATCGACTTCGTGTCCGTGTCGAAAGGCGGCAAGTTCGAGGACGCGAAACAGCCCAAGGTCGGCGAAGCGATCTATCCCTACACGGGGCCGAGTGGGCACGAGTGCATGCCGACCTTGAAGCGCGCTCCGGAGGGCCTTTTCGGCCGCAATTTGCACCTCTCGCGCGCGATCCGCGACGCAGTGCGTGCCGCCGGTTGTTCGACGCCGATCGTGGGCTCGGGTGCGATCAACTCGTTCGACACGGCCGAGAACGCGTTGAAAAACGGCGACTGCGATCTCGTCGCGGCCGCTCGTCAGTCGCTCGCTGATCCCGATTGGTGGCGCAAGATGGAAGAGGGTCGGGGTGCGGACGTGCGTCGCTGCATCTACACGAACTATTGCGAAGCGCTCGACCAACGCCACCAGCAGGTTACGTGTCAGCTCTGGGATCGCGACTTCGCGCGTGAAGACGAGAGCGGCGGGATCGCCCGCTCGCACGATGGCAAGCGCAGGCTGATCCCGCCGCCCTGATTCGAAGACGCGCGTCGACTACTTGTCGGACTTGGCCGCTTTGTCCGTCTTCGGTTTCTCTTCGCTGACTTCGATGGCGATCTCGATCTTGCCGTCGGACTTCGTGTGCATCTTCATCGAGAACTCCTCGTTCGAGAATTCGGTCTTCGTATCGGTATGCAGCGTGCCCTCGAGTGCGAGCTGCACCGGGCGCTGCTCCTTCGTCGAGAATGCGAACGTGCCTTCGAGACGCGCGTCGTACGACATCGTGTTCTCGAACGCCGGCTCGATCGCGAACATCCCGCCACGCGGAGCACGCGTCGGCATCTCGCGCTCGCCCGAAGCTTCGAGTTTGAGCTGAATCACCGAGCAAATGACGCCATCGATGTCTTTGTCGATCGAGATCAGCTTGGCCGTGCCCTTCCATTCCGCATCGTCGAGCATGCCCGACGTACCACCGCCGCGCATGCCGCCGCGGCGACCACCGCCACCGCCGCCGTTCGGTCCGCCGCCGCCGGAAGGCCGCGGGAAGAGCACTTTGCGTTGATCGATGCGCAGCGCGCGCGAGATCGCCGTTTTCTCGAGATCCCAACTCGCGTCGACTTCGACGGCCTCAGTCGGCAAGAATCCGTCGAGGAACGAGTCGAGGCGATGACCTTTGAGCGCGCCTTCGCCCTCCGGCTCCGTGCCGTCGACGACTTCGGCTTCGACGCCGTCCTTCGTCTCCGTGAGCTCGAGCGTGATGCCGTTGAACGGGCTTTCGATCTGCGAGTCGTTCGAATTCTCGCCCATCGTCATGCCCATCGTGCCCGCGATCTTCTCGAAGTGGCGCCGCACCTTCGTCGGCTTGCCGTCGGCCGCATCGATGACGTGATCGATGTGCACTTCGACCGTCTCCATCTCGCTCTTCATTCCGTGACCGGGCGCGTCGATCGGCTCGCCGTTGCGCTCGCCCTCCATCGACGTGACTTCCATCGTCATGGACGAAGTGATCTCGTACTTGAGATCGCGCTCGCTCGAGTACTTCGTGGCGAGCTTCTCACCGCCCGCGAATGCGAGACCGGCGACCAGGGATGCGACTAGAACCTTCATGGGAAACTCCTCGGCGCCGTGTTGGGCGCGCTATCTGCGGGTAGAGGATAGCTGGAACACCTGAAGAGCGTCATCGTTTCGCCCATCGATGGAAGTCTTGGGGGCGGTGAAGAGGCCTGATTTCAGCGTGATTTCGCGCACTTCTGCGAGTGCCAGACACCTGATCTCGCTTCGTGACGCGATCGAGCTCGGAACCGAGTAAGCTCCGCCATCATGTTCGACTCTCAGATGGCGTTGCTCTCCAAGTTCCTCACGCAGTGCCTTCTCGATGCCGAACGCGATCCCACGAGCGCCGAACCGTGGGCTAAGGCGCGCCAAGCGATCGGCCAAGCCGTCGCTAAAGAGCCCGACGTCGTCGCTGCGATCGAAACGAAGGACGCGC
Organism: Planctomycetota bacterium; assembly: GCA_034440255.1. Taxonomy (GTDB): domain Bacteria; phylum Planctomycetota; class UBA1135; order UBA1135; genus JAEUIA01. The sequence goes on along the minus strand of JAWXBU010000164.1, from coordinate 31,788 downwards.
CTGCTTTGCGCGCCATCATCCTTCAATGGGAATCCGGCAAGCGGCTCTTGCCCGAGCAAGACCGCGAAACGTTGAAACGTGCGATCAAAGCTTTTCGCAAGAGCATGAAGGTCACGCGCCTCGACGCCGAATCCTCGATCAACGCCAACGCAATGACGAGCGGTCGCGCCTCGAGCATCGTCGGCATCGTTCCCCCGCCGCGCTACCCGCGCGAAGTCTGGGACGAACTCGTCCGCCAAGGCCGCTTGCGCGGCGGCCGCCAAGGCATCTACGAGTTGCCGCCCGACGCCGAGTGAGCGGCGCTATCTCCCCAATCGAGTTTGCGACGGGCGACTCGGTTGAAGAGGTCGCGGGGTCTTCGAGACGTGAAGAGGCTCGGCGAGCGCCCCCAAGCCGGCCCGCGCATGGCATCATCTGGCGCGACATGACTTGGATTCGATCGCTCGCGTTCTTCGGCATTCTCGGCTCGAGTGCGTCGGCAGCGTCTCCGGGTGATCCGTTCGCCGACACGATCGCGCCGTTCCTCACCCAGCATTGCAGCGAGTGTCACGCGGGTGACGCGGCCAAGGGCGGACTCGATTTGTCCGTGTTTTCGAGCGCGAAATCGACCGACGGACGCGTCGACACGTGGCTCGACATGCGTGAGCGCATCGTTTCCGGCGAAATGCCTCCGGCGAAGAAGTCGCGGCCGAGTGACGCGGACAAAACGGCGGTCTTGCACTGGATCGATGCGCGTTTCGCAGCGGCCACGGCGCCCGATCCAGGTCGACCGACGTTGCGGCGGCTGAACCGCGCGGAATACGTCAACACCATCCGCGACTTGCTCGGTATCGACTACGACGCCCTCGCGGAGTTTCCGAACGACGACGTCGGATACGGATTCGACAACATCGGCGACGTGCTCTCGATGCCGGACATGCTGCTCGAAAAGTACATGACCGCGGCCGAGCGCATCGCGGCGCGGGCGGTGACCTCGGACGATCCGGCGAAACCGCCGCAGCGACGCGTCAAGGGCAGCGAACTCTCCGGCAAGAACAGCAACGCGCGCGGCACGGTGCGAGGTCTGTATTCGAACGGCGATGTCGGATTCGACATGGTGTTTCCGCGCGACGGCGAATATCTGCTGCGCACGCGCACGTTCGGCGACCAAGCGGGAACGGATCCGGCGCGTGCGGCCTTTCGAATCGCGCGCGAGGAGAAGCTGCGCTTCGACGTGCCCGCGACCAAGGACAAGCCGCAAGAAAGCGAATTGCGTTGCCAAGTGAAAGCCGGCCGACGGCGCGTCGCCGTTTCGTTCTTGAACGACTTCTGGAAGCCCGACGATCCGGATCCGACGCAGCGCGACCGCAACTTGACCGTCGAGTGGTTGGAAGTCGTCGGACCGCTGGATGCGCCTGTTTTCTCGGCGTTTCAGCGCGGTTGGCTCGATCCGAAGACGCGCGGAAGTCAGCGCGACGTCGTCGCGAACTTGGCGCGGCGTGCTTGGCGCAGGCCGGTCGCGTCCGGCGAACTCGATCGACTGATGACGCTCGCGAAGGGTGAAAAGTCCTTCGAAGACGGCGTGCGCACCGCGTTGGCGGCCGTGCTGGTATCGCCACACTTCTTGTTCCTCGTCGAGCGCGACGCCGACGGCAAGCTGCGCGAATTGAACGCGTTCGAACTTGCTGCGCGCTTGTCGTACGCGCTGTGGAGCAGCATGCCCGACGACGAACTCGCGCGGGCAGCGGATGACGGTTCGCTCTCGAAACCAGATGTGTTGCGAGAACAAGTCCGGCGCATGTTGCGCGATCCGCGTGCGAGTGCTCTCTCGCGCAACTTCGGCGGCCAGTGGCTGCAGACGCGCAACCTCGATTCCGTCACGCCCGATGCGCTGCGCTTCCCGGGCTTCGATGCCGAGCTCGCCACGGCGATGCGCTCCGAAGCCGAACTCTTCTTCGACGCGATCGTGCGCGAAGGCCGCAGTGTGCGTGAATTCCTCGACGCCGACTTCACGTTCGTGAACGAGCGCTTGGCGAAACACTACGGAATGGCGGGCGTGCGCGGCGACGAAATGCGGCGCGTCCCGGTCGATCGTCGCGTGCGCGGCGGCGTGCTCGGCATGGCTGGCGTGTTGACGGTCACGAGCAACCCGACGCGCACGAGTCCGGTCAAACGCGGCAAATGGATCCTCGACAATCTGCTCGCCGCTCCGACCCCGCCACCACCGCCTGGAGTCGGCGTCATCGACGAGACTTCGACGGCATCCGGCGCAGCGTCTCTGCGCGAAAGGCTCGAAGAACACCGCAAGAATCCCGATTGCGGTGCCTGTCACTCGCGTCTCGATCCGCTCGGGTTCGGACTCGAAAACTTCGATGCGACGGGTGCATGGCGCGGCTCGGACGAAGGGCACGTCGTCGACGCGAGCGGTGTGCTGCCCGACGGTCGACGTTTCGAAGGTCTCACCGGATTGAAAGGCGTGCTCGGGCGAGACGACGCGTTCGTGCGCTGCATGGTCGAGAAGCTCATGACATACTCGCTCGGGCGCGGATTGCGCCGTCGCGATCGCCCAGTCGTCGACGGCATCGCTCAGTCGCTCGAGTTCGATCCGACGTTCGAAGACGTGATCCAAGCGATCGTTCAGAGCGAGCCGTTCCGCCGCCGTGGAACCGAGGAGGACATTCGATGAGCACGTTCTCGCCTTTGGCTCGACGCACTTTCTTGCGCGGAACTGGCGCGATGATCGCGTTGCCGTTGCTCGAAGCGATGGCCGCGCCACGCGCCTTTGCTCTACAAAACAAGCCCGAAACGCCGCGCCGCATGGTGTTCGTGTACGTGCCCAACGGCGTGCACATGCCGACGTGGAAACCGACGGCGACGGGCGTCGACTACGTATTGCCAACGACGTTGGAGCCGCTTGCACCGTTCCGGGATTCGCTGCTCGTGCTGTCGGGCCTCGTGCACGACAAAGCGCGCGCCAACGGCGACGGTCCCGGTGATCACGCGCGAGCTTCTGCCGCGTTCTTGACCGGATGCCAGCCCTTCAAAACCGACGGCAGTTCGATCCGCGTCGGCACGAGCGTCGACCAGATCGCTGCTGCGCGCATCGGCGAGGCGACGCGCTTGCGCTCGCTCGAAATCGGGCTCGAAGGCGGCTCGCAATCGGGTCAATGCGACTCGGGATATGCCTGCGCGTACTCGAGCAACTTGTCGTGGTCGACGCCGCACACGCCGTGTCCGAAGGAAACGGATCCGCGCCACGTTTTCGATCGGCTGTTCCGCGACGGCGACGAGAACGAGACGAAGGAAGTGCGTGCGCAGCGCTTGAAGCGACGCGCGAGCATCCTCGATTGGGTGCGCGACGACGCGAAGTCGCTCGACAAACGTCTGGGCGCAAACGATCGACGCAAGCTCGACGAGTACTTGTCGTCGGTGCGCGAACTCGAACGTCGCATCGAAGCGTCTGCGTCCGGTCGCGCGAACGGGGTGCCCGATTCCGCACGCCCGACGTCCGCGCCGGCCAACGTGACCGAGCATCTGCATCTCTTGAGCGACTTGCTCGCACTCGCACTCGTCAACGACACGACGCGCATAGCGACGTTCTCGTTCGCGAACGAAGGCTCGAATCGATCGTACGCGTTCCTCGGCGTGCCCGAGGGTCATCACGACATCAGCCACCACGGCAACGAACCCGACAAGCTCGCGAAGATCCAGCTCGTCAATCGCTTCCACGTCGAGCAGTTCGCGTACTTGCTCGCGAAGTTGCGCGCCGCGCAGGAAGGCGACGGCGACGTGCTCGCGAACTCGATGATCGTCTTCGGTTCCGGCATCGGTGACGGCAATCGACACAACCACGACGACCTGCCGATCCTGCTCGCCGGCGATGGCGGTGGTCGCGTCGCGAGCGGTCGTCACATGCAAGTTGCGAAGGACACGCCTGTCGCGAACCTGTTCGTCACGCTGCTCGAGAAGATGGATGTGCCGGTCGCGCGACACGGCGATTCGACCGGGAAACTCGACGGAGTGTGACGTCACGCACGTGGCCTACGTCGGGACTCGCGCTCCTGACGAAGTTGGTCTTGCAGTTCTCGATTGGCCCATCTGCGCGAAAACGCGACAGGCTGCTGGAGAGTCGTCAACGGAGGCACAGGTCGCCTGAAATCACTTCAAAAGCCTGCCAGCCCACGAATTCTTCAGATATTCGTCCAGCGGGACGCGCTCTCGCACATGACGAAGCAGGGGCCCGCGTCTGCGCGCCCCAGTCCATCGCCCCGACCCGCAGAACCTGTCTTCACGCTCAGGATCATTCCATGTTCTCCAGAACCGCTTCCACGCACCGTCTCGTTCCGCGACTCGCAACCGGATTTCTCTTCGCACTCGCTGCGCTCACCGAGAGCGCGCGCGCGGGCGACACCACCGTCTTTTCCGATGGGAGTTTCGGCGCAGGCTGGTCGAGCTCCAAGATCGTCGACACGACACCGAGTGCTCTCGCGACGTTCGTGAGCACGACGCAACTCGGCGGGATTCCGGGCAGCTACCGCAACACGTCGCAAACCTTCAACGCGGGAACGATCCGCGTGGCGCACTTCGATCCGCAGTACACGCATCTGCCGTCGACGACGCCGATCTGTTCGATCGATTTCGCGGCGAGCCTGACTCACATCACAGGCTCGAGCGTCGGCGGGGCGGTCGAGTATCGACTCGGCCTGCGTCAGAGCGGCGTGATCTACGGTGGGCCGTCGATCGACGTGTTCGATACGTTTTGGGCGTCGTACGTCCAAAACGCCTTGCACAGCGAGGACTTCATCCTCTTCGCCGGCACGGGCCCCTTACACCCTGATTTCACGTGCACGGGCGGCGCGATCGAGTTCGGCTTCCTCACAGGCAACTCGGCGGGCGGCGGCCCGGTCACGAAGGTGAGCGGGATCGACAACTGGCTCGTCACCGTGCACTTGGACTCGGCGACATTCAGCGACGGCACGCTGCTCAACGGACTCTGGATCCCGGTCAAAGTCTTCGACAGCACGCCCAGCGCGCTCGCGACGTTTTCCAATGTCTCGTTCACGAGCGGCGGCAATCCGACCGACTACCGTCAGACGACGCACACGTACACGAACGGCGCGATCATCGTCGCTCACCTGTGGTCCCTCGCGTTCCACGATCCGGCCGTCGAGCCCGTCTACACCGTCGACTTCTCGGCCGACGCACAACATCAGACATCGATCTCGATCGGTGGAGCGGTGGGATTGCGCCCGGCCATCTGGCAAGGCTCGGGTTACTACGCAGGTCCGACGATCAACGTCTTCTCCGGAACGTGGAATCCGTACGCGCTGAACGGTTTGACGTCGAGCGACTTCGCCCTCATCTCGGGCGGCGGTCCGGTGCATCCGAACTTCACGAATTCAGGCACTTTGATGCAGTTCGGCTACATGACGTCGAACTCGGCGAGCGGTGGCCCGACGACGAAAGTGCTCGGCCTCGACAACTGGTTCGTGAAAGCGAATCTGGCGCCGCGGTGCCCGGGAACTCTGGGGATTCCGTCGTGCTTCGGCGATGACATCACCAATCCCTGCCCGTGCTTCCCGAGTGTTCCGCTCGGCGGTGTCGGCCGCGGTTGCCCGAACTCGATCGAGCCGCGCGGCGCGCTCTTGATCGGCACGGGAACGGCCTCGATCGCGAACGACACGGTCATCCTGCAGGGCACGAGCATGCCGAACTCGTTCTGCATGTACTTCCAAGGCACGACGTTCACGGGCGTGCCGTTCGGTGACGGCAGATTGTGCGCCAGCGGGTCGATCGTGCGCCTCGCGGTGAAGCTCAACATCTGCAACTCGTCGCAGTATCCGGCGAGCAACGAGCCGACGATTTCAGTACAGGGCGGGATCGTCACTCCGAGTCAGCGCCTCTACCAGATCTGGTACCGCGACGCGGCGCTCTTCTGCACGGGGGCGACGTACAACCTGACGAACTCGCTCGCGATCAATTGGACTTTGTGATGACTGCAAGGCCTGCGTGACCTCCGTCGGGAGGCACGCAGGCTTTTTCGTTTCCACTCAAGCGCGAGCGTCGTGCGCGATCTCGACCAGATTGCCGCGCGGATCGAAGTAGAACGTGACGAGGTCGGTCGCGTGAGCGCCTTCCGCACGCTCGAACTGCACGAAACAGCCTGTTTCCATGCGTTCTGTGTGCAGCAGCTCGAACTCGTTCGCTGCGCGACCGAAGAGCGCGGCGTTCACTGCGAGAACTCCGCGGGCGAACGCGATGATCGCAGCGCCGTCAGGATTGCTCGGAGCGCCTGCGCGCTGCGCGGAAAGGCCGGCAATGTCGGAGAAGACGCGGTGCAACTCGCCCGCTGAATTCATTTCGTCGGTGCGATCGAACGCGACGAGAGTGTGCGCTACCAGGAACGAAGCGCTCGATTGGTAGCAGACCGATGTCTTGCAGCGGCACTGCTGAAAACACGGATCGCAGTCCTCGTCGCAGTAACTGACTTGGCACGAGCCTGCGCTCAACCATCCGACAGAAGCGGCGACGACGAGCGTGGTGAAGATGCGTTTCGCGTTCATGGATTCCGACAACGAAACTACGCCTGATCGCCCAAGCGCGCAACTTGCTCGGTCGAAGCACGGGGCGTGTCAGCTACAATCAGCGCATGTCGAAGGTTTCACTCACGATCGAACACACGCTCGGAACCGTCGAAGCCATGAGGCGCATTCGCACAGCGGCCGAAGCTCAGCGTGCGAAGGCTGCCGGATTCGTGTCGAATGTGACCTGGACGGAAGATGTCGCACGGGTCGAAGGGACCGGTTTTTCAGGCGAAATTCGCGTGAGTGAGCGAGAGGTCAAGATCGACGCCGAACTGGGATTCCCGGCCAGCTTGATGCCGATGAAAATCAAAAAAGAAGCCGAAGCGTGGCTGCGTGGCGTGCTCGACAGCTGACCGCTCGCGATTGAAGCCGACGTGAGCGAGGTACAGTCTGGCGTCGTCGAAGATGCCTCGCCACGATTCTGAAAACTCCGCAGAAGGCCACGTCTTCTCGCGCATCGGCTGTGCACTGCGCGTCTCCCTCGCGAGCGGTTACGGCGCACGCCAGCTGCGCACGGACATTCTTGCCGGACTCGTCGTCGGTGTCGTGGCACTTCCGCTCGCGATGGCGTTGGCGATCGCATCCGGCGTCCCTCCTCAGCACGGGCTGTACACGTCGATCGTCGCCGGCGCGCTGATCGCGTTGTGCGGCGGCTCGCGCGTGTGTGTCTCGGGTGCGACTGCTGCATTCGTCGTACTGCTCGTGCCGATCTCGGCGCACTATGGGATCGGCGGACTTCTGCTCGCTTCGATGATGTCGGGACTGATCTTGTGCGGACTCGGGATTGCCCGACTCGGGCGTCTGATCCAGTTCATTCCGCATCCGGTCACGACGGGTTTCACGGCCGGGATCGGCGTCGTGATCGCTGGCATGCAGTTGAAGGACTTCCTCGGGCTCAGGCCTGAATCGGATCCGGCACACTTCACCGAGCGCATCGTCGCGTACGCGCAAGCACTTCCGACTGTTCACGGTTCCGAGGTCGCGATCGGGACTTTCACGTTGATCGTGTTGGTGCTGTGGCCGCGCTTCGTGCGTTCCATCCCGGCTCCGCTCGTCGGGCTGGCGGCTGCGAGCGTCGCTGCGTTCGTCCTCGCGCACACAGTCGCCGGATTCGAAGTCGCGACGATCGGTTCACGTTTCGGAGGCATTCCGCACGCTCTGCCCGCGTTCGATTGGCCGTGGAATCTGCCCGGTGCCGATGGAACTCCGATCGGCTGTTCGATGTCCACCCTGCGTGCGTTGCTCCCTCCGGCGATCGCGATGGCGATGCTCGGCGCAATCGTTTCGCTTATGTGCGCGGTGGTCGCCGACGGAATCGCGGGCACGCGTCACGATCCGGATGCGGAGCTCTTCGCACAAGGATTGGGCAACGTCGTGGCTCCGCTCTTCGGCGGAATCGCAGCCGCGGGAGCGATCGCGCGCACGACCACGGGTATTCGAGCAGGAGCGCGCTCGCCGATCTCCGCGTTCTCGCACGCCGTATTCGTGCTTCTCGCCGTGTTGGCTGTCGCGCCGATCCTCGCGCACCTACCGATGGCAGCAATGGCTGCATTGCTGCTGCTCGTGGCGTGGAACATGGCCGACATGCCGCATTTCTTCCACATCGTGAGAGTCGCACCGAAGGGAGACGTCGCGGTGTTGCTGACGTGTTTCGTGCTCACGGTCGCAGTCGACATGACGGTCGCCGTGAGCGCCGGCGTCGTGCTCGCATCACTGCTTTTCATGAAGCGCATGTCGGAAATGTTCCATGCCGCGCCGGAGGAAACACGACACGCGGGCACGCTCGATCCAATGCTCGACGACGTCATCGTCTACGTCATCCGCGGTCCGCTTTTCTTCGGTGCGGCGGACAAGGCCGTCGGCGCGCTGACGCGAGTGAAGTCGAAGACACGTGCGGTCATCTTGAAGATGGACGACGTGCCGGTGATGGACGTCACGGGTCTCGTTGCGCTCGAATCGGCGATCCAGCGCTTGCGCAAAGCGGGCATCTTCGTAGCTATCGCGGGCGTGCAGGCACAACCCCGATCCGTGATGGAGCGCGGAGGAATTCGGACGGACGCGAATTGGATCGTCGTGTGCGACTCCGACGAGCAAGCGCTCGCGCTCGTCACCGCCAAGCTCAATCCGAAGCCGCCACGGGCCTGATTTCAGCCGACTTCCTTCGGCGCCACACCTCCGAAGCGCCGTTCGCGTCGATGGAATTCGCGCACGGCGGACTCGAGGTCGTGCGCCGTGAAGTCGGGCCACATCCTCGGACTGAAGAGCAGCTCGGCATAGGCGCATTCCCACAAGAGGAAGTCGGACAAGCGCTGTTCTCCGCCGGTCCGCACGAGCAAGTCGACGTCGCGTGGCGCGTCTCCGGCGTGGTTCTCGATGGCCAACACGCGATCGAAACCGTCGCGCGCCCCGCCGAGCGCAGCGTGCACGTTGAAGTGCCTCGCGGCGCGAACGATTGCATCGCGCGAGCTGTAGTCGACCGCGAGACGAACGCACAACTTCGATCCGACATCGGTGGCGCACTCGGCGTGTTCCATCGCCAGCAACAGGCTCGTCGGCAAGCGATCGCGGCGGCCGATGAACGACAGAGAGACTCCACTCGTCACGCACAATCTCGTGCGCACCTCGATCCACACGCGCATCAGCTCGAAGATCGCGTCGACCTGTTCCGCGGGCCGATTCAGGTTGTCGGACGACAGCGCGAACAACGTCAACCGCTCGATTTCCAGGTCCAGAGCGACTTCGACGATGCGCTGGACGACCGTCGCGCCGGCCGCGTGTCCAGCCGAACGCGGCAGCGAGCGCGCCTCGGCCCAGCGTCCGTTGCCGTCCATGATGATCGCAACGTGCAGCCGCCGCATTTTACTTTGCGCCGCAAAGTCGACAGTCACGACGGTCCCCTCGTTCTCCATTGCATCACTCCCGTTCGCGCACGACGCGAATCAACGCTTCCATGTGCTCGAGATAACGCTCGAGCGTGCGTCGACCGAGCGCGGTCAACCGGTACTCCGTCAGCGGCATGCGTCCGTTGAAGGACTTCTCGCACGCGACGAGACCGGCCTCTTCCAGCTTGCGCGAGTGCACCGACAAGTTGCCGTCCGTCGCTTCGAGCAACGTCTTCAATTCGTTGAACGTCAGCTTGTCGTGTACGGCCAACGCACTGACGATCGCGAGCCGCACGCGCTCGTGGATCAGCCGGTCTGCATCCGGACTTCCGCCCGGCGCCGACAATCCACGCAACGCTTGAAGCGGGCCTTTTTTCGCCTTCGGTTGCTTCTTCTCAGCCACGACGTTCTCCCGCGATCTTCAGTCCGAACACGACGTGCATCACGCCGAAGCCGGCGGCCATGCACAAATCTCCAAGCCAACGCTCCTCGCGCGCGAACACCAGTCCGAGCAGTGCGACAGCGCCGACGAGCATGATCGACAAACCCATCGTGCGCACCGTGCGCAACGAATGCGCTCCCGCGGCGACGACGGCGGCGCCGTAGCAGAGCAACCATACCCCCGGCAGCAATTCCGTCGGACCTGTCGCGTGAATCGCGAGCGTCAACAGCGCTCCGGCGATGAGCGCAGGTGCGAGCGCCTTCGCGAATCTCGAACCGGGTCCGCTGACGAGCGACACGCCTTCCGACCGCGCTTTGCGCCACATTTCGAGCGCGCCGACCGACGTGCCGATGACCGCCGCGATCATCCACACGCCGAACCATGGGCCACTCGACTGCGACGTCAGCGCGAACGGAGTCGCGACGAGCGCGGTCAATCCCATCGTCACTCCGCCCCAACCCGGAATCGCCGTGTGCAGCGCGGAACTCTCCATGGTCGCGCGAATGAACACGAGATCGTCGAGGGCACGGCGGCTCATCGACGGTCCATCGCTACCATCGGACACCGAGCGCAAGGGGGTCGGCCGGGGGGACATGGGCTCGATACTCGCAGGATCTCCCAATTCGGTCAAGTACTTTGTGCCATGAAGTGAATCGAGCTCGACCGCCTTGCACCATGCGGTATCCTCCCTGCTCTTGATCCAGCGCGGCCCCTACGCCCCCATCGTCGTTCCGAACGTTCCGCTCGCGGATTTCGTGCTGCGTCGTCCGCGCGCTTTGGGCTCGAAGCCAGCTCTCGTCGAGGCGCACGGGGGTCGTACGTTCACGCACTCGGCTCTCGTCGAAGCGATCGAGCGCGCCGCATCGGGCCTCGTGCGCGTCGGGCTGCAGAAGGGCGACGTCGTCGCATTGATGTCGCCCAACTCGATCGATTGCCCGATCGTATTCCACGCGGTCGTCCGCGCTGGCGGGATCCTGACTCCGATTCCCCCGCTCGCGACCGTCGACGACGCCATGAAGCAGCTCGCGGACAGTCGTGCGCGCTTCCTCGTCACGACCGACGAGTTGGGGACGAAGCTCTCGACCGTTGCACGGGCGTGTGGCGTCGAGGACATCTTCACACTCGGTTTGAGCCCTGATTTCAGGCCTTTTTCAAGCCTACTCGCCGATGCGGGCACCGCTCGCTTGCCGACGATCGACGCCCAGGTCGACGTCGCGGCGCTCCCCTATTCGAGCGGCACGACTGGGCTGTCGAAGGGCGTCATGCTCACGCACGCAAACCTCGTCGCCAACGTGTTGCAGGTCGACGTCGGCCACATGCGCGAGGACGACGTGCTCGTGTGTTGTCTTCCGCTCTCGCACATCTACGGCATCACGGCGATCCAGAATTGGGCGCTTGCCATCGGCGCGACGACAGTCGTGATGGGTCGCTTCGACATCGCCGGTCTCGTCGACGTCATCGAGCGACACGGCGTCACGTATGCGCCACTCGTTCCTCCGATCTTGTTGGAGCTGGCCAAGAACTCGCGCTTCGAGAGCGCCGATCTGAGCCGTGTGCGCGTCCTTTTCTCCGGTGCGGCGCCGCTGTCGGCGGAACTCTCGCGCGCCGTCGCAACTCGCACTGGCGCAGATGTCGTGCAAGGTTACGGCATGACCGAAGCCAGCCCGGCGACGCACATGACTCCGCCGAAACCCCACGAAAACAGGCTCGGATCGGTGGGTTGGCCGCTCGCGAGCACCGCAGTGCGTCTCGTCGACACGACATCCGATCGTGATGTGGCGCGCGGATCCGAAGGTGAGATCCGCGTGCGCGGCCCACAGGTCATGAAGGGCTACTTGAACAATCCCGAAGCCACGCGCGCGACGGTCGACGACGAGGGTTGGCTGCACACGGGCGACATCGGTCGTGTCGACGTCGACGGACATCTGTTCGTCGTCGATCGCGTCAAGGAGCTCATCAAATACAAGGCGTGGCAGGTCGCGCCGGCCGAGCTCGAAGCGCTGTTGTTGACGCATCCCGCGATCGCCGATGCAGCGGTCGTCGGCCTGCGCGACGAGGAGTGCGGCGAAGTGCCGAAGGCCTTCATCGTGCGCAAGAGTGAGATCAGCGCCGAAGACATCATCGCTTTCGTGGCCGAGCGAGTTGCGCCGTACAAGAGGGTGCGCGTCGTCGAGTTCGTCGAGCGCATTCCGAAGTCGCCGTCGGGCAAGATTCTGCGGAGAATCCTGCGCGATCAGGCGCGGTGAGCTCTTTGTCGGTCAGGTCCGCGCCCGTAGAGTGACTCGCACGACATGCACGCGCTCCCCATTCTGATCGGCGCCCTGTGCGTCATCGCGATTGCGTACCGCTACTACTCGGCGTTCCTCGCGGCCAAGGTCCTGACGCTGTCCGATCTCGCTGCGTGTCCGTCAGTGACGCAGTACGACGGACACAATTTCTATCCGACGAACAAGTACGTCCTCTTCGGACATCACTTCGCGGCGATCTCGGGCGCAGGGCCGCTGATCGGACCCGTGCTCGCTGCGCAGTTCGGATTCTTGCCGGGACTGTTGTGGCTGTTGATCGGCGTCACGATCGGCGGCGCGGTGCAGGATTTCATGATCCTCGTCGGCAGCGTGAGGCGCGGCGGGAAATCGTTGGCTGAGATCGCTTTCACCGAGATTTCGCCTGTTTCAGGCCTCGTCGCGGGCATTGCGATCCTGTTCATCGTCGTCATCGCGATCGCGGGACTCGGACTCGTCGTCGTCAACGCGCTCGCCGAATCTCCGTGGGGCACGTTCACCGTCGCCGTGACGATTCCGCTCGCGCTGTTCATGGGCTTCTACATGTACCGCTTCCGCAAGGGCCGGATCGGCGAAGCCAGTGCAATCGGCGTCGTCGTGTTGCTCGCGGCGGTGTGGGCTGGAGGACGTCTCGCGGAATCTCCGTGGGCGGAACACTTCACACTGAGCAAGCACGCGCTCATCGTGTGGATGGCGATCTACGGTTTCGTCGCGAGCGTCTTGCCGGTGTGGATGCTCCTGTGCCCGCGCGACTACCTGTCGAGCTACCTCAAGATCGGCACGATCGGATTCCTCGTCATCGGCGTCTTGATCGTCAATCCGAACCTCGAGATGCCCGCGCTCACCCCGTTCGTCGACGGCGGTGGACCGATCTTGAAGGGCAAGGTGTTCCCGTTCGTGTTCATCACGATCGCCTGCGGCGCGATCTCGGGATTCCATGCGTTGATCGCTTCGGGCACGACGCCGAAGATGATCAAAAAGGAGAGCGATTGCCGCATGATCGGCTACGGCGCGATGTTGATGGAGGGCGTCGTCGGAGTGACCGCACTCGTCGCTGCGACGTCGCTGTTTCCCGGCGATTACTTCGCGATCAATACGGCGCAAGCCACGCCCGAGCAGCGCGTGAAGTACGAAGCGATGGTCGCGTCGCACGAGCACACCAGCTTCGACCTCAGCCCGGTGGAGATCGATCGGCTCGAAGCCGAATCGGGTGAGAAGAACTTGCGCGGCCGCACTGGCGGCGCGGTCACGCTCGCGATCGGCATCGCGAAGATCTTCGACGCGATCCCGGGCTTCTCGGGGCTGATGAAGTACTGGTACCACTTCGCGATCATGTTCGAGGCGCTGTTCATCTTGACGACGATCGACACGGGCACGCGAGTCGGGCGATTCTTGCTCGGTGAGTTCCTCGGTCGCCGCGTGCATCCGAAGTTCGCGAAGCACGATTGGTTGCCGGGCTCACTCGTGACGACGGCGCTCATCTGTTTGGGTTGGGGCGCACTGATCTGGGAAGGGTCGATCTCCACGATCTGGCCGATGTTCGGCATCGCGAATCAATTGCTCGCCGCGGTCGCGCTGTGCGTCGCGACGACGATCCTCGTCAACACGGGGAAAGGTCGCTACGCGTGGACGACAGTGGTGCCGCTCGCGTTCGTAGCGACGACGACGCTGACTGCCGGCTACATGTCGATCCGTGACAATTTCCTCGCGATGACGCGCGTGGAATCGACGGCGACGCAGGGTTGGATCAACACGATCCTGACGATCCTCTTGATGAGCGCAGCCGTCGTGGTCCTCGTCGATTCTGCGAGAAAATGGGCCAAACACGGCCGCGATTCGCGGCGAGCGTCGGTCGCTGGAAATTGAACACGGGCCGAACACGTGCGCTGGGAACCCAATGCGCATCTTCTTCGAGCGAGCCCGAGTCGACAAAGGAGAACACCCCAGGTGAAGAGCGGCTAGACTGCCGATACTCCCCCGGCAGGGTTCGGTTTCGGCAGAGGGCATGCAGATGAAGTTGTTGAAGCACGCCGCGCACGCGGCACTGTGCGCGAGTCTCTTGTGGTCCGGTTCGTGTTCGCAGGAGGACCCTTTCAACTCGACCACGACGACAGGGCCAGTGTCGGTCGCGATCACGGATGCGGCGTCGAACGACATCGTGGTGTTCGAAGTCGACGTCACCGGCATCCAACTGAAGCGCGTGAGCGGCGCGACGGTGTCGGTTCTCTCCACAACTGCGCGCGTCGATCTCGCCTCGCTCGTCGACACTTCGAACCTGCTCGCTTCGTCGCGCGTTCCCATTGGCGCGTACACCAGCGCGACGATCACGCTCGATCTCTCCAACGCTCGTTGCCTCCTCGTCGGCAAGACGACGACGGCGACACTGCGCGACGCGAACGGTGTCGCGCTCACCGGGACGATCACGGTGCCGTTGCAACTGGGCTCGCCGTTCACGGTCGCGTCGACAGCGCATCGCTTGTTGGAGCTCGATTTCGACATCGATCAGTCGTTCGTCGTCGACATGGTCGGCAATTCGGTCGCGCTCGAGCCGGCGTTCGTGCTGCGTGTCGACCCGACGCTTCCGCGCCAGATCGTGGCCGTCGGCACGCTGACTTCGGTCGACACCGTCGGTTCGACGTTCCTCGGGAACGTGCGCGCGCTCGGCGGATCGGTGATCTCGACGGTTCTCTTCCAGGCTTCAGGTGCGACGGTCTTCCAGATCGACGGTGTCCCATCGACCGGATCCGCAGGATTGACGGCGCTTTCCGGCCTACCCGTCGACGCGCCGATCCAGTGCTTCGGTTCAGTCGCGCCGACCACGGCACGATTCAACGTGCTCTACGTCGAAGCTGGCGTCGGCACGTACAACGGCGGAACGGACGTGATCGAAGGCCATATCGTCGGCCGCACAGGCGGCGCCGGCAGCGATGCGGTGTTCGAAGTGCTCGGTTTCAGCAGCAATCCCGCGCATACGACCTTCCTCTACGCGACGACGTTTCTCGTGAACACGAGCTTCACGGATACCCACGTGGTGCGCCGCGGATCGGCGAGCGCGTTCGACGTCGACGACTTGAGCGTCGGTCAGTTGGTGCGCGTCTTCGGCACGTTGTCGGGCACGACGATGAGCGCGAACACGACGACGAGCGTGATCCGCATGCAACCCACACGCGTCTTCGGTCCAGCCGCCGGAGCGCCGGCCGGCACGACGTTGACGCTGGATCTCGCGCGCGTCGATCTCCTCGCCGACACGGTGTTCGACTGGGCGGACGGCGGGTTCACGCCGGTCGATCCGAATGCACTGGTCGCGAACGTCGGTGCGCTCGGGGTCGGCCTCGGAATCAACTCGACTTCGAGTGTGACTGCGATCGGCTACTTCAGCGGGATCAGCGACTCAGGCCCCGACTTCACGGCCACGGCGCTCGTGAATCAGAGCACCGCGGCGTCGCTGCTCTTCGTGCGCAATCGTCCGGGACTGGGCTTGAACGTGCTCACGACGGCGAACGCATCTCAGATCCAGCTGAACGTGAGCGGCGTGGCCGCGACCGGCGAGGTCGCGATCGTCGACCGCGGATTCCTCGGCTCGATCCCGCTGCCGACCGCGCCGACGCCGACGGTCACTCACCCGGCCGTCAACGGCTTCTATTCGCTGCGCGATCGCACGAACCAAACCGTGCGCATCTTCACGCGCTTCTCCGATTTCTCGAGCGCGCTGCAGAGCGACATCGTGCAAGGCGCGACGCTCGTGCAACTCGGCGCGGTCGGTGCCTACACGCAAGGCATCAACACGCTCGATGCGACGGTCGCGGCGGCCGTCGTCGAGTGACGCCGACGTGAACCCGAATCGACGTCGTCGCGCGTCGATTCCGGATCAGGGCTTCGGCTCGTTCGGGTCCAACTTCGCGCGCACGAGCGAGGCGGTCACGGCGATGCCGAGAATGCCCACGACCGTTCCGAGCGCCCAGGTGATCGGGATCTTGTGCTCCTCGGGCAAGAGCATCTTGATGCCGATGAAGATCAGCACGACCGACAGACCGTGCTTCAAGTAGTGCAAGTAGCGGATCAGCCCGCCGACAGCGAAGAACAGCGAGCGCAGCCCGAGGATCGCGAAGATGTTCGACGTGTAGACGACGAACATGTTCTGCGAGATGCCCAGCGAGGCCGGCACCGAATCGACGGCGAACAAGACGTCGGTGGTCTCGACGACGAGTAGCGCGAGGAACAGAGGCGTGGCGAGCCGCTTACCGTTCTCGACCACGAAGAAGTGCGAGCCGACGAATCCCGGAGTCACGGGCAGATGTTTGCGCGCCAGGCGCAGGACGAAGTTCTTGTTCGGATCGACGTCGTCGTCATCACCTTGGAAAAACAGCTTGATGCCCGTGTAGATCAAGAGCGCGCCGAGAACCCACAGCACCCAGTGAAAGCGCTCGATCGCTTCGATGCCGATGTAGAGGAAGAGCCCGCGCATGAGCATCGCGCCGAGTACGCCCCACAACAGCACGCGGTGTTGGCTCTCCGGCGGGATCGCGAAGAAGCGAAAGATGACGATGAAGACGAAGATGTTGTCGACGGAGAGCGCGTACTCCGTGATGTAACACGTCAAGAATTCGACCGACGGACGCGTCGTGTCGTTCGCATGATTCGGATCGATGTAGAAGTAGATCGCCGCGTTGAACGCGAGCGCGACCGTGATCCAGAGCCCGGTGAAGACCAGGGCTTCCTTGACCGAGACGATCTTGTCCTTCTTGTGGAAGACACCGAGGTCGAGCGCCATGCCTCCGAGCACGATCGCCCCGAAAATCGCCCAGAAAATCCAGCCTTCCATGCGTGCCTACTGGGCCCTTCTTCAACCGTAGATGAGGAGTCGAATGCCGGGTGGCAAGCGCTTCGTGAGTCCCGCGAGCACGTGCCCGCGCAGCAAGTGATAGATGGAACTGCGCTGACTGACACCGATCATGATCGCAGTGACGCCGAGTGCTTCGGCCGCGCGCAAAATGCCTTCGACGGCGTTGTACGAAATCGTCCACACGGGGATGAGCGTCATGCCTTCGCTCTCGGCGGCTTGGACGGCAGCGCGCAACACTTCGACGCCTTCGGGCTTCGGAGTCCACTCCGATGCGCGCACGAAGAGCCCGGTCCGCTCCTCGACGTACAACGCGTAGAGGGTCTTGCCGCCGCGGCCCTTCTCGCGCGCGATGGCCTCGGAGATCAGGCCAGGGTTTCCGTAGCGCAGCGCAATCATGGTGCTCGAGGGATAGAGCTGCGCGATCGATTCGGCCTGGGCGAGACTCAATATCTCGAGCTTCTCTTGGTGCTCGAGTTGCTCTTCCGTCTCGGAGATGCGTTTCGGCATCAACTCGCGCACGAAACCGATCTGATAGAACCAGTCCGCGAACCACTTGCGCCGAGTTCCGAGCGCCATCACCAAGCCCACGAGGACGATCAGTGAACCGAAGAGGGTGGCGATACCCTCGACCTTGATCGTGACCGCCCAAGCGACCGCGACGAGGATCGTCGTGAAAATCCCGAGCCAGAACACGATGCCGCGCCTGCCGTCGCGCCACCGTAAGACGTCGAGGCCGGCAGAACTAAGCAGGAATGCGCCGAGCAATCCGAAGGCGTACATGCCGGCCAGGATCTGCATCTCGCCGCCGCTCAACCAAATGACGAGGATCGGGATGACCGTGGCCACCATGATCGCGATCTGCGGCGTGCCGAAGAGCGAATTCCGACGCGCGAGCTGAGACGGCATGAATCCGTTTTCCGTCAGCGAAAGGAAAACGTGGTAGCTGCCGATGATCGCGGTGTTCGACGCCAAGAGCAGCAAGGATGATCCGCTGATGACGACCGCGAGCTTCAACGCTCCGCTTCCGAACCCACCGGCGAGCTCGGAGATGAAGTGTTCCGAGTTCGCGTCCTTGACCGCCGTCGGCAAGAGCGCGACGGCGAGCAGCGTCAAGAAGGGTGACGTCAAGAGCATCGTCGCGATCACGTAGCGCATGCCGCGCTTGGCCGTGAGTTGAAGCGGCAGCTTCATCGCGGGACTGAGCTGACTGATGCTCTCGAGGCCGGAGAAAGCCAACCAAGCGGCCGAGAAACCGACGAGGAACGTCGTGCGATCCATGTCCTGGGCCAGGGTCAGCGTCGACTTCACTGCCTGCAGAGACTCGGTCGGGTAGAAGGCGATCACGACCGCCACGACCACGATGTTCACGACCAACGAAGCCACGGCCATCACCATCGACAACCAAGCGCTCTCGCGGATGCCGATGATGTTGACGAGAGCGAGCAACAGCAGAGTCGCAATCGCCATCGACGTGACGTTGTGCTCGAAGAAGGGCACGACCGTGCCCAGGTAATGCATTCCCGACACGGACGAGATGGCCGACGTCAGGAAGTAGCCGACCGAAATGAGCAATCCACCGAGTGCGCCGGCGCTCGGCATGAATGCCTTGCTGGCGATGGTGACGACGCCTCCGCCTTCGGGCTGGCGCCAACAGATCTCGACGTACTTCGAGCCGAGCAGGATGAAACCGAACAGTCCGATCCAGACGAAGATCGGCGCAACGTTGCCGACCCGATCGTAGAGGATGCCCGGGACGTAGTAGACGGACGTACCGATGTCGCAGAACACGACGGCCCACACGAGAAGTGGCGAGAGGTGGCGCACACTGGCGTCACCGCCGGGGCCGACCCCGTCCTTCGACTTCGCGGCGGACATCAGGAGCCGTCGCTCAGCACGTGGTGTGCGTCACGACCCGTGCGTAGAGAACCGGGGGGCATGGTTCGAAGCGAGAACGATAGCATCCGCAGTGGCGCGCGTGAAATTCAGCGAGGTGTGGTGGGCCCCGCTGGACTCGAACCAGCGACCGAGCGATTATGAGTCGCCTGCTCTAACCGACTGAGCTAGGGGCCCCCGGGCGAGAAGGCTAACCGCGACCGCGCGCGTTTCCCATCCATGTACACTGCGGGCCGCTCGCGCGCTCCGGCGGTTCGGAAGCAGGCGCGAGCCCACACTCCCCCGGCTGGTCGCATTCATGAGCCTCCCCTACCGCGCGATCGTGATCGCGTTCGTTCTCTCGTTCGGTTCGATGGGTTGTCACACGGGCGAGCGTGAGCGCGCGCCGACTGCGCGACATGCAGACGCGGCGAACATCGTCGTGAAGCCGCTCGCGGCGGACGCGAACGCACCGATCGTCACAGCACCGATCCAGAAACCGGCGGGCACGATTCGCTTCGGCGATTCCGTCCACGAGCGCGAAAACGTGCCGTTTTTCCCAGGCACGACGTACGACGCGAAAGTGCCGCATCCCGACACGCTTTTGCGCCAACCGCTCGGCACGTTCACCGCGCACCACGCCGAAATCATGTCCGCGATGCGCGCGATGGCGGCGAAGTCGGATCGCATGCGCGTCGTGCCGATCGGTCGCTCGCACGAGGGGCGCGAGCTCTTGTCCGTCGTCATCGCCTCGTCCGACAACATGAAACGCATCGACGCGATCCGCGCCGACATCGCGCGTCTCGCTGATCCGCGTGGCGCGAACGACGCCGACGTCGAGCGCATCGTCAAAGAATCTCCCGCGATCGCGTGGCTCGGCTACAGCATCCACGGAGACGAAATGTCGGGCGCCGATGCGTCGCTCGCCGTCGCCTACTACTTCGCGGCCGGCACGAGCGCAGACGTCACCGACATCTTGAAGAACGTCGTCGTCGTCATCGACCCGGTGCAGAACCCCGACGGGCGCGAGCGCGTGCTCTCGCAGATCGAACAGAGCGCGGGCTACGTCGCGAACCTCGACTACGCGTCGATGCAACGCGGCCGTTGGCCGTACGGCCGCGAGAACCACTACTACTTCGACATGAACCGCGACTGGTTGTGGGGCACGCAACCGGAGACGCGCGCGCGTTGGAGCGCGATCAACTCGTGGCATCCGCAACTGCTCGTCGACGCGCACGAGATGGGGTCGATGGACACGTTCCTCTTCTATCCGGCGACCGATCCGCTGACGCCGCACTTCCCCGAGTACACGAAGCGTTGGTGGCCAGTGTACGGCAACGATCAAGCGGCTGCATTCGATCGCTACGGTTGGAGTTACTACACGCGCGAGTGGGCCGACTCGTGGTATCCGGGCTACACCGACTCGTGGGGCACGTTCATCGGCGCGTGCGGGATCTTGTACGAGCAAGCACGCTACCGCGGTCAATCGGTGCGGCGTGCTTCGGGCGAAATCGCGACGTACCACGACGCCGTGCATCGCCAGAGCGTCGGCAGCGTCGCGAACGTGCGCACGTTGGCGCAGAACCGCGAGGCCGCTTTGCGCGAGTACGTCGAGGCCAAACGTGCGAATTGCGCGGCAGAAACAGCCGGAAACGAGCGCATGTTCGTCCTCGTCACGGGCCGCCACCCGGACCGTGAACGGAAGATGGTCGCCAACCTCGTCGAGCAGGGCATCGAAGTTTGGCGCGCGGACGAGGACTTCCGCGGCGCGAGCGTCAAGACCGTCGCTGCGGGCGCGAAGGACGATTTCGATTTCAAAGCGGGAGCGTTGATCGTGCGCGCGCGTCAACCGCTCGCACCGCTCGTCAAAGCGATGCTCGAATTCGATCCGCGCTACGACAAGGCGTCGCTCGAGCGCGAGCGCAAGGAATTGGAGCGCAAGCAGCGCTCGAAGGCCTACGACGTCACGGCTTGGTCGCCGGCGCACGCGTACGACCTCGACGCGTACTGGTGCAACGACTCGGCCGTACAGTCGACGCGATTGACTGCGTTGCTCGTCGAACCGAGCGGCGTCGTCGCCCTCGCAAACCCGAACGACCCCGTGTACGGATGGATCGTCGACGGAACCGACGACGGCGCGGTTCGATTTGCGGCCGCTGCGATGGAACTCGGCTGCCAACTCAACTTGTCCGACGAGGGTTTCCGCGCAGCAGGGCGCTCGTTCGCACGCGGAAGCTTGCTCGTGCGGCGCACGGAAAACACCGCGAACGTCGCCGAACTCGTCGCGCGCGCGGCGTCCAGAGCAGGCGTTTCGGCGTACGCGACATCGACCGCGCGCAGCCGCGACGAATCAGCCGACTTGGGCGGACGACATTTCGACCTGCTCGCGCGCCCGCGCATCGCGATCTTGTCGAACACGCCGATTTCGAGCGATTCGTTCGGACACGCATGGCACTTGATCGACACGCACCTGCAACTGCCGTCGTCGCACCTGGACGCGCAGAATTTCGGGGGCAGCGATCTGCGCCGCTACAACGTACTCGTCGTGCCCGAAGGCGGTGGCTCCGTCATCAGCGAAAACGCCGAGAAAGTCCGCACTTGGGTTCGTTCGGGCGGCACGTTGATCGCGCTCGGCGGCGCCGCGGCCGACTTGTGCGACAAAGAATCGAAGTTCACCGCGGTGCGTGAACGTTCCGAGGTGCTCGACGATCTCGACAAGTACGCGATCTCGGTCAAGCGTGAACGCGAAGCCGGCACGTCGAAGATCGACGAGGCCGCGCTGTACGACGAGCCGAAGGCTGCAGCCAAGGAAGAGCCGGCTGCGGAGCCCACCGATTCAGCGGCGGATCCGAAGAAGGACAGCGACGAGAAGAGCCCAGACAAGTCCGACAAAAAGGATCCGGAGAAAAAGGACGGCTCCAAGTCGGACAAAAAAGACGACGCCAAGAGCGAGGACAAGAAGCGCCGCGATCGCTACCTCGCGACCTTCTCGCCGCAAGGCGTCATCTTGCGCGGCGAAGTCAATGAAGACGTCTGGATCACCGCCGGCTGTTCGAGCGAATTGCCCGTGTTTTTCGAGGGTTCGAGCGCGCTCTTGTCCGAGCTTCCCGTGCGCACGGCCGTGCGCATCGCCTCGATCGACCGGATGCGCTTGTCGGGACTGCTGTGGCCGGAAGCGCGCGAGCGGATCGCCGATTCCGCGTACTGCACGGTCGAACGCATGGGTTCCGGGCAAGTGATCTTGTTCGCCTCGAGCCCGGTATTCCGCGACTGGTTCCGCGGCACGGCGCGCTTGCTCGCGAACGCCATCGTCTACGGACCCGGAGCCGGCGCGAGCCAGCCGACGCAGTGGTGAGTTTCGACGCGCGCCACACAGCCTTTGCTTGACGGAGTGAGTTCGACGCCCGACGCTGGTTCGCGCTCGACGGCGGTGACCCGGCTCGTCGACAACGAAAGGTATCGATGAAGACGATTTGGCTCGCGCTCGCGCTGATGATGTTTGCACCGTTCCTGGAGAAGAACGACGACGAACTTCCGCTCGGTGATTTCGGCACTACGTTCCTGAAGTCGCGCTTCAAAGTAGAGGCAGTGGCCGACATGCCGCTCGACAAACTGCGCGCAGATCACTGCGTGCGCGGAACGTTCGGCACGTTCGAGATCGCCTATCCGATCTGGCAACTCGACGACAAGCATCACATCGAGGACCTGCGTTCGATCGCGGTGACGCTCGTGCAACTACAAGTCCATTGGATGGATTGGCTGGCCAAGGGCGACGAGCGCTTGAATGCTCCGAAAGCGGACGCCGAGACGTTGATCGCCTGGATCAAGTCGTGGAAGGCTCCGAATTTCGCGCGCGCGGAATCGGCTCCGGACAAAGATCTTTTCGTGTTCCTCGGTGCCACCGATGCACAGAAAGCCGCGTCGAAGAACTTGGGCGCCTTCATCGGCAAGCCCGACGTGCTGGGCGCGGCGCCGCGCGACGGCAAGATCACGCGCATCCTGTTCGCACCGAAGCGCCTCGACTTCGTGCAGATGCTCGGTTACGCGGGGCTGTTGGATCCGACTCAGCAAGCAGTGCTGTGGACGAAGACGACGACGACGTGGACGAACTTCTGGATCGATTGGACGCAGATCCTCGCGCTCGAATATCCGCCGTGGTCGGAGGACAAGGAGTTCAAGCAGGGCCTGTCGATGAACAAGTTCGAGCCGACGGGAATGCTGCAGCACACGGTGCAGCAGGCGATGCTCACCTTCTTGTGGATGGTGTACGGCGACAGTGACGCGATTCACTTGAATCAAGCTCAAGCGCTGGCGATGGCAGTCGAATTGTGCGGCGAAGTGAACGCACTCGAAGGCGACGGCGGCCGCGGCACGACGGGCGCGAAGACGAACGCGTACGAAAAGTTCGTGCCCGGTGGGAATTCAGCGGGCGGAATTCTGCCGCCGATCTCCGCGTTGCCCGGCGACGGCATGAAGGTGAATCCGTGGCACGAGAATCTCGGCCGCGACTACTTCACGCTCCCGCTGCGCAAGGGCCAAAAGCTCGGTGCGAAAGGCGTCACCAAGGACGGTCCGCCGGGGCTCGATCCAATCGTCGTGAAGGACAAGGCCGCTCACTTCTCGATCACGTCGCTCGACGGCAACAAGCGCTACGTCGTCAGCGCGCCGTTCATGGGGGTGAACGCGAAGATCCGCACGTATCCGCCGCCCGAATTCGTCACCGATTTCCGCGAGTTCTTCCGCGCGTACAAGTGCGGATTCCTGCACTGGCTGCAGACGATGGGCGACAAGAGCGGCCCCGCCGAGTCCGAGGTGAAGTATCAGAAGTTGATGAAAGCGCTGGCGAATCGCGACGGGACGAAGGCGCTCGACGCGCAAGTGGCTGAGATCTATGCGCTGCCGTTGAGCGGCAAGAGCGGCGAGACGGACAGCCTAGAGTGGCGCTTCCTCGATTGGATCGCGAAGGGCAAGTGAGCGCGCTGGGCCCCGCTCTCACGAAGTCGAACGAAGTTCGCGGCGACGTGCAGAGTCCGGTTCCGCACCTCGCCGCGAATGCATGATCAGCGCGCAGACATCGCCGGCGCTGTGTTGCGCGTGACGTGCTCGCTGACGACTTGCGCGACGCACGCCGTCAGCTTGCGAGCCGTCGGAATGTCGAGGAACTCATTCGGCCCGTGCGCATTGCTGTGCGGACCTAGCACGCCCGTGATGAGGAACTGCGCCTGCGGGAACTTCTTGCCGAGCATCCCCATGAACGGGATCGATCCGCCCTCGCCCATGTAGACGGCTTCCTTGCCGAAGAACGATTTCGACGCGCGATCGACCGAGGCTTCGAGCCACGGCGCGAGTTCGGGAGCGTTCCAACCGCCGCTCGATTTCTCGCCGTCGAAGGTCACTTTCGCTCCGTGGGGCGCGTCTTTTTCGAGCAGCGCCTTCAGCTTCTTCGTCGCGACTTGCGTGTCGCACGTCGGCGGAACGCGCAGACTGATTTTCACTGCGGTGAGCGGGCGCAGCACGTTGCCCGCGCTCTCCAAGTCGGGGAGGCCTTTGGCGCCGGTGATCGAGAGCGCCGGACGCCACGTGCGATTCAGCATCAACTCGGTGTTGTCCGTGTGCATCGGCTTCACGCCGTCGTGCCACGGGTACTTGTTCCACACCTCGTTCCCGAGGACTTTCGCCGCCACCTTGGCCTGCTCGATGCGTTGTTTCGGGATGTCGACGTGAAAATCCTGCGACAGGATCTTGCCCGTGCTCTCGTCTTCGAGGCGTGAGAGCACTTGGCGCAGAACGCGGAACGAGCTCGGAACGATGCCCGACGCGTCGCCGGAGTGAACGCCTTCCTTGATGGTCTCGACCACGAGGTTGCCGCCGATCAGGCCGCGCAAGCTGGTCGTGCTCCACAGCTGATCGTAGTTGCCGCAGCCCGAATCCAAACAGATGACGAGGCTCACGTCGCCGATGCGCTTTTCGAGGTGATCGATGTAGAACGGCAAGTCGTAGCTGCCGCTCTCTTCGCACGCTTCGATCAAGACGACGCACCGCGCGTGAGGAACCTTCTGCCGCTTCAGAGCTTCGATCGCGGTCAAGGAAGCGAACGCCGCGTAGCCGTCGTCGGCACCGCCGCGTCCGTACAAGCGCTCACCGCGCATCACCGGTTCCCACGGTGAAAGGCCCGGATTCCAGCCGGAAAACTCGGGTTGCTTGTCGAGGTGGCCGTAGAGGAGAACCGTGTCTCCGCCGAGTCCGGCAGTGCCTGGAATGTCCATGAAGATGACGGGCGTGCGCTCTTCACCCTTCTCGTTCTTCAGTCGCACGACTTCGATCTGCATGCCCTCGATGTCGCGCGATCGACACCACGTCTCGATCAATTTGACGGCGCGGTCCATGTGACCGTGCTTCTTCCACTCGGGGTCGAACGAAGGCGACTTGTTCGGGATCCTGATGTATTCGGTGATCGCCGGAACGATCGATTTAGACCAGGTTTCGTCGACGAAACTCTTGCTGCTCGCTGTGTTCATGCGCCCGAGTCTATCTAGCGATCGGGCGACGTGGAATTCAGCTTCGCGAGCCCCAACCGGCGGCACTCTCGTCGACGCGCTGCGCACGGGGTTGCTTGCGGCGCGACCACATCCAAACGACCAGCACGAGGACCAGGAGGAGCGCCAGGACCGGCAGGATCGCCGCCAGAATCGCTATCGTCGTCGCGCCCGCGAGCTCGCCGGCTGCCACGACAGGATTGCCGAGTCCGAATGTCAGCAAGCCCGAGGCTGCGCGCGTCACGACGGTCGTCGCTTGCACCGTGCCTGCGATGCCGCCACCGGCGACGACGGCGAGCGACCAACGGAACCACGGTTGCATGTCGGTGATGAAGCTCGCCGTGAGCAGCGTGCCGGCGACGATCGCGGCCGGAGTCGCGATCACGTCCAGGAAGTGGTCGACGCCAGGGAGGAAGTAGCCAGCGATTTCGCACGAAGTCGCCACCGAGAAACACACGATCGCGGGCACCGATCCGATCCATGCGAAGTCGTCGGCGACGTGAATGGCACCCGAACGGACAGCGATCGACGCGACGAGCAGTGGGACGAAGACGCGGAATCCGCACGCTGCCGAGAGTCCGAGTCCAGTGAGGATGCCGAGCAGAGCAGTGTAGTTTTCGTTCATGGCGTGCGGGTCGACGTTACTCGATTCGGACGCAGCTATTCTCGCGCAGCTCCCGCGAATCTGCTACGCCGCGCCTTTTTCGGCGATCGCCGCATCGCACAGTCGCTCGAGGGCGGCGATATCGCGCTCGAGGTCGTCCTTCGAAGCTCCGTTCTTCGCGTCCTTCTCCAGGATCGCTGCGTGCGTCGTGAGCGACGGGAATCCGTAGCTGCCAGCGGCACCTTTCAGGCGGTGCGCGATGATCGAGAGCTCGGCGAGGTCGCCTGAGCCGAGCGCCTTGCGCATGTCGCTGACGTCCGTGCCCAGATCCGCGACGAACATGCGCACGAGTTCCATGAGCTCCTCGTCTTGTTGCGCTTCTTCGGCGACCGTGAGCACGCGCGGTGCAGCGAGCGGGACTCCACCGGTCGCCTTCTCGAACCACTTGGCGATCGTGGAGAGGAACGTGTGGCGCACGATCGGCTTCGTGCAAAAATCGTCGCATCCGGCTTCGAGACATTTGTCGCGATCCGTCGACATCGCGTGAGCGGTCAGCGCGATGATCGAGCTCTGGCAACCCTCTGAACGCAGGCGCCGCGAGGCTTCGTAACCGTCGACGACGGGCATCTGCATGTCCATCACGATCAAGTGGAACGGCTGACCCGCTGCCTCCGCGGCACGCACTTTCGTCAAAGCTTCACCGCCGTCGACTGCGATCTCGACGCACGCTTCGGCCGCCGCGAGGATGAACCCGATGAGGCGCCGATTGTCCTCGCCGTCTTCGACGAGCAGGATGCGCGCACCGGACAAGCGTGGCGTCGTGAAGGGAACGTCCGAGTCCGTGAATTCAGCGAGAAACGAGAGGTTTTGACCGCGGCGCATCTTCACGTCGGTCAGCGATCCGGTGTCGATCGAAAACGTGAATACGCTCCCCGCGCCGACTTCACTCGTCACTTCGATCGAACCGCCGAGTCGCTCGACGAGGTGCTTGCAGATCGAGAGGCCGAGCCCCGTTCCACCGAAGCGCCGCGTCGTCGACGAGTCGGCCTGCATGAACGGTCGGAAGAGGCGCGTCACCGTCTCGGTCTCCATGCCGATGCCGGTGTCCATGACGGCGAAGCGCAAGCGCGGAACGGCGCCGCTTTCGAGAGTGACGAGCAAGCGCACCCAACCGCGCTGGGTGAACTTGATCGCGTTGCCGACGAGGTTGAGGAGGATCTGTTTCAGTCGCACCGGATCGGTCAGGATCGTCTCCGGAATGCCGCCGATCGATTCGACTTTGAGCTCGATGCCTGCGATCGCAGCCCGCACGTCCATCGCACCGTGCACTTCGGCGACGATGTCGTGCGGCGAGCACGCAATGCGATCGACCGCGAGCATCCCCGCTTCGATCTTGGAGATGTCGAGGATGTCGTTGATGATCTGCAGCAAGTGCTCGCCGTTGCGACGGATGCGACTGAGCGCTTCCACCTTGTCTGCATCGGTCAGGCCTGGATCGAGCAGGCGCTCCGAGAAGCCGAGAATCGACGTCATCGGCGTGCGGATTTCATGGCTCGTGTTGTCCAGGAACTCGCTCTTCGTGCGACTCGCTGCTTCAGCTTGGGCCAGTGCGTTCTGGGATTCGATTTCGGCGCGCTCGCGCTCGACGATCTCGACTTTGAGCGCGAGGTTCGCGGCCGAGAGTTTGAGCGTGCGCTCGTCGACACGGGCTTCGAGCGTGCGATTGGCCTCGTCGAATTCGCGCGTCCGCTTCTTCAACTCGAGCATGATCTGCAACAGTCGGCCGAGTAGCGCGACGGAGAACACGTAGAGCGCGATGCGAAAGTGCTCGGCGTTTTCGAGTTGATCGTCGAATGCCGATTCGAACGCGACGTGCATCTCTCCGATGCTGCGACCGATCGCCGCGTCGTCGATCGTCGCGAGCTCGAATTCGATCGTGTGCTTTTCCGCCAGCACTGAATCGACCGCTCGCACGAACCCGTCGAGTGCAGGAGCGAGCTTCGGATTGAGCTTGGATTTTTCGCGCAACTTGCCCAGCGCCGTCGAGAGGCTCGTGCTCGGCTCGGCCACGGCAGAGACTTGCAGCAACGCCACCTGCGTCAACGCATGGTCGACTGCAGCGGCCGTGTCGGAGTCGAGCTTGGAGAGTTGGTTGACAGCCGCGGTTTTTTCAGGGATAGCCTGCAACGCCGTCGTGTAGCGCGAGCACGCAGCGCCCAGGGTGTCCGCGTGTCCCTTCAACGGCTCGATCGTGCGCTGTTGACGCTCCAAGAGTTTCGCGAACTCCTCGTCGGCGACACTTTGCGTCCTCAGCTCGACATCGGCGAGTGCTCGACTCATGCGCTCGAACGATTCGGCAAGTCGGTCGCTGGCCCGGCTCGATTCATTGCGCGCCCTCAGGACTTGGCGCTCGAAATCGCTCGCCGCGCTTCGCATCTTCGCCAACGACAAGTCGCCGTTCGTGTGCTCCGTCCGCTCCATTCCGCGCGACTCGACGAAGAAGTAGACGAGGATTCCAACCGCCAGCAGGCCCAGGAGAATCGGCTGAAAGCGCCTCACGAACGACGGCCTCAGGCGCTCTCGGGGAAGCGATTCCGGCGACTGCGAATCGTATTGCGACCGCCCGACTTCGCTTCGTACACGGACTCATCGGCAGACTTCAAGAGGTCGTCGATGTCCTTCGTGTCGATCATCTTCTCGGCGCAACCGAGACTGACTGTGACCGCCCCTTCGAAGCCCTCGCAACGGATCACGTTCGCCGCAACCGAACTGCGCAGACGCTCGGCGCACAAGATCGCTTGATCGAGCGTGCTGTTCACGTTGATGACGAGGAACTCTTCACCGCCGAGACGACACACCACGTCGCCGCGTCGAGTCCGCGCCCGCAGCACGGCCGCAGTC
Organism: Planctomycetota bacterium; assembly: GCA_034440255.1. Taxonomy (GTDB): domain Bacteria; phylum Planctomycetota; class UBA1135; order UBA1135; genus JAEUIA01. The sequence goes on along the minus strand of JAWXBU010000164.1, from coordinate 2,863 downwards.
TGTTTCAGAACGACATCGCCCACGTCGTGACCGTACGTGTCGTTGATGCGCTTGAAGTGATCGATGTCGACCATCACCACCGACAGCGGACGATTCATGCGTACCGACTCGGCCCATTCCTGCTCGAGCCGCATGATCGCGTAGCGTCGATTGGGAAGTTCCGTGAGCACGTCCGTCAGCGCCGCAGCTCGCAGTTTCCGCGTCAAGAGCCCCATTTCGGCCACTTGGTTCATGCGCAGCGTCTTGTCGGCCTCGACTTGACGCTGCAGTTCGATCATGCGTTGTCCGGCTTGAACACGAGCGACCAGGATCCGCGCATTGAACGGCTTCGTGACGTAGTCGTCGGCGCCCGCGGCGAACGCGTCGACGACTTGTTGCTCGTCTTCTCGTGCTGTGAGGATCAGCACGTACGTCTTGCGACCAGCATCGATCTTGCGCAGCGCCCGGCACACTTCGATGCCCGTCATCTCGGGCATGATCCAGTCGGTTACGACGATGTGCGGCGATTGATCGAGCACGATGCGCAAGCCGTCTTCACCGTTGTTCGCGGTGACGACTTGATAGCCGGCTTGACGCAAATGGTGCGACAAAAGACGCACGATGCGTGGATCGTCGTCGATGACGAGGACCTTGATTTCGCCGGGCGCGAGCGGGTCCAACTCGGTCCGCTCGTCACGGTCCTGCGCATGCTTGAAAACTTGGCGCGGTTCGGCGGACACGAGCTTCGTCAGCGCTGTAGGTGTCGTTTCGACGAACGTGGACGTCTGCCCTGCAGTCGTCGGAATCCGAAACAGGGCGCCCCACTCTTCCCACAAGAGTCGCGTGCGCTCGAGCACGGGACGCAGAGTTTCGAGAGAGACTTCAGGCTCGGCTGTCGGCGCCAGGAGCGTCAACCAATCCGCTCCTAGCGGCCAGTCGTGCTCCTGGATCGACGACACGAGCGCGTCCGCGATCACGGAGCTCTCCAGCAAGATCGTCGACATCGCGATCTGCAACGGGTCGTCGGCGTTCGCGTCCTTCGTCGTCGAACCTTGCGCGAGGATCGCTCCGGTGAACACGTCGGAGAAACCCCAGTCTTCGAGGATCGAGGCCGCGACTTCCCAGTGCTGGATCTCGAAAGCACAGGTCTCCGCCGCGATCATTTCGCTCTTCGGTTTGCGACGCGCACCATCGAGCACTTTCGAGAACGGCTCGGGGTAAACGGTCGCCAGAGCGAGCATGCCTAGACGCGACATCAAAGCGCACGTGAAGGCTTCGACCGGATCGATGACGCCGCGTTCTTCGGCGAGAATGCGAGCTGCAGCAGCCGCTGCGAGTGAGTACGACCAATAGCGATCGTAGTCGAATCTCGCGCAGGCTCCGGTTCCATTCGACGGCACCAGCGTGAAGCCCAGCGCGACGCCGCGCACGGCGCGGATGCCGAGTTGTCGAGTTGCGTGCTGGACGGTCGTGACCGGCGGTGCTCCGGCGAGCGCTGTCGCATTGGCCAGCTTGATGACGCGTCCGCTCAGTGCCGGATCGACCTGGATGCACTGCGACAACTCTTCGAGGGAGCAATTCTCGCTCTGCGTGCGACGCAAGATCACCAGTCCCACTCCGGACGGTGTCGGCAGTGCACCTGACTGCTTCAGTTCCTCGAATCGCTTGTAGATCAACGCGTTTCCTGTTCGAAATCAGCGCTCAGGCCGACTTCGCCTTCCTCGTACACGTGCTCGAAATCGAAACGCGATTGCGACCCGCCGCTTTCGATGCGTACACGGCTTCGTCGGAGGCTTTGATGAGAGTGTCGAAGTTGGCCATCTCCGGCGTGCGCTGGGCAACGCCCATGCTGATGGTGACGTTGCCGTCGAAACCGCCGCTCTTGATCAGATTGCGCTCCACCGCGCTGCGCAGCCGCTCTGCGCAGACGGCGGCCTGTGACTCGGTCGAACTGGGACAGACGACGAAGAACTCTTCGCCACCCAAGCGCGAAGTTTCCTCGCCTTGCCGCGTCGTCGACCGCAGCACGCGCGCAGTTTCCTTCAGCACGATGTCGCCGATGTCGTGGCCGTGCGTGTCGTTCACTCGTTTGAAGTGATCGATGTCGATCATGATGACGGAGAGCGGACTTCCGGTGCGCGTTGCCGTGTCCCAATCTGTTTCGAGACGCTTCATCGCGTAACGACGATTCGGCAGCTCAGTGAGCACGTCCGTGAGGGCGGCGCTGCGCAATTTGCGGGTCATCAATCCGAGTTCGGCGACCTGACGCATGATCATCTTGCGGTCGCTCGCAACTCGTTCCTGCAACTCGACGACGCGCTGCCCGCCTTTGATGCGCGCCAAGAGAACGCGCGGATTGAACGGCTTCACCACGTAGTCGTCGACGCCGGCGTCGAACGCTTCGACGATGCGATCCTCTTCGGCTTGCCCCGTGAGCAAGAGGAAGAACACGTTGCGGCCGTAGTCGATGCGACGCAGTGATTTGCACAGCTCGAGTCCGTCGATCTCCGGCATCATCCAGTCGGCAATGACGACTTGCGGACTGTTTTCGAGCGCCAATTTCAGCGCTTCTTCACCGTTCTTCGCCGTCATGACTTCGTGACCCGATTTGCGCAGTGTCACGGCGAGCAGCTTGAGGGAGATTTGATCGTCGTCGACGGCGAGAATGCGCAGCGGCTTCTTCGCTTCGGCAACGGGCTCTACTGTCGTGACGATTCCGACGGGCAACGGCGCAACGACGATTTCGGGAGCCATCGCGCGAATTTGGATTTCGTCGGGCGTGAGCATCTTGCTCGTCGGCACGTCGAGGGTCTTGCCCCACTCCGTCCACTCGCGTTCGATGCTCGAACACAACTCGGTGAATGCCTTGGGCTCGAGCTCGAGC
>JAWXBU010000163.1:0-5280 GCA_034440255.1 Planctomycetota bacterium | reverse complement strand
TGCGCTGCATGCCGAGCCGCTCTGCCGTGCGCTTCACGTTGCCTTCGTTTTCGCCGAGCTTTTTCTGGATGAAGAGCATCTCGCTCTTCTCCTTGAACTCTTCGAACGTCGGGCATTCGAACGGATCGAACGCGGGGACGAATTTGGCGAGCGCATCGGGCGCGCCGGCGAGCGCGGGACCATTCGAGAGGATCGCTTCGAGCTCGGCGCGCGTCACTTGCGCGCCTTGCGCGAAGACACTCGCGCCCTCGAGCAAGTTCTTCAACTGGCGTACGTTGCCCGGGTAGTCGATCGACATCAGGAGTTCGAGCGCGTTCGGTGCGAGATCGTGTGCACTGCGGCCGGAGCGTCGCGCGATGTCTCCCAAGAAGCGCCGCGCGAGTTCGGGCACGTCTTCGAGTCGATCGCGCAATGCCGGCACGTGCAGCGGCACGACGTTCAAGCGGTAGAAGAGATCGAGTCGGAACAACTTCTTCTCGACGCTCGACGCGAGGTCCGCATTCGTCGCAGCCACGACGCGGATGTCGACCGGAATGCGCGCGCTGTCTCCGACGCGCGTCACCTCGTGCGTCTCGAGCGCGCGCAGAACTTTCGCTTGCGCCGCGAGCGGCATGTCGCCGATTTCATCGAGGAAAAGCGTGCCGTCGTTCGCCGCTTCGAAGTGCCCGATGCGGCGCTCGATCGCCCCGGTGAAGCTGCCTTTTTCGTGTCCGAACAATTCCGACTCGATCAGTTCGTCGGGGATCGCCGCGCAATTCACCGTGACGAACGGTCCCTCCGCGCGCGGCGACTGATGGTGGATGTTGCGCGCGACGACCTCTTTTCCTGTGCCGTTTTCGCCGGTGACGAGCACCGACGCGTCCGCTGCGGCGACGACCGCGACTTGTGAGCGCAAGCGCTGCATCGCGGGACTCTCGCCGACGAGTTCGAACCCTGCGGCGAGCTTCTTCTTCAAGCGCCGGTTCTCGCTCGACAGTCGTTCCTCGCGCAGCGCGCTCTTCAACGTGACGATCACGCGGTTGTCGTCGAGCGGCTTCTCCAAGAAGTTCGACGCGCCGCGCTTCACCGCTTCGACGGCGGTTGCGATGTCGCCGTGACCCGAGATCATCACGACCGGCGGGGGATTCGGACGCGCCAGGATTTTCTCGAGCAGGCCCATGCCGTCGAGCTTCGGCATCTTCAGATCCGTGAGCACGACGCCCGGCCGCCGACCCTTCGCTTCCTCGGTTTCGATCCGGCGCAGCGCTTCCTCGCCGTCCTTCGCCGTCCACACTTCGAAGCCTTGGTATTGGAGCGTCATCTCCAGCGCCAGCCGGATGTCCGCGGCGTCGTCGACGACGAGGATCGGGACGCGAGATTCGCTCGGAGTGGCTTTGGTGCCCATGCGCACAGCGTGCCAACCGAGGGCGGCGCTCGCTATCTTGGCGCTGCGTGACGATCCAAGACTTAGGTGCGCAGTTCGAGAGCGTCGGAGCCGTCGTCGCCGGCGTCTTGTCAGGCACGTCCGCCGACGGAATCGACGTGGCGATCACGCGCATCCGCTCTCGCGACGGCGTGATCGAAGCGCCCGAGACGCTGGCGTTCTCGATCGAGGAGTATCCCGCGTCCGTGCGCACGCGCGTGCGCGCCTTGCTCGACGGAAGTGCCGTTTCGCTCGGGGAAATCGCGCGTTTGAACCGCGATCTGGGTCGGGCCTTCGGTGCAGCAGCTCGCGCGGTCGCCGATCGTCACGGCATCGTCCTCGACTTGGTGGCGAGCCACGGACAGACGGTGTGGCATCACGACGGGACCGATGCGTCCGGCGCGGCGACGTTGCAGCTCGGCGACGGTGATTTCGTCGCGGAAGCCGCCGGCTGCGCGGTCGCATCGGATTTTCGTCAGCGCGACATCGCGGCCGGCGGCGAGGGCGCGCCTGTGTCGGCGCTCGCCGATCCGATCCTGTTCGCGGCTGTGCCGAAACCGTGCGCGATTTTGAATTTGGGCGGGATGGCCAACGTCACGTGGATCGGCGCGCGTGCGGGTGAAGTGCTCGCGTTCGACACCGGGCCGGCCAATGCACTGCTCGACGGATTGGCCCGCAGATTCTTGGGAGCGGCGTGTGATCGCGATGGCGCGACTGCGGCTCGCGGGCGGGTGCAGCGCGCGCTCGTCGACGAAATCTTGGGTCATCCGTTCTTCGAGAAGCGTCCGCCGAAGAGCACGGGGCGCGACACCTTCGGCGAGAACTTCGTGGAGGATTTCGTCGAGCGTGCGCGGCGGCACGGCGTGTCGTCGGCTGAGCCGGCAGACCTGTTCGCGTGTGCCACGGCGGTCGTGGCCGAAGCGGTCGCTCGGGCGCTCCGAGCATTCGTTCCCGAGGCCGTGCGCGAACTCCTCGTCGCCGGCGGAGGAGTGCACAACCAGGCCCTGATGCGGGCGCTCGGAGCGGCGACGGGAGTCCGGGTGGTTTCGTCGGATGCGTACCGGATCGATCCGGATGCGCGCGAGGCCTTGGTGTTCGCGGTTTTGGGGGCGGCGACGGTGCTCGAAGTGCCGCTCTCGCATGCTGGAGCGACGGGGGCGCTTACGGGAAGGGTGCTGGGGAAGATTTCGGTGGGGTAGGTGCGGGGCTGGATGTGGGTTTGTTTTGGAAGCGGTTCGGTTGCCAGGGTGAACGGGGCGGGTAGGTGTGGCCCTTGGACGACAGGCCGAAGCGCGCACATCGCCGCGTCACGCTTGACCAGGCCTTCCTCCCCGATATCATCCCCGACCGCTTGTCGACCGTAGCGACTCCACCGCGCGTGGACCCCGCCACCCAAACCAAGCACCCGCGCTCAGGGCCTTCGCGCTGCGAATGGGCCCACCGCATTTCGACCACCGTCCCCCCCCACGAAGACCGCGTTTCAATCTCCCCACGCGAGAGGACAATCATGACCGGACTGCGCCGGACGCTCGGCCTGTGCTTCGCATTGGCCGCTTTCGAGTCCCCGATTTGGGCTCTCCGTTTCGACGAGCTGCAGGACACGTTCCGCCTCGCGGTGGAACAACTGCAACGCGGGCACAAGGACGAAGCCTTGCGCGCGCTGCAGAAGGTCATCGCCTCGTCGCCCGATCAGAAGGCGGCGTACGAGATGTGGAAGTCGACCGACTACCGCGACTGGCGCGACATGCTGGTCGAAGGTGGTGAGATGGAACTGGCGGCGCGCCGCTTGATCGATCTCGCGGGCGCGGAACGCAAGGCGCTGCGCAACGACAAGGATGCGATCGTCGCTTCCGTTTCGAAGGCCATCACGAGCGAGGACCCGATCGAGCGTCGCTTGGCGATCCGCACGCTCTCGGCCGATCACGGCGAGTACGCAGTGCCTTACTTGTTGCCCTACCTCGCCGACGGCGGCGACGAAGACAAGCGCGTGCTCGCGATGCACGGCTTGGCCCAGATGAGCACCGACGTCGTCGTGCCGCTGGTCGAGGCGCTTCAAACCAAGAACCCGGTCATGCGTCGCAACATCGCACACGTGCTCGGCAACATCGGCGACGCGCGCTCGACGGGCGCACTGCAATCGCTCGCCGAGACCGAGACCGATCCGGTCGTCAAGCAGGCCGCTGCCGCGGCCGTCGCGAAATTGGCGCCGACGAAGAGCGCGCTCGAAAACCTGTTGAAGTCGGGTGACGACTACTACTTGCGCCGCGACACCGCGCTGCGCTTCGGCGAAGCCGGCGACGTCGTTTGGGACTGGAAGGACGATCACTTGGTCGCCGTCGAGATCCCGCGTCAGCTGTACTCGAGCGAGATGAGCAAGCGCCAGTACTACGCGGCTCTCGCCGCCGATCCGCAGTCGACGCCGGCTCTCGCGGGACTCGCGCGCGCCTACGTCGAGATGCAGAACAAGATCGACGCGATGGTCGCGGCCGGTCAGGATCCGAAGGAATGGAAGAACACGGCCGGTCAAGCACTGACCGCGGTCAACGCCGCTGGAGCCGACGCGCTCGACTTGGCGTTGAAGTGGTCGACCGAACGCATCGATGCCTCGACGGGGGGAGCGCTCTGCCGTGTGCTCGCGCCGCTCGCCAAGGGTCCGACGCCGGGTCTCACTGCCGCTCTGAAGAGTTCGGACGGCGCGCTCCGTTCGGAAGCAGCCGTCGCGCTGGGTTCGATCGCGGCGCGCATGCGCACGAATCCGGGCGCGGAAGTGGTCGCGGCTCTCGGCGAGGCCGCCGGACGCGAAGTGATCAAGGTCGCGGTCGTGATCTCGGACGACGTCGCGCGCTCGGAGAGTGCCGCGCTGAAGCTCGAGAAGATGAACGTATACGTCAATCGCTCGAACTCCGGTGCGCGCGCGCTCGGTATGCTGCGCCGTGCGCCGCACGTCGACCTCGTGCTCGTCGCGGATGCGTTGCCGGACATGACGACGGCGCAAGTCGTCGACGAGATTCGCGCTGACGAGCGTTTCGCGAACACGGCCATCGTGCTCATGACGAACGACGACGCGGCCGCAGCCAATTTCGGCGACCGCATCCAAGGCGCGATGAAGGGCGAGGACACGGCCGCGGTCGAAGCTGCGCTCTCGAAGGAGATGACGGGCGATCGCGCTCTGGCCGAAGACCTCGCCACTCGTTCGAGTGCTGTTCTGGCGCAACTCGGCGCACTCGGCATGGGCGACCTCTCGGCCGCGCAAGCCGGTCTCGTCAACGCGGTCGGTCGCGCGGACAAGACGGCGATCCCGGCCATGCAGGCGATCGGCGCCTCGGGCGGTCCGGCGGAAGCGGCGGCTCTCGTCGCCGCTCTCACCGACGAAAAGCGTTCCGACGAAGCCCGCACGGCGGCCGGACGCAGCCTGTCGAATCTTCTCGGTCGCCACGGCAACGCTCTGGATGCCGCAGCCCTCGAAAAGGTGCAATCCGTGGTCTCGTCGGCCGCCTCGATGGGCGTCCGCGAAGCAGCTGCGCAAGCCATCGGGTCGATCTCGATGGATGGCAAGGCGCGCGCGGATCTCTTGCGCAAGTTGCGCGGATGAGCGACCGATAGCTAGCGATCGCGTGGGGCCGTGAGGTAGTCTTTCGGCCCGAACGACGACGCGTGCGTCGTTCAGATGCAGGCTGGCCCCTCAAAAAGGGGCCAGAAGTGCATCGAAATGTCCTTTCGAACAACGCCAGAGTAGCACAACGGTAGTGCGCCGCTTTCGTAAAGCGGAGGTTACGGGTTCAAATCCCGTCTCTGGCTCCATTCTGAATTCTGTTGCGACCTCATTGCGTTGTGGCCGCAGCGCGCAGTGTCTCCAGCGCGCAGTGTCTCCAGCGCGC